>JANOYE010000328.1:0-10956 GCA_031428695.1 Rhodoferax sp. | reverse complement strand
TCAAACACATTGGTCATCGGCGTGATCACGGAATATGACGGTAGCTTTAACGCCTATATTGGCGATTTTGTCGCCCAACTTGGCGATGTTTTTGACGCCAATCTTCAGTTCGTGGTTGGCGGCGCGGCCTTGATTCCGGTGGCCGACAACGTGGCCGGCTTTGCCGCCTTCGTTGCCGCCAACGACGCCTCTCAGCATAGCCCCAACAACACGCTGTATGCCGCCTATCCGCAGACCGTGCAGCAAGTGTTGGCGGCGTTTTCTTAAAGCTTCATCATGACGCCACCGATCAACTACGCCGACGTGCAAGGCACGCTGCTGCGCGGGTACCGCGCCGACTTTTCACGCCATTTTGTGCTCAGCATCAGCAACGCGGTGGCGGCGGGGCCGTTCATTGCAGCCCTGGTTGCGGGCAGCAATGGGCTGCCCAAAATCACCACTGCGCTGCGCGAACTCGCCAAGCCCACAAGCTTTCTCAATATCAGCTTCACCTGCCCCGGATTGGCTGCGCTGGGTGTCTCCAGCGCCGATCTTCAAAGTTTCGACCCTTCGTTTCAGCTGGGTTCCACCAGCGCCACCGTGGCCAACAACGTGGGCGATACCGGCACCAGCGCACCAGCCACGTGGGTCGGTGGTCTTGACAAGGGCGCCCAAGTCCACGTGCTGCTCAGCCTGTGGGTGAAAGATTCTTTGCAAACGCTGGAGGCCCTCTCTGCGCAACTGCGCGAGGCCTTTGCTGGCAGCATGGTTGAGCTTTCGGCCCACGACGCCACGGCGCTGCCTGACAACAAAATTCATTTCGGCTACCGCGACAGCATTGCCCAGCCCAACGTGGCAGGCGCACCGGCCAGCAAGCGCCCTGCGGACGACCAACCGATGGTGGCTACAGGCGAGTTTTTGCTGGGCTACCCCAACGAGAGCGGGGGCACTTACAGCGTCACGCCCGCGCCCTTGTCGCTCAACAGCAGCTACGCCGCTTTTCGGATTCTTGAGCAAGACGTGGCGGCCTATGACCAACTGCTTGCCAGCTACGCGCCACAAGCGGGTGTGGACACCGAAATGCTGGCGGCCAAAATCTGCGGGCGCTGGCGCAATGGCAACCCGTTGGAGCTTTGTCCCACTGAACAGGGCACGGTGCTGCCCAACGGGCAACGCAACAACTTCACCTACGTCAGCCCCGACGCCGCCACGGATGACACGTTGGGCCTCAAGTGCCCGATTGGCTCGCACATCCGGCGCAACAACCCGCGCAACGCTGGCGTGGTGGGCACTGATAGCACGCACCACCGCATCGTGCGCCGCGCCATGCCGTATGGCCCACCCTACGATCCCACGCAACCCGATGACGCTACGCGCGGCTTGGTGGGCTACTTTATCAACGCCAGTGTCTATAACCAATTTGAGTTCTTGACGAGTCAGTGGAACGACACCGATTCGTTCGTCAAATCAGCCGTGCCGCCAGGTGGCTCTGCCCAAGGCAACGCGGTTTTTAACATCAGCGGCGAAGACGTTTTCTTGGGCGTTAACGACCCCGCTGACAGCTCATTCACCCTGGCCGCGCTGGGCCAGAACGGCAAAAACAACACCAACCTTACCGGTTTTGGTCGAACCATCACCACGCGTGGCGGGGTGTACTGCTTCTTTCCCAGCATCAGTGGGTTGGGCTATTTGGCGAGTTTGTCGCAAGGCAGTTAGCCAAACCTTTCAGCGCAGGTGACGGATGTGGTTCTCTTTATGAACGGGCTACCATTTCCGCATTAATTTATCGATTCGTCTACATCATGAAGCAATCGCTTCATGATGAAATTTTAAATTTCCTAATATGTTTAGCCAATAGAGATCAATGAAATGAAAACCACAATCAAAATCGGTAGCGCCGCCTACCTGCTTCGAGGCCTGAATTCCGATTGGAACCCATCCAACGGGGTAAACGACATTTTGTATTCCCCTGAATTCGAACCGCTAACGCCATTGGCCGAAGATATTCCCGATGCCCGTGGCAAATGGGCTTACCCAGATATTTCGCTGCACCCCACGGCTCAAGACTTGCTCTCAGCTTTGGTGCCCTATCGCATCGTCGATCCGTCAAGCAACGTCAATTCACCCGGCCTGCCCACAGGCAGCCTTTTGATGGGAGCGGCAAGCAACGACGCTGCCATGAAGGCCCTGAGCAAAACAGTCGGCGTAGACCTTGACAACCCTGACTTTGGCTATGCCTTGGTCAAGCTCAGCCGATGCGATGGCACGGCAGACCATGCAGCCGGTGCGTCCGGTATTTTGGTCCATATGCGACCCAAGGCCCCTGATCCGGCCTATGGCGTGAGCCCGGCTTTCTACAGCGCCATGGTGGGATTGCGGCACTTTGGCAAGTCACTGAATGAGCAGGGCACCTATGGCCTACAGGATGCCAATGACTACCTCAGCTTTTTCAAGCAATGGGGAACGCACTTTGTCTCCGGAGTGGACGCGGGAGACTGCATCATGCAGGTGTTTGCCTATCCATCGACTCAATTTAAGCGTGTCCAAGATGCCTACGCCAATCAGCCGGAAAAACTATCCGGGCCTGATGCCACTTATTTTTCTCAATTTACCACCGACCTCAATAAGGGTGAATATGGTTATGTGAAGCAATATGGCAATTTGCTGAATCTCAGCAATAGCACCGCTTTTGTAGAGAGTCTGACTCAGGGTGAGTGGCGAGATGCGGTCTGGGCCAAAAACAACAGCGTTTTTTCGATTTTCAATGCGGGCAACAAAATGAATTTTGCCCAATTAGATGATCGATTAACAGCGACAACAACCACCTTGGTAGAACTGTCACCCTTGACTCTTTTTGTAGAGTACAAGCGCAGCCTGGTTTGGCAGAGCGTATTCAAGGCGGCTTTTACCCAAAAGTACCAAGGCACGATACAGAGCAATTTCACGATTAACGATCATCGTGATTTTGTGAGAATGCTGCCGCTCGATCAGCCCGGCCTGGTGAGCTCCATCGCCACCCCCACCATCAGTACCTACAAGGCACGCATTGCCTTGGACGAGATGCAGTTTGTCGCCGCCGACTCGGTGAAAGATTTCACGATACTGGCCAATGTTGCCCAAGCCTCGGACACCGTGGAGGTGCCTGGCACCCGAATTGGCCTGTATGGGCAGGTCATGGACATGCGCCAGGCGGGCCAGCCGGTCGTGCTGAAGGTCAAAGACGGCGCCTATGACGCGCTGTCCATCGCCTGCGATGAATTTTTGGGCGCGATGGCCATCGTCAATGCCGCTGGCAACAAATACGCCCTGGTGGTCGATGGATTGCTCTATGGCCTCAGCGGCGAAGGTCGGGAAGCCGACCCGGTGGCGATGCTGGATGTGAGGCGCCCCATTCCGGCCAATGCCATTGAGGGGATGATCGACAGTTTGCAGTTTGCCCTGACATTTGCCGAGGCTGTGGCGGGCGACCAGGCCGCTGGTGGCGACGCTGCCATACAGGGCTTGGTGCGTGATTCCCTGCGCTGGATCGCAGACTCCATCCCATCCACCAGCGCCGACCCCTTGGTGCTGAATCTGCGCATCCGTGCGCTGGACTTGTCGAGCTTCACGACCAACCCCACGTTCGGCAGCTTTGTACCGATCTTGCCCTTTGGGGCCTACGAGGCGTGGATTCAGAAGATCCTGGCCTACCTGGATGCGATTCAACTCCAGATCAACCAGAACCAGGTCGCAGTGGCCCTGCGCAAGCAGGCCGAGCTCACCATCGACGTTGGCAAAACCCTCAACGACAACATCATTCAAAGCGGCGACTTGCTGACCAAGATGATTGATGCCAATGCGGCTCAGCAATCTGATTTGACGAGCTTTTATGACGGTCTCATTGCCCAGCAAAAAGGCGAAGCGGCCGCACAGGAAGCCAAGGTAGGCAAGTTGGAGTCGGAGCTTTTTGCCCAGCAAGCGGTCGTCGATACCGAGGTGCAAAAATACAAGTCAGCCGTTGAGCGCTGGGAAGCCGAGGAATGGGTCAAGTTTGGTTTGGATGTCGCCACCAATCTCTTTAGCCTGGGCGTGATGCTGGCCACCCCGGCCAGCGCCATCGGTGCCGTCAAGGAGATGAACCAGCTGGCGCAAATGATTCAAAAGACGCTGAACGTACTCAATGCGTCTTACAAGCTCTACACCGGCATCACGGGTGAGATCAGCAAGTTACAGGGCGCGGAGAAGGCGCTCGATGGGCTCGATGGCGGCAACTTTGGCGACATGCCCACCCAGGCTTGGGATGATGTGTCGATTAGCTTTTCGCTGGTGTTGGCGACTGGCCCCAAAGGCGATGGCGTTGACGAAGCCAAGGCCAGACTGGACGCCGCCTTCAAGATACTGGCCTCGCGGGGCAAGGCCGTGTCCACGGCCAAATCCAGCCTGCACCAGGTTCAGCGCGATATCTATGCCGCGCAGCTGCAAAAGGAGCTGGGCCAGCGCCAGGCTGATCGCCTCAAAGCGCTCAAAGGCACACTCAAGCCAGCCAGCATTAAAGACCTCGATGTCTCCAAGATTGACCTGGTGGGGCTAACCGGCAACCTGGACTTTGTGCGCAACCAGATGCTGAACATGCTAGCCAAGGCCTATTTGCAGCAAGATCTGGCCCTGCAATATGAGAACTTGCAGGCCGCGACCCCGATACTGAGCTTCAGTCTGCTTGAATTCAAGGGCGCAAGGGTGCGGCAAGAGGAGACGACGATTGCCGCACTGTCTGCGCTGGCGCAGCACGGCGCATCGACCACAACGCCAATTAAATATGTGATCGATGGCGTGGCCGCAACCGACCTGTCGGGTGGCAATACCTATTCATTCTCCATTGGCCTTGGGGCCATGGAGTTTTTGCAATATGTCGATGCACGGGTACTCTCGCTGGTGGCAGAGATTGACGGCGTGGCCAGCACCGACAATGGCAAAGTCTTGGTGCAGTTAGCGATCAACGGCGCACCATTTTCTGACCGCGACACCAACCGGGGCACACGCGTGTTTCGCACACCCACGCGTGACCGGGTGTACCAGTTCAACGCCCAGACCGGGGAACCCGACTTTACCGATGGTGGCGGTTCGTGGAGCGACGGCGTCAGTAGGGTCACCCCTTTCTCGACTTGGCAAATTTCACTACCCAAGACGAAACTGAACCAAGGAATCACCTTCAAGCAGTCCACCGTCAGAATTGTTTTGAGCTTTGTGCTGGACGCGCGCATCGTCGATGAAGCAGCCTTGCGCAAGGCGCGGGCCAAGCGCCAAGGTGCTCGGCAAGGCATAACCATGCTGGCGGCGGCCCCGGCAGCGCCCGCCATCGGTTCACTGCCAAGTGTCGAACAATTGGTGCAGACGATGTACACCCAAGGCACGGTCACCAATCGCTGGGACGTCGTCTTCAATATGTCGCTGGCCCAGATAAATAGCGCACTTAAAAAACAGTACGACACGCTCAAACTGAGCACCCCCTACAAGAATTCGATCGTGGTGGAAACCAAAACGAAAGTCGTCGAGGGCGTTTGGTCCATCGTCCGTTACAACATTCTGTATGGCTATCCCGGCCTGACTTTCTACACCAATAACGACAACACGGCCAAGCTAGAGGCCCAAATTCTGGATGGCTCTTCGGTGACGAAATGCATTCAAGTGGGCACCGATGCGCCAAAATGTGATCCGGCCACGGTTATCAAAGGGGAGACCCTTACTGCCAACATCAAGATCGGGCAGGTGCAGGGCACCATCACCACACCTGGCGGCAATCACAATGCCATGACGGTACAACTGGACATGAAGGAAGGCAGCTTTGACGTGAGCAATATGAATTTGAGCAATGAACAATTGCTCGATTTCAATATGGCGGTGAAAGCCTACTTCGCCGCCAACCCCGTCATTTTTGTCATCAACCAGCTGGATCTGACCAATATTCCCACGCTGGATGATCTCAAGCCCAAGGGCTTCTACTTCAAACCTCTTAAAACCCCGTCGGGCAATGAGATGCTCCAGCTCTACATACAGACGGGAAATCGCAACTTGCTCGACTATAGCCAGACATTCTTAAACAACGTCCCAGAGCCGATTCCACAAGGGCAGGAGTGCTCGCTCATGCTGCGTTCGGAGCTGTTTTACAACGCTGCGATGCCGCAAAGCATGAAGGCGCAATCTTGGAAAATGGCCGGCGTCAATCCCGGCTCCGATCAAAAGGCTTGGAGCGGCAAATTCACCGAGGCCAGCGTCAAGGGCGACGTTGATTTGAGCCCGCTCAACCATTCATCCTCGTCGGGTACCCAATCCAGCAGCACCACCACAGATTACACCTATTACATCCCCGGCGGCAACAGCATTAACTGGTCAATGGCAGGCACCACGCTAACCTCACTCAGCGATGGACGTATTAGCATGAACGGAGCACAAAGCAACAAAATCAACTTTACACAAAAGTCTTGCACCACCACCTATGCTGGCTTTTCCAAATTCGGACCTACATGTTCGGAAAGCAATCTCAGCACGGACGTGAATATGAATGTTCAAGCCAATCTACCCGTGGCGGTCGACGGAACGGGTCGCAATCAAAGCATCAAGATCTCAATGAGCAACCAAGAGGTCACCGTCACGGGTCATATGTCGGGCGGTGGCCCGAGTGGCTCAGATGATCTCATGGCCCAAGTGAATCAAAAGATTCAACAGCAGATTCCGCAACAGATTGTGAAAAATATGAACGTGCCTTTTGATGCGATCTCAGTCTTTGCGCTCAAGAATTTACTCTTCCCGTCTGACAACGTGATCAAGTTTGAGGCCGCCAGGGTGCCAGGCGATTTACTGATTGTCGGCACTTTCGTGTCAGTCTGATTATTAAGACTTCGGTGATTCATGACTTCACCCTGAATCAGTCATCCGAAATCACTTTTAATTAAACTATTTTATATGCCATACAAGTCCAATTCCAGCACCGAAACTGACGCCGACGTTCAGGACGATATTATCGTTCGCGCCGAAATTCATCCAGCCATTGGCGTAGCCCGTCTTGGCTCCAGCCTCAATGAATTTTTTATCAGTCCCCAGGTCGTTGAACCCAGGCCCCAATCGCCCGGCTTTTACCGCGATGCCCAGGGTGCGTTAAAACGCGAGGCTGCGCAGTTTCGCATTTACGGCTACAACGCGGCCGGTCAGGTGGTGCGCGAAATAACGGCAAGCGATGCCGATATCGTGTGGTCGGTTCATGTCGCCAATCAAAAAGCGGCTTGGTATCAGTGGGTCATCGCGATGGATATTCCAGAAGCGGCGACCACGGTATTGTCGCGTCGCAACCCGAGCCTGACCACCCCTGTCGCGCGCGCCACGCTGGTCATCGATGGTGGCCTGCAAACGGTCAGCGGTGCCAATGCGTCGGCCGCTGAGTGCGTCGGCAGTTTTACCGGCAATCCGGTTTATTTGGGTGAATTGCGTACCGATGAGCAGGGCCGTTTGCTGTTCTTGCCCGGCCGTGGCATTTCTGCATCACCCACCGGTAGCCCGATTTTTACCAACGCCCCTGATGCTTTCATTAACGCCGATGGCTGGTACGACGATACCTGCGATGGCCCGGTGATGGCGCAAGTCACGCTTGACGGTCTCGCAATACCGGTGCAATCGGCCTGGGTGATCACCACACCGCCCAACTACGCGCCGCAGGTCAAGGCCGAACGCACCATGTATGACTTGATGAACGACTTGTTCGTGAAGGCGGGATGGATCGAGGCTCCGTTGAGCGTGTCCTTCATCCGCGACGTCTATCCGATTCTGCAACGCTTGTCTGGACTGCAATGGGTGAACCAGGGTTTCGCCACCCAATACGGACTTCATGGTCGGTACAACTTTGAAGACCCAGCCTACATCGCACAACTGGCGGCCAAACCGATTGCTCCCGGCGGATTTGACCCGAATACCGAGATGCGACGCCAATTGCTCAACAGCTTTCGCAATCCCATCACGACCGACGGCAACCAGCTGCCATGGCCTTGGATCTATGGCGATGCGATGGAAGTTCCCGCCAGTAACAGCCCGCGCCAGAACGCTGCCATCACCGATCTCCAGTTCACCATTCTTGACCGGTGGGCAGTGGGCGATTTCGAGAGCGATGGGGCTGGTTCTGCACCGCCTGCATTGATCGAAGAAGTGCCTTTGTCCGAGCAGCCTGCCATGCTGACTCGCGCCGCAATGGAGTTTTGCCTGGCTGACGCTTTTCATCCAGGCTGTGAGTTGACTTGGCCTATGCGCCATCTGAGTATGTACAGCCAGCCGTTCCGTATCCGACAACGCCCCGAGGGTGTCGCCCAGGCGCCATACGGCAGCACGCTCGACCAACAGCAATGCCTGGCCATTAATGGACCCTTGCATTTGCAGGGGCCGGGTGACTTGACGCGCTGGATGGGTTTGCCATGGCAGGCAGACACCGCCTATTGCCGTGGCGGCTACGACACCCAATACGATCCGTATGCACCGACGTTCTGGCCAGCGCGCGTACCCAATCAGGTGTTGACCGAACGCGATTACGAGATTGTCATTGATCCCGAACAGCCGCTTGAGCGCCGCGTCGAAGCGTTCACCCAGCGAACGAGCTGGAACAAACCGCTGCATGGCAGCACCGCGCAGCAAATGGATCAGATGGTGCGCATCTTTGGTTCAATGGGGCTGGTCGAAGTGCGAGAAGGTGTCACGGACAACCCTTTATTTCCGCCCGTGATGATGGTGGCCAGCTACGGCCCCGACGTGCCACCCGCCGATGCGGCCGAAACGGCCAACCTGACACCGATGTCGACACCCTCGCTGTTGCTGCGGCAGGCTATCCAAGGCGCGCCGGTCGTTGCGCCGGACAAGCAAGCGCACGCATTACCGCGCGGCGCTAATTTCAGCTCACACGAAGAGGCTAGCCATGCGCCACGCCCGGGCATGCAGCGCAAACGCTAGCGCGGATTGCGCACGCGTATAGAGCCGGTGGCGGTGTTGAGATTGAACCGCGAAGCACAGTCGTTCGATGTCGCCATCGCTGGCGGCGGGCCAGCAGGCTCAGCGGCTGCGTTGATGCTGGCGCGCAGTGGCCGACGTGTGTTGCTGGCAGACGCCTCGCCGGTTGATGCGTTTCATGTCGGCGAGGGTTTGCCGCCTTCCGCGCATTCACTGCTGCACGAGCTCGGTGTGTTTGAGCGTTTTTGTGCCGACGGACACCGTGTTAGCCATGGCAACGTGTCGGTATGGGGGTCTGACAAATCTCAAAGTGTCGATTTCATGTTTCAAGCGCACGGACATGGCTATCAACTTAACCGCTCTCGCTTCGACGCCATGCTGAAGAATGCTGCGCGCGAGGCCGGTGCATTGATCTGTGATCAAACCAGGCTGGGCCTGCTGAACGCGGCGCGCGACGGCACCCTCGATCAGCCCATTCGGATTCAGTTGTCGGACAGTAGCGGCAGCCGCGACATCGAAGCCCGCTGGCTGGTCGATGCTGGGGGGCGCGCTGCCACAACCACGCGCCGCCTGGGTGTGGAGCGATGCAAGACAGATCGCCTGATTGCCTTTCATGTCCTGTTGCAGTCAGACAGCGCGAGCGACAGTGATGGTCGCACCATGATCGAAGCCGCTCAGGATGGCTGGTGGTACAGCGTGTTGTTGCCGTCAAACGCACGCCTATTGATTTACCTGTGTGACAGCGACCTGAGCCGCTGCGAACGCGCTGCTTTACTGTCCACCGACGGCTTTGCCGCGAAGTTGAACAGCGCGCCCCATCTGCACCGATTCTGTCAGTCGCATGGCTACCAACTGAGCTGCGCGCCGCAAGGGGTGGACGCCTCCAGCGGGCGGCTTGAGCGCTTCAGCGGCGAGGGTTGGCTGGCGCTGGGCGATGCCGCTTTGTCGTTCGATCCGCTGTCGTCTCAAGGGATTTCGAACGCGCTGTACACGGGATTGGCTGGCGCACGAGCCATCAACGCCGTGCTGGATGGCAACAGGTCAGCTTTAGCGCACTACAACGACCATCTTTCGTCTATCTACGATGCGTATCTGCGCAATAAGGCCATCTTTTATGGCTACGAAAAGCGGTGGCCTCAACTGCCGTTTTGGCAACGCAGGCATGCGCTATCGTAATGAGCAGTTCAACGCCTAAAACTCAAGGGCAAACGCAGCTCGAAATTATCAAATAACCTGAAATTCAAAGGGTCTATTGGGCACTTTAGCGACGATTGTTGGATCTATATTTCATTACGGTTGTCTCACTGTATCGAATAAGGAGATCAACATGAGCAAACGCACCACAGTAGCCGAGCTGCGAAAATTTGATGCAGCAGCGCACATAAACGATGGGATCGCCATCGCAGCCCACCTCACGAGCATCTTGCAAACCCATGACTCGACACTGCTGAGCGCAGCGCTGGGCGGTATTGCGCGGGCGCATGGCATAGGCGAAATTGCCAGGGCGGCTGGCATGAGTCGCCAAGGCCTGCACAAGTCCTTGCGCCCCGACAGTGCTCCGCGCTTTGATACCGTGAGCCGCGTTTGCACAGCGCTAGGTGTGCGGCTGGTCGCGCAGGCAGTGCAGGATTGAAGCGCATCCCGATTTTCAAGCAATGACGGCTTCGTATTCTGGCAAGTTGGGGGCGTCCGGCGGGGCTGCTCTTCAACCAGCCTGAGCTCTAACGTGCCGCTTTGGGTGTACACGGTGAAGGCGCTGCCCACCAAGGCCTGAAGGTTTGGCCAGTGAATCTGCAATGAAGGCCTGGGTGGCCACTTCGACAGCAGGCAGGTTTTCGTGCACGCGTTTGAGCAAACCCAGCAGCGTGTCAATCTCCACAGGCTTGAGCACCTGCACCAGCGCCCGCTCACGCGCCAGTGCAATGCCCAAAATCTGGTCATGAATGTGCCGGCCATGCATCGTGAGGCTGGCCAGGCGAATGCGGCCATCCGTGTCGTCCAGTTCCAGAGCGATGAGTT
>JANOYE010000327.1:0-43684 GCA_031428695.1 Rhodoferax sp. | reverse complement strand
TCAAGGATTTGCCCGCCGTTGAACATGAAGCGGTCGCGGAAACTGCGCTCGGCGTCCAGGCCGGGGCCGTAGTCGCTCACCAGAGTCACCACTTTTTTGATGCCGTTTTTGGGCGCCCAGTCGGCAATGATGATGGTGGTTTGCGGCAGCGTCATCGAGACGCGCACCATGTAGGGCGTGGAGTCGATCACTGCCGAGGTGGCGGCCAGCATGTTGACCATCGGCGTTTTGGACTGCGTGGCGACGGGCGCGGTGGCCAGCGCCAGTGGCGTCAGGCCAAAACCTGCCAACACATCAACTTTGTCATTCACCACCATCTCTTGCGCCAGGCGTTTCGTCACGTCAGGCGTGCCGGTGTCGTCTTTGACGATGAGCTCGATCTTGCGCCCGGCAATGGTGTTGCCATGTTGCGCCATGTACAGGCGCACGCCCTGCTCCATCTGCCAGCCGGTGGCGGCAAACGGGCCGGTCATGGGGGCGAGAAAACCGATTTTGAAGGGCGCTTGCTGCGCCGCCGCCAAAAGCGGCTGTGCCGCAAAAGGCGCGGCGGCCATCGCCTTGATGAGGGTACGTTTGTCCATGCCTTGGCTCCTAGGAATTTGTTGAACTGACAGGATGAAAACTGACTGAATCAGCCTGCCATTATGAATTCGCGAACCGGCGGTGGGAATCAGCCCAAACCCTCAATGCCGCGATTCAAAACCACCCATCAAATCCGGACCTCAGTCGAATGTGCCGGCAACAACTTCGCGCAGCGCGCCCACATCGACGTATTTCTTCAACGCGGCGTTCACAGCGGCGGCGTCCAATGCCTTGAATTGCTCGGTGAAGCTGCCGTAAAAATCCAGCGCCCGGTTCAGCCGCATTTGAATCGCCATGTTGCCCGCGGCGTTCACGGGCTGGGCAATAAACTCGGCACGGCGGCTGACGATGGCGGCCTTCGCCGAGTTAACCTCGGCAACCCCAAAGCCCTTCTCGCGTGCATCATTCAACGCGCCACGGATGCTGCCCAGAAGCTTCTCACGGTTCGCCGGCGCGAAGCTGGCCGAGACGTTGATCGCCGCCTCCGAGCCATTGCCGGGCACGGTGAGTGTGGCCGAAACGCCGTAACTCAAACCCTCTTTCTCGCGCACCCGCGCCCACAGGTTGGAGCGCGACATGATCTGCGTGGCCGTGAACAAAGCGGCATAGTCCGGGTTGGCGTCGTTCATGGCAAAACCGATGCGCCCGTTGTAACTGGCATTGGCCTTGTCGGCCACACGCAGCACTTGCGTGGCAGCGGGTGGCGGCGCCACAAACTCATTGAGCCACGGTGCATGCGGTTCGCGCGTGCGCCAGTCGCCCCAGAGGCGCTGCAAAGGCGCCTGCACCGCATCCAGGTTGATCGGCCCGACCAGCGCCAGCTCACCGAAACTGGCCGAAGCAAAGCGCCGCCAGTGCTCGCGCAGTTGCGCCGCTGTGGCCTGGCGCATTTGCGCTTCGGTTTCCTCAAAACTGCGCACTTCGCGCACGTCGCCCAGCGGGAAAACCTCACGCGGCCGGTACATCTGGGCCAGGACGTTGCCGGCGATATTGACGGTATTTGCGCGGATGTTTTGCAGGCTGGCCAACATGGCGCGCTGGTTGCGTTCAAAGTCCGCATCGGCAAACCGCGGTGCGCGCAGCAACTGGCTGACAAGCTCGAACACGCCCGCCGCGTTGCCCGCCGGAAAATCAAGCGCCACTGTCGCCGCCCCCACACCCGAAGTGAAGGTGATGCGCGCGTCCAGCGCCAGCATTCGGTCTTTGATCTGCACCGGGTTCATCGCCGCCCAGCCCAGCGCCGCGCTTTCTCCAGCGCCTTGGGCAAACAGTGGCCCGGCCATCGTGGCCAGCACATTGCTGCCATGAAGCGACTGCTCGGTGCCCCAGCGCAGGCGCAAGGTTCCCACCACCCGCTCGTCTTTCGCGGCGCGCGGCAACACGGCGATGTGCAAGCCGGGTTTGTCGGCAACCGTCAAACGCCCGCGCTGAACGCGCTGGGCGATCAGCGTGGGTGTGATTTCGAAATTGTCGAAGTTTTGTGTCGCTATCAGGGTCTTTGCCAACGCCGTATCTGCGTTGAAAGCCACCAAATCAGAAGCGGCCGCTATTTTCGGCGAAGGGGCTGGCACGCCCGAGCCCAGTGGCAAATAGGTGCCTGCTGTCCGGTTCGACGCCACCAGGTATTGCCGTGCCAGGGTGCGCACCTCGTCGGGTCTGATGTCTTGCAAAGCGTCGCGGATGCCGACGATCAGCCGCCAGTCGCCCAGCGCCACCATGTCGCTCAGCGCTTGTGCGGTCGACTCGGCATCACGCAAGCTGGCGCGCCAGTTCTGCAGCAGCATGGCCCGCGCGGTTTCAATTTCAGCGTCGCTCGGCTGTGCGGTTTCCACCACCCGCGCCAAGGCCGCTGCGCTTGACAGCGCCTTGATCTCAAACTGCGCATCGGGCAAGTCGCCCGGTTTATCAGACAAGCCCACGCCCACCACAATGTGCCCCGGCTCGCGCGTGGCGCGGTAGTAGCCCCAGGCGCTGGCTGCGAGGTTTTGCGACACCAGGCCGCGCGCCACCGGCCCGCGCCCCTGGCTCAGTGTTTCTGCCAGGATGCGGGCCGCCACACCTTCGCGGGTGCCACCTGCGGGCAAGTGGTACATCACTGCCGTGCTGGCCTGGCCACCCGTGCGGCGCAAGGCCACGTGGCGCTCACCGTCTTGCGGCAACTCCAGGCTGTAGGTGGCTGGCAAGGTTTCCGCCGGTTTTGCAATGGGGCCAAAGGCCGCTTCAATGCGCACCTTCACCGCTGCTTCGTCAAAACGCCCGGCGACGATCAGCGTGGCGTTGTCGGGCCGGTAGTGGCGCCGGTAAAAGGCGTGGAGGCGTTCCACCGGCATGTTTTCGATGTCGCTCTTGGCGCCCAGGACGCTGTGGCGGTAGCCGTGCGCGGTGTAGGCCGCCGCCCGCATGCGCTCAGCCAACACGCGCCCGGGTTCGCTCTCGGCGCGTTCCCACTCGTTGCGCACCACGGTCATCTCAGAAGCCAGGTCTTCGCGGCTGAAACGCGCCTGCGTCATCATCCCGGCGAGCCACTTGAACATGTAGTCAAAGCGCTCAGGCGCCTGCGCATCATTGGTCAAAAAGTGGGCGAAATAATTGGTGCGGTCAAAACTGGTGGTGCCGTTCCAGCGCATGCCAAAAGCAATCATGTCGCGTTTGGGGTCTGCTACCTGGCCGCTGGCTTTGAACAGAAGGTGCTCCAGCAGATGCGCCGAGCCGGTCTCGCCCGCACTTTCATGGCGCGAGCCGACGCGGTAGGTGATATTGACGGTGGCCGAGGGTTTCGAGTCGTCTTGCAGCAACAACACCTGCAAGCCATTGGGCAGCGCGAATTCGTTGATGCCCGCAAATGTGCGAATCGGCGCCAACTGGGCCTGAGCAGCGAAACTGGCCAGCGAGATTGCCAGAGCGGCCAGCGGAAGGAAGAGAAAAGTGCGAAACATGCGTTTCATGGCCCTGACTTTAGTGCCAAAACGCAAACTGTTGGTGGCAAAGGTTTCTTTAAAATTGTTAATATGGGTATTAACAATTGTCCTCTTTTTCTCCTCCAGTTTTGAACTATAGAGATTAAATCGACCCTTAAGTCACGTAAAACATACGTAGTTTGCTATATATTACATAGCGTTTTTGTGGCCATCTGGGCATGATCAATCCGTCAACTCTTGGCCTTGATTGCTCTGCTGATCTTGTCCCGCAAGTCGGGAAACAGGCCCGTCACCAGGTAGAAGCCATTGCGCCATTCGCTGTCTTGTTGGAGCGTGGCTACGGTGCGGGCTTGCCGCTTCTCGTCTGCCGTGCCACCGGTAACGTGCACCCGTTCGTAGTGGCAGGCGGTGAAAAACAGTTGGGCGGTGGTGAGTCGGGCCACAATTCTGCGCGCGCCCCGATGGGTGGCGCCCGGAGTCGGCACGGTGTATTCCCGGTAGCGGCCGCCGGGCAGATCGCCAAACGAGTTGCCGAAAAGCGAGCCGTCTTTCCCAGGGTAGGGAAAGGGCCCATCGGAGATGATCAGGTCAATGGTTCGCCGCGCCTCGGCGGGCAACGAATCGTAGTCAATCGCAAAGAGTGAATTGCCCATTCCCCCACCGCGGCCGAGCAGCCCGTGCTGGCGCATCGCATGCTGCTCCAAAGTGCGGTCAAAGTAGGTGGTGGTGACAGGTCCGGGCATGGTGGTGACTCCGAAAGGTGGGTGGCGCAAATGCTGACCAGTGATAAGGCCGCCGCCAAATCTGAAGGTCGTTTTGCCCGCGTTTTTTCAAGTCTACGCTGGTTCCTCTTGCCCCACCGCTATTTTAAAAGGCACAAATTGTGACTGAATCATCTCCCATAACGGACAGGTTATGCGCTTCTGCATCACCCAGATTTCTCCTGCACACAAGGCACGACAGCGTTGCGCGAAGTGGCACGCGGCTGCAAAAGGCAGCAGCTACATTCACCCCAAAATCGGGCCAGTGCCCCAGAGTCTGAAAGCGCTTGACCTGTGACTGCCATTTTGCTCACCAATCTCTGAATCTTTGACGGCAGTCGCAGCCCGCGCTTCATGGGCGAGGTGCTGGTTGAAGGCGATCACATGACGCGGGTCAGCCGCACGGGCCCGGCGGCTCGCAAACGGTTGAATACACCGAGGCCGACGTGGCCGCCGCCGCCCAGCTGGCGCGTGAATCCAAGGTTTGGCTGGCGGCGCACGCCCAGGCCGCTGCGGCAGTGAAGATGGCGGCGCGAAACGGTTTTCGCGTGATCTACCGCTGCACCTACGCTGACGAAGAAGCGCTGATGGCCGGCCCCAAATGGGGTGCTGTGCTGATGGACATGGGGCACCAGCTCGGCCAGGTGCGTGAAGGTTTTCTGGCCGACTTGCTGCTCGTGCGGGACGACCCTGTCGCCCATTTCAACCGCCTGCGCGATGCTGACAACCTGTTGGCCATCCTGCAAAACCGGCGCTTCCATAAAACGCCCGCGTCCCACCCCGCCCATGCCACTTGAAACGATTCAAACTGACACCGGCCTGGTGACAGGTGTGGTCTCTGCCGACGGCAAGCGTAGAAGTTTTCTTGGCATTCCATTTGCCGCGCCGCCGGTGGCGCCGCTGCGCTGGCGCCCGCCTCAGCCCGCGCCTCCTTGGCAGGGTGTGCGCCATTGTGGTCGGTATGGGTCAGCTCCGATTCCGCACGCGCAGCATCCGCAGTCGACCATGCGCCAGTTCTCTTTCGATGAGCCACTGGAGTGCTGCACCAGCGAAGACTGCCTGTATCTCAACCTTTGGGCACCCTCTGCCAGCCTATCGAAAGCCGCTTCAAAACCAGCGCCGGTGATCGTTTTCATCTATGGTGGCGGGCACCGGGGTGGCAGCGGCTCGCTTGCGGTGTCGCGCGGCGACCAACTGGCTGCCAAGGGCGCGGTGGTGGTGACTTTCAACTACCGGGTCGGTGCCATGGGTTACCTCGCTCACCCCGAGTTGACGAAAGAATCAAGGCTTTTGGGAGAAACCGGCGCTTCAGGCAACTATGCCTGCCTGGAGGTGATCGCCGCGCTCGAATAGGTGCGCCGCAACATCGCCACATTTGGCGGCGACCCGGCCTGCGTTAACTTGTTTGGCCAGTCAGCCGGTGCCGCCCTGGCCAACGGGTTGATGGCGTCTCCATTGGCGACCGAGTTGTTTCAGCGCGTCATCGTTGACAGCTCGGAGCGCTTCAGAGGCGGCCCCACGGGCACGCCGATGAAGCGCCTGGCAGAGGCTGAAGCTGCGGGTGTCGCGATGGCTGAGGCACTCGGTGCCACCACGCTCGAAGCATTGCGCGACGTGCCGGCAGACGCGATAGAGGCGTTGTGAGGCTTCTGGGGCCCGATCATCGACGGCGATGTGTTGCGCGAGCCCGTGCACACTGTGTTTGAACGCGGCCTCCTTTGTTCAGGTTTAGGATAGTGTTGCACTTGGATTTTGAATTTACCCAAAAATTTATGGCGAAAATGGCCCTCAAGTCACGTAAAACTTGCGTAATATGCTATAATATTTATAGCAACCAGAAACAGTCTGCACGAACGTTTTAGACGTGGAGTTAGATCTGGGATCAGGCCCGCCACAAGGTGAGGATCGAATCATCCCGCGCGAAGGACTGAAATTCCCGCGCCGGCAGAAGCCCAGCCTCACTGCGCCAAATACAACCGCCACTTTGGCCACCTTCGCCACCTTGGCCACCTTGGACGCCCTGTGCGCCCTGTGCGCCCGGCATCGTCGCCGCATTGCCTGCCGTGAAAAAATTTACTATGAAGGCTGGCGCATTCATGTTCGCTAAACCGGCCAGCCCATGAGCTTGTTGGTTCGGGGCGCCAATGCGCGCCAGTTCGGCTTCCAGCGCATCAATCGACCAATCTTCCTGCAAGGCGTCGGCGGCGGCGTCGTCGATGCGGTGCAGCCAAGTCCATATCGACGCTTGCGACGCGTTGTCACTGGGCAGGTTTTCCAAGCGTGCCGCTATCGTCAGGGGGTAATAACGGCCGACGCGATCCATCGAGGGCATCACGATCCCGGCCCAGGCCTGGCGGTGAAGCGGTTCCGGTAGAAAACCGGGGGTTATGAAAAAGCGCCAGGTTGGGCTGGCGAGGTAGGCGTCAACCCAATGGCTTTCGTCTTGCGCGCGGAATTTGGCGAGTCCCTGCGAGAGCCAATCGTCCCAAACGCTGACAAAGGCTGGGTCCAACCTGCGGGTGGCGAAATCGCCTACGGTCGGCAATTTGCCGTGCCAGCCCACCAACTTCGCCGGTGAGGGTGCACGATCCATGTCAAAGTGATCCAGGGCAGCGGAACTGTTGGATCTCGCGCATTCGAAATGGGTTCATGACGCTGTTGGCAATCACTTCCAGGCGCACCCGTTTGCCTTCAAGGTTCACCACCAGCGAGAATTTTTCGGGCTGCGCCGTGGGCAGCACCTCGAAACGGTCAAACATTCGGAACAGCGCCCAAGGGCCTTCAAAATTCATTGGCGCGACCGCAGGGTTCGCGGTCAAACGCACTTGCGAGCTCAACTTCTGGCTGGGCCAACTCAAGACGACTGAGGCAGTGTTTCCCGGCGTGAATTTCAATACCTGGCCGTCGATGTCCAGCGACAGCTCTTTCAAACCCTCGCTCATTTCAACCGCACGCATCTCCAGCTTGAAGCCTGGCGTCTTGCCGCCGCTGCGGAAAAACCCTTCTTTGATTCGCGCGGCGCGCTGGAAATCTGCCAACGCGGCGGGTGAAGCGGGCCGGGCGCCATCGGCCAGTGGTTTGTACGTCCAGGGGTTCTTGCCGGTATCCACCATCGCCGCCAAACGCCGTTGGTAGAACTCGTCGAGCATGCCGCCCGCGCCGAACACTTGGCCAAAATCATCCGGCATCACATCGGCCTGGGAGCCCGAAGCAAAGGGGTAACGGTTGCTGATCGCCCGGTTGCAGAAATCGAAAACCGGCTTCAATTCGCTGGTCAGCACTTCGCGCTCGCCCTCGCGGCTGCCTTTGGCGCCGGCGTCCGCCAGCGTGGACAACATGGAGCGCACTGGCTCGGGCTGAGCGCCCGCCGCCGCCTTGACTTTTTCGGCAGCGCCAGGCGGTGGCGGTGGCCCTTTGCTCTTCTGCGCTGAATCGACCGCCACCAATTGGGCATAGGCCTCGCCAAACAGTTTAAGCACGTCGTCGATGGGTGCGGGTGTGCCCTGAACCAGCCGGTTTCTGCCGGCGAAATGGTCGTCAACCAGGCGCTCGATCGGCCCCGCGCCCGCTGTGGCGTCGGGCGCGGGCTGGGCGCCAGCGAGTTTGGCGATGTCGTCTTTGGCTTTGGCAGCTTGGTCAGCGAGTTTGCCGACAACACTCTGCCCAGCCTGACCCGCCGGTGGCACCAAGGTGGTTTCACGCGCCACCGCGCGCAAGTACGCGGCCAAGGGCGAGTCAGCGGCCGCGAGCACCCTCGCCGCTTCCATGTTGCGCGCGACACCGGACAATTTGACCAACTGCACATCGGCCAAGTATTTGTCCCAAACCTTGATGTAATCAGCGAGGTACAAACGCCGAACCTTGTCGCTCAGCTCGCTGCCCACCAGGTTTTTCAGCCGATTTTCATCGCGCACACCCAGCACCCACGCCTCTTCGCCGGCAAGTCGCAAGGCGGCGGGCTCCACCGAGCCTTGGAAGGTTTTTTGGTAACCCTCTTTGGTGTAAAAGCCCGAGATGCCTTTGGAGATGGGCTCGCCACTGGCGCGTTCAAAAACCTGCTGCGCCGTGGGCCCGGCAGCGCGCGCCAGTGAAAATTCAGGCAAGTCGCCCCGGTATTGCCGCTTCAAACGGCTGTAGATGCGGTATTCAAGCGGATAGGCGGTAAGCATCTCGCGCGTCGCGCTGACCAGTGTTTTGTCCAACGGGCTGGCTTCGCGCGGCGCGCCAAGCGCCAACAGGGCGTCTAGGTGGCCATCAAGGGCCTTGCGCTGGTCGGGGCCCAACCTGGCGTAATTGGCGTCCCAATCGACCGATATCCAAGCCTTCAGCGCTGCCGCCTCAAACTTGTCCGGCGTATAGAGCATCAAGTAGGCCTTCAGCGCCTCATAGGTCAGCTCAAGGTTGTCTTTGCTGGTGGCGCGCAGGCGCTCCTCCAGGCGTTTGGCCACGCGCGGCAGCAGGCTGTGTTCAAGCAAATTTCGATAGGCGATCTGGCTTGCCGCGTCGAGTTTCTCCCCTTGGTAGAGTCCCAAGGTGTTGAGCAAGGGTGGCTGGTCAATGGCGAAACCAGAGGGCGCCGCAGCTTGGCGCACTGCCGTCAAAACAGGTATCAGCGGTGTGACATCGCCCGATTGCGCGGGTGGCAGTGAGTCAACCGCCTGGCGCAGCTGCGGCAACTTCGCCTCAACTTCATTGGTGTACGACTGGTTTTTGAAGTAACTGGCCGCCCATCCACCCACCAGCGCCGTTGACAACAAGGCCACGGCAGCCAAAGAGGCGATACGAAGCGACATGCGCCTGCGCTCAGCCACTGGATTAAAGGCCACCAGATGCTGCTCGGGAAAAACAACGTCCTGCAACAAACGGCGCAGGAAGAAACTTTTTCCGCGCTGGCCCAAGGGTGCCGCCACGCGGGCTTGCAAGCCAAAAGAGCGTGACAAGGCTCCCATCACCCGGTCAATTGGCGTGCCCTCTTGGGTGCCGCTGGTGAAATAGACGCCCCGCAGGCGCACGTCTTCCTGCAAGGTGCCCCCGCTTGAGAAAACCAGGTTGAGGAAATCGCCCAAAACCGGACGCAAGTTGGCGAATTCCATCGAAAAGCCGAACATCGCTGTGCGTTTGGCGCCATCCCGTTCCACCTGAAGGCGCTCAAACAGACCAGCGTTGAGGCGTTCTTCAAGCGCGGTGTAATTGGCGTTGAAGGTGGTCATGGCCTTCGCGCCCTCGACCGCAGCATCGAAGGTAAAGCCCCAGACCTGGTCGCGCTGTTCCTTGCCGAGCGCGTCAAAGGTTTCGCTGAATCCGGCCACCAAGTCTGATTTGGTGATCAACACATAAATCGGCGCTTTCACACCGAGTTTGGTTTGAAGCTCGTGCAGCCGCTCGCGCAACTTCTGCGCATGCTCACGGCGCTCGGTCGAATTTTGTTGCAGCAAATCCTGAATGTTGACCGTCAGCAGGACGCCGTTGATCGGCCGGCGTGGGCGGCTTTTGCGCAACAACGAGAGGAAGTTGTCCCAGGCTTTGGCATCCACCTCGGAGTCAGACTCTTGTGTGGTGTAACGGCCGGCCGTGTCCACCAACACCGCCTCGCTGGTGAACCACCAGTCGCAATTGCGTGTGCCGCCGACGCCTTTGACAGCGCCTCCCACACCACCACTGGCACCGCCCGCGCCGCCCTCCGTCAATAAAAACTGCAAGCCAGCGTTTTGCAGGGCCGTGGTTTTGCCTGAACCTGGCGCGCCGACAAACACATACCAGGGCAGGTCATACAGAGAGTTGCCCAAAAACGACTTGCCCTTGCCGGTACTTTTGAGTTTGCCAATCGCTTCCTGGAAGCGTGAGTTAAGAACTTCACCTTCGCGATCCGCCGCGCTGGCACCAGTCGAGATGCCCTGCAACAGCGCGGCATTGGCCCGCCGCCGGCGCCATTTCAACCAAGTTATGCGGCCTATCCACAGCAACCAAACCAAGGCGATCACCAACAGGCGTTCGATCCAGCCGTCCAATGGCCGCACAGAACCAATGGCGAGCAGCGGGCCGATCCACCAGATCAACGCCGAAAGCGCGAGCAGCCCCAAGGTGCCCAACGTTACTGGGTTTAAAAGCCATGTCTTCCATCGTTTCATCGGCAAATCCTAAACCTTCTGATGGACGTCAACTGGCCGATGCCAGCGACAGGGTGATTTCAACCCGACGGTTTTTCGCCCGCCCAGCTGGGTTGGCGTTGTCGCCGACCGGTTTGGTGTCTGCCAGACCCTCAGACCGAATGCGCTCCACTTTGACTTTGCTTGCCAGCACTGCTTTTACCGACTGGGCGCGTTCCTGCGACAAGTTCCAATTCGAGGGGAAGCGCAATGAACGGATCGGCTGGTTGTCAGTATGGCCGGTCACCAAGACCTGGCCCGGAAAACGCGCCAGTTCCTCGGAAATACGGTTAAGCAAGGGCATGACGGTGGTGGACACATCGGCACTGCCAGGGTTGAAGAACCCGTCACCTCGGATGATGATGATGGAGCGGTCGGAATAGTCACGCACCTCGACGGCGCCGCTGTCAATTTCGGGCTTGAGAAATCCGGAAAGCCTGGGCGCTGCTGCCAACACCGGTGGCGCGGGTGGTGGCAGAGAGGCCGCCTTGACGTCAAGCGCCTGCAAGCTGGAAAACGCCGCGTCGGACTTGCCTGAAACCATCACGCGCAGCAGGATGAACACCAAGGCTAGCGCCACGGCGGCAATGGTGGCCACCACCCACATGGGAACCCCATCGCGCAGGCGTTTGCCGGTCGCTGGCACGCCTTCCCAATACGGAGAAAGTTCTGCTTCAGGGGTGCCGCTTTGCTGGCGCAACATTGCCGCGAGTTTTTCCCTCACCCCATCGAGCTGGGCGCGGCCATTTTGCAAAACACGGTAACGACCTTCAAATCCCAAGGCGAGGATGGCGTAAATCAGCTCCAGCAAATTGCGGTTCGCTGACGGGTTTTCGGCCAGTTTCCCCAACAACTGAAACAGCTTCTCGCCGCCCCAGGATTCATTGTGAAAATGAACCAGCAGACTTTGTGACGACCACGCGCCCGAACCGCCCCATGGCGTGCTTGCTGCGCATTCGTCAACGAATGTGCACAAGAGGTACCGCCCGGCGATCACCTGGTCGGACGGCAGACCTTGGGCGCGGGCCGAGTTTTCAAATTTCTGCACGGCGTCAACCAACGCGCCGCGCAAACCAGACGGGTTGGCGTGTTGGGGCATCACTCGAATGCGCGAGCCCGTGATGAGCACGGACGACGCCAACTGCAAAAGCGGACTCAGCCCCGCGCCAGCCAGCACCTCGGGCAGGGCGGCGGCTTCGCGCTGGGTGACGGCTGCGGGCGCAGCCGCCACAGTTGCCCCTGGGCGCGGCCCCCTGCCGGCCGAGGGTTTGACCATGGTGCGGTCCTGCCCAAAGTTTGCAAATGGATCGTCGTCTGTCATATCAATTCAAAAGCGGGTTGTCGGTCATGAATGAAGATCGTCGGTGCGCTTGCGGATTGGGCTTCAGGGGCTTCAATGGCTTCAGGGACGGATAGCCCAGAATTCAAGCTCCAGGCCGGGAAAATCACCGGCGATATGCATCGCCAGGCCGCCAGATGTCTCAAGCTGGCGCCACATGTCGTTGCCGCGCGTGTCGAGCTCGAAATAACAAAACCCGGCATGGAATGGAATTTGCCGAGGCGCCACCGGCAGCGCGTGCAGGCCCACCCCCGGCAACTGCAAGTTGACGAGGTCGCGGATACGCTCAGCTGGGCCAATCTTGACTTGAGCCGGGAAGCGGGACCGCAATTGTTCGCTACTGACCTGCGCATTGACAGCCAACACGAAGGAAGCGCTTCTCTGCAGCTCAACGTCTGCGATGATGGCCACGCGGATTCCATATTTGCGCTCTTGCAGCTCGATCGGGATCGCCGACTGCTCACGAACCATCGACAGCGATTGGCGTAAGTCGTTCATCAGGGAAGCAAAACTGCTGGTCGGGTCTTCGTGGTTGTAAACCGCGATTTCACCCGGTCGTTTTGTTTCGCGAAATGTTGACAGGTCCCCAGCGAGCGCCAGAAGCATGGCATACAGAGGCTCAGCGTGAAGCGACGGCGACCGGCGGGCATGCGCCAAGACTGGCTCATAACGGTTGCACACCTGAAGCAACAGGAAATCTGCGATTTCCCCCACGCCGGCTCGGCCAGGCTGCGCCAGGCGGGCGGCCAAAGTCTCGCCGCGTTGGTGCAAGAGGCCGATTACCTCGCGCAGGAAACCGTCGGCCACCGGGTTGTCTACGATGTGCAACAGCGGGGGCAATTGGTTCGCGTCGAGCAACACACGCCCATCTGCCCGCCGCTCAAGAATGCGGGCGACGCACAAGGAGCTGTATCCTTCGTTTGCGTCGCGCTCCAGCATCAGGCGCAGGTTCAACCGCCCGATTTGTAGAGGGGCCTGGCGAAGGCTCGCTGCATGGCAGTCTGCCACGTCGAGGTCAATCGCCTTGAAGCGCGTGGGCATCGAACTGGACGCGGCCTCCACATCGCTTTCAGCCACACCAGGACGGGACAAAGCAACGGCCAGCACGACACGTTCATCCCGCACATCCGCCGGTACATCGATGGCCAATGGCGTTGGGTCTTCGTCAGGCATGGAAAACGCGGTGCCGTCTCTGAACACCCCGGTCGCCTTGGTCAACGCCAACTTGCCCTGGTGCAGCGCCGCTTCGTCAATGCTCAGGGAGTGAAAGCCCCAGGGGTAAGGGGTAGAAAGCCTGAAGCGGCTGTCCACACCACGGTTGATATGGCGGTCTTGCTGCTGGAAATGCTGTGGCTGAAGGAACATGCCCTCAGTCCAGATTATTTTGTTATGCCACGTCATAGTGAAGAATCATCGCACTTTCATCTGATTCCAGCCAATCTCGCTGTGCACCCAACACATGGGATCCATCAACGTCGACCGGCGAGGTCTTGGCCGCAATGATATTCGCTCCAAGCGCGAAATCCAGATCGACGGCGCTCAGGGAATCATGTGGTTCGTTTGCCCGGCGTCAATGAATGTGATGACACCCGCCCACAGGCAATTCAATGTCGATGTGTTGTTCAATGCAGGCATGTTGCATAACAGGACAGTTGGCGACCCAGGAACCCAGGGCGCAGGCGTGGCGGGTATGCAGGGCATAGGGGTCAAAACACCCATTGCCGCTGCGGTTGCGGCCATTACCATGGGATTCGAGGGCGACTGGCACATGCCAAAGGGTGGGATATTCATCATCGGCACGTGGTCCATGATGTTGGCCGCCATCACGTAGTTGGTTTGCACGGTCTTGGGCGTGGGTATCAAAGTGCTTGGCGCCACACCAAAGCTGCACTTCATCTTGGCCCCCATACAAGTCTGCATTGGCATGTTGTGCTCCCCCAAGAAAGGTGACTTCAGGTGCTCTGACGCTCTAACGCACGGTGAGTTGACCGAGTATCACGGGTTATTGGAATCAAGTTGAGCGACGTACCGCTCGTATTCTTTGACGAAGGCGTTGACAAACAATTCCTCAAATCCTTCTTCAGTCTCATTGAACAAATGACCATACAAATCCTGAAACGAGTCCCATAACTGGGCCTTGCGGTTGGACGGAATTAAGCTGGCCATGCCGGATTGCGGCGCCAATTTGGCCTCGAGGGTTGCCGGATCGAGGCGTTTTAGCACACTGGCGAGTGCCGTGCGCATGCCGGCCATGACGCCAATCTGGTGGGCTCTGAGATCATGAAAGGCGTCTTGGACAGCCTCGACTGGCGCCATAAATCCAGGCGCCTGTGCCCCCAGAATGTACTGCACCGCGAAATCGACGTTTGGTGAGAATTTCAAGGGGTTGTTTGCAACCGAAGACATCACGGTCACCTCCGCCCTGACCTCTTTTTTCATCGCTGTGCGCGCCGCAAGCAAGTCGATGGTGCCGGACATTGACGCCCGCATCAGTCTGCCCAATTCCACCATAGCGTTCGCATCGATCTGGCGAAGGCGCAGGTTCGGCACACCCAATCCTTCAAGAAACGCAGCCATCAAAGCGTCTTCGTCGGGGCGCTGGTCCTGGGATGGTTTAACTGAGAGCGGTTCACCTGCCTCCAACGGCAAGGGCTTTGCCTTGGGTTTCACTTCCTGCCAGGGCACATTCAAGTCTGAGTCGTGGTCATGGGCGGTCTTTTTAGCCCCAATCACCGGTTGTTGCAGCGCCTGCAACAGGCCTTCGTCGGGAATTGTGCCCGGAAGCTGAGTTGGGGAAATCAACGAGGACACGGCGAACGGATCGCTTCCCTTGGATTGCCCGCCCAACCCAAAAAGGGAGTCCAGCGATTCTTCAGCAGGTCGTGGATTCGCCGATGGGTCAAATTCTGGAAGGCTGAGTTTTTTCAATCCAAGGGGAGAGGCAGGAAGTGCGCCCAAAGCAGTCACGTCCAGTCCTCCAAGCGGGCCTGCTTCGGGCGAGTCCTGTTTGAACGGATCCCAATCGTCCGGCAGGCCCAAATTACCAGGAGGTGTGGTCGGCGCGCCGGACAACGCGGAGGGCACCGTTGTGCCGTAACCCGATGTGCCTGACTCAAATGCCGGCAATTTGCCACCCGCAGCAATGCCACTGGCCGACTGGAAAACACCACTTTCGAGATCGAAGTTGGCGAACGGATCCTTGGCCGTTAGTGGCGCGCCAGTTGAAACCGCAATCAAATAGCCGCCAATCTGAATTTCATCGCCACTGGCCAACGCAATTTCGCGCCCATTGCTGATCGGTAAGCCATTGTGTATGACGGCGTTGCTGCCTCTGTCAATCAAAACGTACCGACCGGCTTTGAACACAACGTGAGCATGAACCCTTGATATCGTGCGATCCGGGTCGGGCAGTACCAACTGATTGGTGGTGGCGCGACCGATCGTTCCTCCGAGCTCGTCAAAGCTTACGGGCACAATCCCGACGGGGGCGCCATTGAAGCTGGTAACGCTCAGTACGATCATTAATTTTCTCCAACGATTTTTGAAACCGATTTGAAATTATCATCGAAGAACGATGCACTGCCCATTGACCACCGCCAGCCGGATCGGCCAGGAAACTCGAGACCCGTCTGGCGCTGGCGCCGTTCGCAATACAGGTTCGCCGCCCGCGCCCATGCATTCAATCAAGCGACCACTGGCGCAGAGCCTCAGCCTGAGATCTTCAATGCCGGGAATGATCATTTTCAAGGCCTTGGTAGCGTACAGAAGTTGCAACCTTGCGCGCAACCGGGCTTTCAAATCCACTGCGGGCTGCTGGTAAGCAAGGGCGAGCTCCTCTATGCGCAAGCGGCTTGCTTCGAGAAAAACGTCCACCTCACCTTTTGCCAGGGCCACCGCGATGCCCTGAACATGCGACAGGAGAGTTGGCTTTAAGGCATCCAGATTGTCGATTTCAGGCGCATCCAGCCAACGCCATCTAGGAAATTTGATCGGCAATGCGACTTCGGTTGATATCACTAAAGGTGTCTTGAATACCTCACCATCGGCCACGCCCCAATCCAGTTCAGCCAAAGAGCGGGATTGGGACTCATTGCCTATTTGCCCGACGCGCGGCAAGATCAAACGAACACTGGCGCTGGCGTCGCCATCGGCCACCTTGGGCACGGGAAGACGACGCTGCATACCCGCCTGGGGAGGGTCTATTTCGATGCTGATGGCGTTCGTGCCAGCCAGCACATACTCGTGCACTGGCAAATAAAGCAGGCTATTCGCCGCGCCAGCTCGCCCAAGAGGAATGTCATTGAGCCGAACTTCCGCCTCGCAGCCCCGGACTTCCAATCGAAGCATCATGACTCGGTCCATCAGCCGTAGCTCCATTCCAGCAAATTGACGGCCGGCAGCAACTGCAGGGTCCGATGGGTCTGGCCCAACAGCGGGTCAACCATGCAAATCGGAACCGAGACTGCCTCGCTGGCCATACGCACGTACCACTGCCAACCGCCCGTTGTCAATTTCGGCCTCAGGCCAATCTCTCCGGTCAACGACCCAGTAGCGCCGCCGACCATGCTCCACATCGCCGCGTCCTCGACGGCGAACGGTTCGAAATCAACATTGAATTCCATCTTTAGCCTGGACACAACTGGCAAAAGAACGTCAAGCAATCCCGGCGCCTCGCTCTCCCGCGCGACTTGATGATTCATTGGAACGTTTCCCCGCACCGTCAAACGTACACGTGTACGCGATACCCCCATCGTGATTTCGCCAGCAAGTTCGACGTCTATCACATGGTTGGCGTTGACCTCGCCGACGACACGCATCAGGGGCCGCCCGGCAAGCCCGCCGGCACCTTCGCGCCAACCCCAAGTGAGCGTCGTCGCCCCGGTCAGCAAAGCGCAGGTTGCTCGCATTGACGCGGTCTGGGTTTCACCCTGCCAAGCGACAAACATTTTCTCCAAACCACTGTCAATCGCCTGCTGTAAGCCCTCTTGAAATCCCTTTGCCCAATCTTTGCTTGGCAGCTGGACACCATCTCTTTCATACCGGCAAGTCGTGGTTCCCGCAGTTGCAGCTTCTGGCGCTCCTGGCCGAACCAACTCTGGCCCTGGCCTTCTCAGCATCGAAAACAAAAATTGCTCGGCGGGATAAGACCAAACGTAGGTCTGCATGGTTCTGTTGGGAACACCTTCATCCAGAAGGCCGCAACTTGCGACTGTCAAGAGGCTGGTGTCAGGCGCCGTTTCCTCCGCCAGCGAAATTTCCAGCAGCGAAGATGTAGCTCGCCTTGCCAACGCATAAACCTGCCAGCTCACCGCTTTCGCATGGTGTCCTCGCCATTGCCAAAGTCCGTGGGAGCCAGCAAATGAGGCAAGCGGGTGATGATCCTGGTTGCACTGGTACTGCGCGGCCAAGCGGATTTGCAACCGGGCTGGAGAAGACAGCCTGGAAGAGCTGGTCAACACGCAGACAATCGCCACAGGCGGTTTTCCGCCGCCCATACGCACCGTTGATTCAAACGCCTGAACGTCGAAAAGCTGCCAAGCACTGTCCACCTTTCGGTACTCCCGGCGCCATTCGACCTCCAGCAGGCGAATTTCAAAAGTGTCGATGTCGCAGGCTGCGCGCGCCAGCGTCACGGCGTCAGCATCAATGGCGCGTCGGCGTGTGTCCCCAAGGTCAAGTAGGCTGCGGTCAGCCTGGAGAAGTTGAGCCGGGCTGCCCTTGCCGACCTGCGGCCGCCGGTTCAGTTCGCCTGTTGCCCGAACCACCAACTGATGCATCTTGACCCACTCGTCAAGCCGGTCGTCCGACAACAGGGCTAAGGCCCACTCGTTTTCGGGTTTTTCTTCAAAATTCGGGCCCAAGGCGCAGCACAAGCTAACAAACCTGGCGATCCCAGCCTCTGTGGAAATCTTGTGCGTCTGCGCTTTTTTGACCGCAGCGTCGACGTAATCAGCAGCACGACCGCCCAGTCGGCCAAACAACTCGGGCCAGGACGCTGTCAACGTTGCTGTCAATTCAAAGAGTCGCGCCTGGGTGTCTGGCAGATCTTGCTCAATCATTCAGTGGTATTGATGGGTGGAATGCCGGAGCCAATGCCACACTCATGCAAGTGGGTCTTCTTTTGCTTTTGGTGCTTCCAAGGTCAGGGGCGGTTTTGGACTGGCGCCGCCGCCCGACCCGCCCGACCCTCCCGAATTGATCATCACCATGGTGCCGGTGATCATGACGCCAGCAGGACCGATCACCACCGAATTGCTACCCGCTTTGAGCGTCAGCATGACGCCCGCCTCGATGACGACATTGACCCCCGCCTTGATGTGCACATTGACGCCGGCGTCAATTCCCAGATCGGTTCCGATTTTGATATCGGTCTTGGTGCCGGACTTTTGGGAGATCGACTGGGACGACTCGGTGATTACATCGCCAGAAACCTTTTGGCTGTTAGAGCCCCCAATTTCATAGACGACATCGCCACCGATCTTGGCCTTCACATCGCCTTTGGTCTCTTGCGTGATGTCACCTTCGACGATGCGCTCTTGATTGCCTTTCACGAGCAAAGTCGCATCGTGCTTGACCAGTTGATGGAAATCACGCTCGGCCTGAAACCAAACGTACTCCGCATCCTTGTCGTCCTGAAACCGCAACTCATTGAAATTGCTTGCGCCGCCCTTCATGCTGGAATGGCTCTTGATGGTGCTAACGGTGGCGTTATCTGGCAGCTTGTAGGGAGGCGTCTGGGTTCCGTTGTAAACCACCCCCGTAATCAAAGGGCGATCCGGGTCACCCTCCAGAAAGTCGACGACCACCTCCTGACCAATTCTGGGAAGTGATATGGCGCCCCAACCTTGGCCTGCCGCCGAGCTGGACACCCGAACCCAGCATGAGCTCTTGTCATCCTTCTTTCCAAGCCGATCCCAGTGAAACTGCACCTTGACCCGTCCGTGAGCGTCGGTGTGGATTTCATCGCCGGCTGGTCCAACAACAATTGCCGTGTGCAATCCGGCCACATTGGGCTTGGGCGTTGAGCGTCGTGGGCGAAAGACTTCACTGCCTTCAAGCGCAGTGAAATGGCAATTGAAGAAGGTTTCATCGCCCCCGGATTCGTAACCGCCCAGTGCGCATTCAATTTGAGTTGATACCACCAGGTGCGCTTTATTTTGGTCGTCCCGCGGGTGGCTGCCCAGTGTGAACCGGTAGCCGCAGACCATTCCACGAACCGACCCAAAGCCTTCAACCCGCGAATACTGCGCCTGAAGCTCCTCCACCCTCAACTTCGAATAACGATTGCCTGCCGCGCTGTCCGGGTAATCACCGGGGTAGTCATACACCTCAAGTTTTGTCGATGCGTCTTTTCTAGTGGCGACCCCGGTTGCTTCCAAAGGCGCGGCTGGCTTTACAAAGTCGAAATCTCGCAGCACCACCTGACCGGTCTGTATTTCTTTTTTTACCCGCCAGCCGGTGATAGGGTCAAAGTCTTGCAGGCCTTCAGTGGATTCCCGAAATTCAAATTTTTCATGATGCGGGCCAGGCTGGTGCGCACTTGGTGAATTGACAATCACCAAAGTGTGTTTGTTTGCAGTGTGTTTGAAATAGTAATAGACGCCCTCCTGCTCCATCAATCGGCTGACGAAGTTGAAATCCGACTCGCGGTATTGAACGCAGTATTCGTACTTGGGCAAGGCGCCGGTTAACTGGAATTCGTAGTCCGGACTGAAGTGGTCGAAAACCTTCTTCAGAATCTCCTCCATCGTCAGGTTCTGGAAGATCCGGCTGTCACTGCGTCGGGTCAGCAGCCAAAGCCAAGGCCGCAATACCAACCGGTAGTTCCACATATTGGCAACCGAGCCCTCGATTCCAATGGCACAAACCAATCCGTGGAAGTGGCGCTTCTTTCCATCCGCAAGCTCAATGGCAACGCTGGACGGCTTTCCCAACAAGCTGTCGGGGGTGGCGACCTGCACCTTCGACACCGCCAATACATCGAATTCAAAGAGCTGCCCCAATTCCTCAAACGCGGCCATGCGGTTGAACAGCAAGTCACTGGCGACGTTGTTGGTCAGCGTCATGATGGTCTTTGGATTTGATGCGGGCATCTCCAGCTTCCCTTAATTGAGTTCCCTTAACTGGCTGAAACCAGCCAACCAGCTACCGGATCGCCGCTCTCGTGGCGCAATTCAACTGGCTTCACATTCACTGTTTCAAATCCGGCCTGATCGAGTTCAGCCTCGACGTAGTTGCGGGAATGGCTGTACCGCCCATGTGTCTGCAACTTAAATCCCGGCCCCCCAGTATGCGCTTCAACGGTAAACACCCATTGGCCACCCGGTCGCAAAACTTTCTTCACCGCCGCAAACGCATGGGACAATTTGCCAAAGTAACACAAGGTGTCAGCCGACACCACTACATCGAACACTTTGTCACAGGCGACCATGTACGCAACCAGCTCAGTTTGAACCAATTCCTCGTATAGGTGGCGGTCATACGCACGGCTAAGCATGTTGGGCGACAAGTCAACGCCTACCAACTCTTTTGCAAACGGGTGCAGAAACGGTGCGCAAAGGCCCGTGCCACACCCAGCGTCCAAAATCCTGCATTCTTTCTTGCTCTGGCCAAGAAGCGTGGCCACAACCTCACCCACCAGTTGCGGCGCTCGGTATTCAAGAGATGCCAACTTGGCGTCAAAACTGTTGGCAAAACCGTCAAATTCATCGACCACAAATTGGTCAGAAGCTCTTTCTGGCACATCGGTGCCGCCATAGGCCGCCAGAAAATGTTGTGCTTTCGGATCGTCCGGCTCAAGCGCCAACCACTCCAGGCAATGTTTTCGGCCCTCCTCAAGACGACCAGCCTTGCCCAGCGCAATCACCAAAAGCCGCCTTGTATTCGCATCGGCAGGTTTCAGCGCCAGGGCGTCGGCAAAATGCGAAAACGCCTCGGTCATGCGCTCCATCGTGGTGTAAAGCGTTGCCAGGTTCGCGTGAGCGTCACCGAAAGTCGGATCACGCAAAATTGCCTTTTTGAGCGATACTTCGGCCTCCTCCTTGCGATTGAGCCTTCGCAACAAAACACCCAGGTTGTTCAACACCTCCAGATTGTCGGCGTCCAATGCGCTGCAACGTGCATAGGCCACAACGGCCTCTTCGAAACGCCCCTCTTCGAGAAACACGTTGCCCAGATTGTTGTGCCAGGAGGCTACATCGGCGTCTTGCGCGATCGACTGTTGAATCAGCGCAAGACCCTCGGCACCCTTGCCGCGCTGCCGCAACAAAACGCCCAGGTAGTGCTTTGCCGTAGCGTTGTCGGCATCAACTTCCAGCAGGCCCCGGTAACATTTTTCTGCAGCATCCAGTCGGTGGTCCTTGTGCAGGCGCATGGCAAACGCCAACAATTCAGGAGCGGACATTTCAACTTCCGCGGCACTTTGCGGTAAATCCAAATCCGGCGATTCGTCAATGCTATTCAAAGCGTTCACCTTCAAAATCGAGGTTTGAAATTGACTTTAGGACGCCGCCTGACCAAAGTCATAACTAAAATTACCCGCCTCAACGCCCACATTGACGCTGACAATATCGACTCCCTCCATCATGCGCGTCAGGAACTCGCGGGAGATGTCAGGCAGCATGGTGTTGGTCAAAATGGCGTCGATCATGCGACCGCCTGATTCAGACTCTGTGCAGCGGGAAACCACGAGTTTCACCACACCTTCATCGTAGTTGAAAGGTATCTTGTAGCGCGCCTCGACCCGCTTTTTGATTCGGTTGAGTTGCAGTTTGACAATCTTGCCCAGCATATCGTCGGACAGTGGGTAATAGGGAATCGTGACCAATCGCCCCAACAACGCGGGCGGGAAGATTTTCAAAAGAGGTTCGCGCAGCGCCTTGGCCATGCCTTCCGGCTCTGGCAGCAACTCCGGGTCTTTGCACATGCTGGCAATCAGCTCCGTGCCAGCATTGGTTGTCAGGAGAATTAGCGTGTTCTTGAAATCAATGAAGCGCCCCTCGCCATCCTCCATAAAGCCTTTGTCGAACACCTGGAAAAACATCTCATGCACATCAGGGTGCGCCTTTTCGACCTCGTCCAGCAACACCACTGAATAAGGTTTTCGGCGCACCGCTTCCGTCATCACGCCACCCTCGCCATACCCGACGTAACCAGGGGGCGCACCTTTGAGCGTGGACACCGTGTGGGCCTCCTGGTACTCGCTCATATTGATGGTGATCAGGTTTTGCTCACCGCCGTACAGCGCTTCGGCCAACGCCAAGGCGGTCTCGGTTTTTCCGACGCCCGAGGTTCCCGCCAGCATGAAAACACCGATGGGTTTGTTGGGGTTGTCCAGGCCCGCGCGGGAGGTTTGAATCCGCTTGGCAATCATCTCCATCGCATGGTCTTGCCCAATCACCCGCTGACTCAACAAGGAGCCCACCTTCAAGATGGTTTCCATTTCATTGCGCGCCATGCGACCCACCGGGATTCCAGTCCAATCCCCCACCACCGCCGCCACCGCTTGGTAGTCCACCGTGGGCAAAATCAACGGCGTTTCGCCTTGCAGGGCGGCAAGTTTTGCCTGCACGGCTTTGAGTTGTTCAAGCTGAGCGGCGCGTTGGGCTTCCATGTCGGCATCTGACACTTTGACAGCTTCTGGCATCATCGTTTCCGCCGCTGCTTCCAATTTGCTGGCCGTGCCCTCCACCGGGCGAATGCCAGCCCGCAACTTCGAACGCAGATCCAGAAGCTCATCGACCAAGGCACGCTCTTCGCTCCAACGGGCTTCCAGCGTGACCAGCTTGGCTTGATCATCCGCCAGTTTTTCACTGGCCTCAGGTTCCCGCTTTCCGGTGTCAATGCCAATTGCCTTCTCGCGCGCGATGATGCCCAGCTCGACTTCCAGCGCCTGAATGCGTCGGCGGCAGTCGTCCACCTCGGCTGGAGTCGCGTGCAGGCTCACGGCGACTCTCGCGCAGGCGGTGTCGATCAGGCTGACCGATTTATCCGGCAATTGCCTCGCCGGGATATAACGGTGCGACAACTTGACAGCCGCCTCCAGCGCCTCATCCAGAATTTGAACCTTGTGGTGTTTCTCCATAGTCGATGCGACACCACGCATCATCAAAATAGCGCGCTCCTCACTTGGCTCGTCAACCTGTACGGTTTGAAAGCGCCGCGTCAAAGCCGGGTCTTTTTCAATATGTTTTTTGTACTCCGCAAAGGTGGTGGCTCCCACCGTGCGCAGGGTGCCGCGCGCCAAAGCAGGCTTCAGCAGGTTGGCGGCGTCGCCAGTACCTGCCGCGCCACCTGCGCCTACCAGCGTGTGGGTCTCATCGATGAAGAGGATGATCGGCTTCGGGCTGGCCTGAACTTCTTCGATCACCGACCGCAGCCGCTGCTCAAACTCGCCTTTCATGCTGGCACCAGCCTGAAGCAGGCCCACGTCTAACACCAAAAGTTGCACCTCCTTCAGCGCGGGCGGGACATCGCCGCGGGCGATCCGCTGGGCAAATCCTTCGACCACCGCCGTCTTGCCAACGCCGGCCTCACCCACAAGGATCGGATTGTTTTGACGCCGACGCATCAAGATGTCTATCAACTGACGGATTTCGTCGTCTCGCCCGACGATCGGGTCCATCTTGTCGCCACGCGCCTGCTCCGTCAGATCTGTGGTGAATTTTTTCAGCGCCTCTTGTTTGCCCATGGCAGCAGGAGCGATTGCGCCGCTGGCCTCGCCGGGCGATCCACCCGAGCCCGCCGATGAACCATCACTCGCGCCTTGCCCGTCCTCGGGCGAGCCCGCCACAATCTTGGCAAGCGTGTCGCTCAAATCGTCGGGTTTGACTTTCTCAAACTGGCGTGAAATGGCAAACAACGCATTGCGAAGAAAACTGGTCTTGAGCATGCCCAGCAGCACATAGCCAGACCGCACAGCGCTGTCGCCAAACATCAAGGAGCCGTAAACCCAGCCCCGCTCAACTGCATTGGTGATGTTGTCGGAAATGTCGGAGATTGAGGTGGCGCCGCGCGGCAGGCGATCCAGAGCTGCTGTGATGTCCTTGGCCAGCGCCGAGGCATCCAAGTTGTAGTGTTTGATGATTCGGTGCCAATCGGAGTCTTGGCTTTGGATGATCTGGGCGACCCAATGCTCCAGCTCTACATAGGGGTTGCCTCGGAGTTTGCAAAATACGGTGGCGCCTTCAACCCCTTTGTACGCGAGGTTGTTGAGCTTTCCAAATACGCTGACCCGATTGATTTCCGCCATAGTCTTCCCCTTTTAATTGATGCTAAATCATCGCCGGTGCTGCAGACAAACGCGTTCCTCTGGGTACCAGCGAGAGCTGCGCCATCTGGCTGCGGTTTTCCATGCCCAGCCAGGAAGTCCAGCCCAGCCGGCCATATTGACCCACCTGACTCGGGCGAACCTGTTCGGGCTTGAGGCTTAAACGCAGATCCCAACCGAACTCCATTCCCACGTAGTTTTCAACCAATGCCACGACCGCTGGTAGCGCTTCACCACCCGGCAACAAACTCTCGAAAACATCTCTATCCAGTGGCCCGATGTGCACTCGAAAATTGTGCTGTCGATCCCAAACCAGGCCGCCCAGAACGGCCCCACCACCCAAGGTCGCGGTTGGGCTTTTGCGCCTGGAAGCCGTCCTGCCAATCCTGGTTCGCTCGCTCAAAGGAAGCTTCAACCAGTTCCCGGAAAACTGTTCGATCTTGACGGGTCGCCTCAGAAACCCCGCCAAGATCGACGCCAAACCATCGGCGTTGCGAACCTGACGCGACAAGATCCCCGCAAAATGCAACTTGGCGTGGTCATGGGCGGCGTCGCGTTTTTGGACTTCGTTGATACCCAGCCCAATGAGCGAGCCAATGTAGGAAGCAAAGCGGTCACCTTCCGGGCGATCCAACCCAACGGTGGGCTGTGCCTGAGCCCAAGCCCGGTAAAAAAGCAGCAACAGCCGGTGGTGGAACATGTCGGCAAAGCGCGCGAAACTCGCGTCCGCTTGGTGCATGGCCCGATGGCGGGCGTATTCAGTCAAGTGAAGCGGAAGGGGTCCATTCGGGCCAAATAATCCAAAAAATCTGACGTCGATGCGGGCCTTGCTCTTCGATGTCGCCGGTGCCACGCTGTGCAAGGTGCTCGGTGCAAATGACAAATCCGCCGCCTGGCCCAACCGCATCGGCTCGTCAACTGGCCTTCGCGCTGTTCCCAATCTGGGGTGCTTTGAATGGTAGGCTTCGATCCAGCGCATCGCGTGAAAAAAATCGTGGCGCCAGGGCTCACCGCCAATGCGCTCAAGGGGGTCGATGCGGGTCAGAGAATCGGGCGTGTCCCGCATCTGGGCCTCCCATTCATGACCACGCCCCGGGTTTGCGAGCGCACCACGGTTTCAGTGAATCCATTCATTGACACGTGCCGCGCAAAGAATCGCTCCAGAACAGAGCCGAACAAAAAGGCGCTTGACCCCTGGAACGCCATTTCATCCACTTCCACTTCAATCTGGACCCCGCGCCCAAACGCGATGGGGCCTGGCATGGGTAGGCGCCGCACCACTTGCCTGGTGGTCATCGAACGAACACCATCAATCTGCTTGTTCAGGCTGGTGTCGCCCTCGTGGGTGTACAGGCGCAGCAACTCCCGTACGGCCGCTGCGCCCTGCTCTTGATCGGTGTCGTTCAAGGACACATGGTTCAAGGTGAATTGGTTGATCAGCCGCCAGGCGACATTGCCTTCGCGTTGCGCCGACAAGGGCCGTGACGGCCCTCTGATGACGCGAATGGCGGAAACTGGAACCGACTTCTCAAGCGTCAGATCAGTGGCCGCCACACCCATCGGCATCATCAAGGGCAAATCGCGGTTGGAGCAGGTCGCCGCCACGCCGAGTTGCTGCAGATCATCTGAATACGGCGCTTCCCGGGAGTCGACGATGGAGATGAAAACTTCGCTGCCAATGTAAGAAGACCTCGGCCCGTCGCGCCGCTGGACTGATGACAGTAGGCGCGGTTCACGCTGAACCGAAAAATAGGCCTCGTGCCCATGCTCTTCTGTGTGAAAGGCTGAATACAAAGGCAAAAACCGCCGTTCACTGTCTAGCCCGACGCCATAACCGGTCACCATGGCGATGTCATGAATTTCGAAATCCATGGGCCGCACCCGGTCTGGCACCACATGCATGTCGTGCGAGCCCCGGTCAACATGGATGCGGTCACATCGGTGTTCAAACAAATTGATGGCCGGAACACAATTCAATGCAAAAGACGATACGTCTACTGTTTGCATCAGGCTGGCATCGCCTTTAGAAAACAGGAAAATGATTTCTATTTCCTGCCCACCGAGTTGCCGCAATGCGTCTCCCAAGCCGCAAACATCAAAGAACAAGAACCGCTGCGGAAACGCGAAATACTCTTGCATCAACCGGTAGCCCTCAAAGCCGCGCAAGGTGTTGGGCAGCAGAGCCTGGTCTTCCTCGAAGCCAACCGGCTCGATTGAATCGGCGTCAACCAAGGCATGTTTTGTGGCATGGCCTTTTCCAGACTGCACCACCACGCCGACCGAATTGCCGCAGATCAACTCATACAAACGGTAGGCTGTTTCGTCGACCGCACTGATGTGCAAGCGCAAATCGTTCAGCCCAATTTTGGAGAAATCGACCCCGGCGGTTGTCTTCAGCGTCAAGCGAACACCACCGCCAAACTTCTTCCACTCCGGTCTGGCATTCAGAGGTAAATTCGACGCATGCGAAAAGTACTCGGATGAGACAATTTCAACCGGCCACATCGTCACCTCATGGGCAGATCGAAACTGGCATTCAGTAGAGCCACTTCGACCTGCCTGGCTGCGCATTTTGTTGCCCCGCTCAAGCTTGACACCTGCCGCCAAAGCGGCGTCGCCCGGATCGGCGATCAACTTGGCGATCACCATGGATGGCATCGGCGCCAAGAACTGGGGGTACAAGATTTCCACCAGGCGTTGCGTGAACCGGGGGAATTCTGCGTCCAGCTTCAATTGGATGCGGGCTGTCAAGAACGCAAACCCCTCCAGCAAGCGTTCTACATAGGGATCACTGACCTCCAACCCATCCATCCGCAGGCGGGCGGCGATTTTTGGAAACTGGGTGGCAAACTCTGCGCCCATCTCGCGCAAATGCTGCAACTCCTGGTTGTAATGGCGAAGCAGCCTGGGATCCACGTCAACCTGCCAATTCTTTGATGGCCACGCGGCCCGTTTCGAGGTCAACGTCGGTCTGCAAAAGCAACTCCAACGGCACCGGCTGCGCCCATACCTGGCCGCTGATGCGGAAACTGATCTGGTTGTGGTGGTCCATCTGCAAATCAGAAAGTACCGCTGTCACTTTCAATGTGTCCGCCAAAATCCGGGGCTCGTGGTCGAGGATGGCGCGTTTCACCTTGGCCTCCATCACTTTCGGGTCAACGGACGAGGCCGTTTGGCCTGAAAGCGGCGGCAAGCCGAAGTTAAGTACCGAGCGCCGCACCTCGGGGTATTGGTCAAGCGAATGGTCGATGGACATCAAGGTCGTATTGAACAACCATGCCAGGTCGCGCAAGACCGCTTCCCGCATGCGGGTCTTGCTCATAAACCGCATTTCAGGCGACTCTTGCGAGTTGCTGGGTTCATCGTCTGTCAAACGGTCCAGCAACGCAGGTTGAAGGCGGTCTTGAACCCTCGATTGAATCATGATCGGTGCCAGACGATCTGCGACGGGTTATTGATCGGCTTGAGCATCAAAAACGATGGCGCGCACATCCATCAAGGCCAGGTCGCCAAAATCTGTTGTCAAAACACGCTGGCCACAGCCGGTAAAGAATCCTGGCAAATCTTCTTTCCATTCAGTCTGGCGTGCCAAGGCCAGTTGGGGTTGCATGAGATCCGTGCCAGGGTAACGCGTGGGGATTAGCGCCACCGCCTCGCCGCCATGGATGAATTCAAAATGCGCCGCCATCCAGACTGAGTCTCGCAAATCCACAGGCGGATCAATGTCAATTTTGGCCAGGCGCGTCATTGGCACCCAGTAATAACGACCGTTGATCACCGCTTCAATCACTGGCCCGAGGCGCATGTCGGCGTCGGCCATCCATTCAAACTTCTGGCCGTCGACAGTTCCGGCGGTTGCAGGCGCCTGCTCAAAGGCCTGGTCACGCAGTTTTCTCGCGGCACCATGTTCGCCTTGCCCTTCATGCAGCAAAGCCTCGATCAACAGGGCCATCCAGGCTTCGGGTTCACCAAAGAGGAGTGGCGCGCGTTTGCCAAAAAATACTTGTTCTCGCAGGCGTTCACACTGGATCGCCTCGCGGTAGGTCTGAACCATGGCCAAGGTGGAGGCATCCAGCTCACCAGCAACCGTCAGTTGATTGAGCGCCCGTTCATACTGACCCAGGACGCACAGCAGTTGAAACAGAAAGACCCGGAGCTTCGCGTCAGCGGGCGCGCTGCGGATTTGATCCTGCAGCAGCTTCAGAGCCCGCTGCGGGTCACCGTCACGCAGGGCTTGTTCGGGGGGAGACGGAGCGGCCATATTGAACCCGCCCTTCAGGCAGACATCACTTCATCAGAGAAGGTTGAGCCACCTTTGCGACCGCCTTTTGCATCTTGGCCGTAATACTCCACAGTTATTTTTTCAAACGCCATAAACACCTCTTCGGTCATCTCGGGACTGCCTAGAGCGCCGACTTCCAGTGACGTGATGCGCGCCCGTTCAATCGTGATCGTGAAAAAGTCGATCTGCACGCCGCCAGCTTTGCGAACCGTCAACACCGCCTTTTTGATCAGTTCATTGGTGCTCAGGACAGACATCAACGCAGTAGACGCGCTGTCAACCCCTTTGGTTATGCGAAGCTCCAGCAAAGTTCTGCGCCCCGTGGAACTGATGCCGCCCACCGCTGTCGGCGCCTTCATGCCCCAGGAAAAACCCAGCACATCGATTTCGCCGGCGCGCTTGGTGTCGACAGAACCGCCTTTGATGGCCCCCGTTCGCTGGCCATCAACCGATAGAAACATGTCACCATTGGCCATGCGAACTCCGCAATGAAATTAACTGACAAGCAGCGCCCGGCGGCTCAATCTTGCCGCCACGCTGCCACCGCCGCTCGCGCAACTCCAACTGGATGCTAAACCTTGACGTTCTTGGCAATATCCCAGCCAGCAATCAATTCGCCGCCCAGTTTGCCGCCTGTGGCATCTTGGGGCTGGTAAACGAATTTGAATTTTGCAAAATTCAAGGTGATGTTTTCGGTCAGCCGATCTTCCCCGCCGCTGCCACCGGTGCTCACCGAAGACACCAAAATACTGCTCAGCTCAATCTTGAGGTACTCCAATGGCTTGTCGCCGGCTTTTCTTACTGTCAGAACGGCTTTTGGAATGTGTGTCCCAGCGCAGCAAGCAAGGATCAGCGAATGCGAGCCCGCATCGACGTATTTTGTGAAGGACAAATCCTGGACGCTTACCTTCCCCGCTCCGCCGCCTTTTCCAACGTGCATGGTGCCGCTTTGGGATATGCCCCAACTCCACGCCAGGATGTCAACTGAATTCTTGTGTTTTTCATCGACAGATTCGCCCTGGATAGTGTCAATCTTGATAAACATGTCTACTGCCATCTCAGTTCTCCTAAAGTGCTCCCTGATAAAGAGCGGTTAACGCGGTACCTCCAACAAACTCCCCAACAACCCGTCGCGCAGCGGGCTCGGGACCAAATCCTTACCTCACCATTTAACCCGCCTTCGCAGACGGTAATTTTGAAACCAGGCGCAACGACACCGTCAGCCCTTCGAGCTGGTAGTGTGGCCGCAGGAAAAACTTTGACGAGTAATAACCTGGGTTGCCTTCGATTTCCTCCACCACCACTTCCGCGGCTGCCAGCGGCTTCATGGCCTTGGTGGTTTCAGAAGAGTGCGCCGGGTCGCCATCCACATACTGAAGAATCCAGTCTTGCAACCAGCGCTGCATATCGTCGCGCTCCTTGAACGAGCCAATTTTGTCGCGCACGATGCATTTGAGGTAATGGGCGAAACGGCAAGTGGCAAAAAGGTAAGGCAGGCGTGCGGCCAGGTTGGCGTTTGCAGTGGCGTCTGGGTCGTCGTATTCGGCCGGTTTTTGCAGGGACTGGGCGCCAATGAAGGCGGCAAAGTCGCTGTTCTTGCGGTGGATCAGCGGCATCAAGCCGGCTTTGGCCAGCTCTGCCTCGCGCCGGTCGGCGATCGACACTTCTGTCGGGCATTTCATGTCGATGCCGCCGTCATCGGTGGGAAAGCTGTGGGTGGGCAGGTTTTCCACGGCACCGCCCGACTCAATGCCCCGAATACGCGAGCACCAGCCATACTCCTTGAACGAGCGGTTGATGTTGGTGGCCATGGCATACGCTGCATTGGCCCAGGTGTATTTGGAGCTGTCTGCCGAGCCGGTGTCTTCCTCAAAGTTGAAGGCTTCCACTGGGTTGGTCTTGGCGCCGTAAGGCATGCGCGACAAAAACCGAGGCATGGCCAAACCAAGGTATTTGGCGTCGTCTGACTCGCGCAGCGAGCGCCAGGCGGCATATTCAGGCGTGGAGAAAATCTTAGTGAGATCACGCGGGTTGGACAACTCTTGCCAAGAATCCATTTGCAGCAGCGTGGGCGACGCGCCGGTAATGAAGGGAGCCATCGCCGCCGCAGACACCTTGGCCATTTCGGCCAGCAACTCGACATCTGGCGCGCTTTGGTCAAAATGGTAGTCACCTACCAGGCAGCCAAAGGGCTCGCCGCCGAATTGGCCATATTCCTCTTCATAAACTTTCTTGAAGAGCGGGCTTTGGTCCCAATTGGTGCCTTTGTAGCGCTTCAAGGTTTTGCCCAGCTCGGCCTTGGAGATGTTCATCACCCGAATCTTGAGCTGCTCGTCGGTCTCGGTGTTGTTGACCATGTAATGCAGGCCGCGCCACGCGCCTTCGAGCTTCTGGAAGTCCTCGTGGTGCAGGATTTGGTTGACTTGATCAGACAACTTCTTGTCTATCGCCGCAATCATGTCTTCAATTGATTTGACGACGTCTTTGCCGATCAATTGGGTTTGCGCCAGCGCCTGCTGCGCCAGCGTTTGCACCGCCAGTTCAACGGCGTTTTTCGCTTCGTCCGACTTCGGTTTGAACTCCTTTTGGAGCAGGGAGGCAAGGTCGCTGCCCTCAAAGGCCACATTGGCCAACGCGGAACTGCTTTGTGTCTCAGCCATTGATTTCTCCTGGATTTGTTTTAGGTGGATTCAGAAGCGGGCTATTTACTGGCTTCATCCGCCGGTTTGGCCGAGTTGGCCAGCGAGCCCAGCAGCGCCGGGTCTGCCAGCACCTTGGCAACCAGCTCTTCTGCGCCGCCCTTGCCGTCCATGTAGGTGACCAAATTTTGCAATTGCTGGCGCGCATCCAGCAGCTTGCTCAACGAATCGACTTTTTTCGCCACCGCAGCGGGCGAAAAGTCGTCCATGCTGTCAAACGTCAAATCGACGCTCATGTTGCCTTCGCCCGTCAGCGCGTTGGGCACTTGGAAGGCTACGCGCGGCTTCATGGCCTTCATGCGGGCGTCAAAGTTATCGACATCCACCTCAAGAAATTTGCGATCCGCCACCGGTGCCAGTGGGTCGACCGGCTTGCCAGACAAATCTGCCAGCACGCCCATCACAAAAGGCAACTGCACCTTTTTCTGGGCCCCATACAACTCCACGTCGTATTCAATTTGAACTCGGGGCGCCCGGTTGCGAGCGATGAATTTTTGGCTGCTAGTTGCCATGGAAACTCCCTTGAAAGAAGGTGGTCGATGAGAAAATCATACATTCAATTGAATCTTAGTCAACGACTAAATGCCGCAACCATCAATTTGTTGATCAAGGCGCGTCAATAGTCACACTATCTGGGTCAACACCCATGACCCGCGCCACCTCTTTGAGGGCATCTGGCGCCAGCTCCTTCATGAGTTGAAGGAAGTTGTGGTTGATCATCCTGCGGGCGCGACGCAACAGCAGCTGCGCCGGGTTGGTGGGCTCGGTGCGTTCCAGAAATTCACAAATCATGTCAATCGCGCGGACGGCCTCCTCACGCGAGCGCACGGCCCCGCTCAGCCGAGCCCCGCCCGCAGACGCAATCCCTTCCGTTTCCGCGCCTGGCTCCTCGGCCTGCTCGCCCTCAACCGACGGCAGCAACCCTTGCACGTTCTTAACCAACGCAATGAGCGGCTTCAGGTCGGGCGCAGCCTCCGCGCCAAAACGCTCGGTCAATTGGTTTGAAAGCGATTTGAGTTGCGCCAGTGCTGCACCCGGCTGCTCCGCGAGTGCGGGCTTCTGCTCGATGGCAGAGGCCACCATCTGCGCGATCTGATCCTTGGACAGGGCGGCTTCGTCCGCTCTGGCTGACATCTGGCCCAACGCAATCTCTATCGCCCGCAACCGCAACTCACCAACGCTTCGGATCTCGAAAAAGGCGCATTGCCGCAAGTCCCCAAGCAAACCATCGCTCTCAGGCAGAACCGCCAGCGCGTTGGCGCGGGCGTAAGGGTCTTGGTCGTCTGGATCAGGCAGCGGATGCAGGTGGCCCCAGAAATTTTCGATCAACCCTTCGATGAGGCGCAGGCCGCCAGGCAGGGCGGCAAAGCCATGCAGGTTGACCTGGGCACGCAGGTACAAAAGAGCGATGCGCAAATCGCGGCTGCGGTCGAGCAAAGCAACGCAGCGCTCGCTGACGTTGCGCCAGTCCGGCGGCTCGCCCGGGCCAAACTGGGTTTCGGGCTTGCCCTGGGCGGCCTTTTGCAGTTCCAGGTAGTCGTTGTCGTACTCCAGGTCTTTGCCGCACGGTTCAGACTCCTCAGGCAGTGGCGTGAGCCATTCATCGACCTTGGACTCATCAAGCTCTTCGTTACTCACAACAGCTCCTCTGGAAGGCGCAGCCGGGCAGAAAATACCCGGCTCTGGCGCGTGCAGGATAACCTATAAAACACGCCCTCGGCGCACTTTTTCATAGCACGGCCATGAAGCTGTCATTGCGGTTAGATCACACATTCATGCCAATCCAGGCTCGATCTGCAGGTGCCAGCGGCTGACTCACGCGGGCCTTTCAACCGGTGGTGTAACTGATGCTGGCATAGAATTTTTTGGCATACAGGGCGATGATCGCGTCGCAATCGTTGCCGTTGATGATCCTCCTGGCATTCTTCCAGTCTTCTTTGGCGGGGTTGAAAAAATCGGCAAATTTCTTGCCTGTGAAGCTGCCCTGCTCCATGCCTTTGAACATGATCTTCGCGGCCAGATCGGGTTGCATCACCTGGTCTGCTGCGGCAGCACCGGCGGAGAGTTCAACACCAAATTGTTTGCCCATCTTTTCGTAATTTTTGCGCCAGGTCAGTTGCACGTACCCGCGCCCGTAGAAGACAACGCCATCTCCCGGCCGCGCGCCCATCGAGCGGGCCAGCGCGGCGCGCCGGGGCAACGGGCTGGTGGGGTCGTACATGCGATGGAAATAGTCTCTGCCGCCAAACTCGCGGATCGGCTGCAGGGTGAACTGCGTTTCATGAAAAGCTGTGCCCAGCGCGTAAGCCAACCAGCGGTCATCCTTCTTGGCGTGCGATTTCTCCCAGGCATCCAGAATGAAGGACAGGCCCTCAACTTGCCCCTTGCTCAGTTTGCCCGTGAACAGGGTTTGCCGACATTGGTCAAAGAAAAACTTGCGATTGATCGTCATGGTGAGCAGCTCCTTGGTGTGGTGCAATCGGTTTGATGTGTTGTTAATATGTATGTTAATTATTTGCCATTTTCGACCGATATTTCTGCTTTTCAAAGAAATATTGGGCGCTAAGTCACGAATTCAATGCACATGATGCTATATATTTAATAGCGTTTTTGGGCAGGCCTTGGCGCCCGCCACTTGAGCGACAAGGCCCAAGAGACTCGCTTTTCACTTTCATAAAGCACCCAGCTTTTCGTTGTACATCGTGATGGCCTCATTGAAGTAGCGAGATCCCTGCACATGCATATCTTTGTCGGTTGGCGCGGCGGGAAAGAGGTAGGCGCACAAGGCGTCCGTGGTCGGCGCCTGCAGCATGCCCACGACATCAGCTTCTGCCAAAGCGCCTTGCGCCATCTGCGCCATCTGCGCCAGCACCCGGTACGACGCCCAGTAGTCACGCGCCTCCTGGCAATACGTCAAGGCGCGGGGTCGATCATTGCGGCACAGCGCTTGCAAAGCGCGGGCTACGCGTGCAGTGATTTGGCCGTAGAAAGGAACGGTGTATTCGTCCGGCGGCTCAGGGACAGCTTGAAAAGCAAACCCATGCAACACCGACCGCTGCAGCCCTTCGAGCGCCTCGCCATTCTTGCCAAGCTGCAACGCCAGTTCGAGGCGCAGGCGCCAAGCGTTGGCGATGACCTCGTTGTCGCGGTCTTTCAGCATGAGCTGCGGCGCTTCGGCCAGGGCCAGGCAACGGGCAACCTCGATGCCCGCGTCGTCAAGTCTGCCCATGTCAAGGTACATGTCGCCCAGGTGGTAATGGGCCCAAGGGCAGCTCCAGTCTGAATCCGGGAGCATGGCCTGCGCGTCTCGGTACAAACGCTCGGCCTGGTCGTAGTCTTTGCGACCGAAGCGACACGCCTCGGCGAGAAAAATGTCGGTCAGGGCGCGGGTGTAACGAACGCTGCCGCTGGTGCCGTCCACATTTTCTTCAAGGCCTCCGAGTTTGCGCAACTCGGTGAGCGAGTGCTCGACTCTGAACCAGCCGGCTTCGCGGTCTTGCTCGGATTCTTTCGGATAAGACGCGTCAAAAGCCCCAAGCAGGTCCAACGCTGCCCGCGCTTCTTCGGAGAGCCGCCGTGTTGCCGCTTGTTTGAGCAGTTTGGTGCAGAAGGGAAACTCGGCAAAACAACCCCACCACCAAAAGGCGCTGAAGTAGATGCTGCCAAACTCCAGAACAGCCTGCCTCGGATCGCCAGAACGCGCCACGTGGTACAGGAATTCGTCCATCGCTGCCTGCCACGACGGATCTTCATAGCGGTACTGGTAGCGGTAACTTCCGCTGTCGCCTGCGTCGCCTTCCCCATCCTCATTTTGGTCAAAATCTTTAAGCCAGTTGGCAAAATAGGCGGCAGCCCGGTGGTGCAAAGCCTCAGCTTGTGCATTGGTCAACTTTTCTTGGGCAAACTCGGCAACCGTGCGATGCATGGTGTAGGGCAGACTGTGTTTGTCACCGCCCCTTTGTTTGTACAGCTCGGCCAGGCCGGCGTCTTGCAGCTTGCGAATCACGGTCTTGGGCCGAGCGTCGTCCAACACGGCGCTGCCGGCCTCTTCGGTGAAGGTGTCGGGTTTAGGGCGGAAGATCGACAGCGCCTGCAGAGCACGCCGCGCCGCGTCGTCTGGCAGCGCGTCGTAACCGACCTGTATCGCACCAAAGAGCGGCTTAATGTGCTCTTTGAGTTTGCTCTGAATTTCTGCAAAGGCGTCTTCAATGCGGCTGCGCTGGTTGGTCGCCGATTCCGGCTTCAGGTACATGCCCAACAGCAGCAGCCCGAGGGGCATCCCACCGACATCGTCGAAAACCGTGCGGGCCTTGCCGGGAAACATTTTGACGGCGTTGGGCGCGAGCTGGCGCAGGAACTTCAGCCCGTCCGCTGGGGACAGCTCATTGACCACGGTCACGTCAAACTTGCTCCCAAGCATGTCGGCCACCTTGGACTGTTCGCGTGTGGTCACCAGTTGGCCGCAATTGGGCGCGCCCAGAAGGAGAGCCCGCGCGGGGTCAAGCTCCCAGGCGTCGTCAATCACCAAAAGCATGCGTCGCTGGCCAATTTTCTCGCTCAAGGCTTGCGCCCAATGCGCCACGACAGCTTTGCGGGCCTGGAGGGCGTCGAGTTTTGGGTCAGGTTCAAGCTTCTCCAGCTCGTCCATTTTCTCTTGCGAAAGTTTGAGCGCCGCACCCCATTTCTTCAACTCCGACAATACGTTGGGCGTGAGGTTCAAACTGGCCCACAACACGCCGCCCTCGAAACGAGCGCGTAAGTCAGGGTCGTTGGCCAGCGCGGTGGCCAGCGCACTCTTGCCAACCGCCGCCTTGAAACACAACGCCACGTTGCGGCCATCGGCAAGCTGGGCCTTCAATTCCCTGAGCAATTTCTCGCGGCCAACAAGCGCATGATCGGGCGGCAGAGGAACCTGAAACACCACCTCGTCGTTATCGCCTTCCACCGCAACCTCGCTCCGAATCTTCACCTCCTGCAGCAACTGCAACAGCAGCGACACAGGTATCGCCGTCGCCTGGCCGACACGATTGGCGTCGCGGGCGTTGGCAATGCCGATCACGCGGCGTTGGCTGTCTAACACGGGGCCGCCGCTGTCCCCGGGGTTGATCAACCCCGACAAACCAATGCGCCCGTGTGTTTCACTCAAACCACTGACGTTGCAGTCGTAACACTGGGCTTGCGTGTAGTGCTCCTGGGCAGAATAACCCCAGGCGGTGACTGCATCCCCCGGGCGGGTGTCGCTCGCCCAATCGTCGTGCAGCATCGGCTGCTGCGTTGGGATACCCAGCGGCACCGTGCTTTCCAGGATGGCCAGGTCTTCAGACGATGTGCCCTTGATCTGGTAGGAATACGGCCTCTCAGCGCCCAGCAGTTTGACACGCAACTGGCTCAAGGGTTGGCCGTCGGCGGCCGAATAAACGACATGCTTGCAGGTTGCCACATGCCCTTGTGAACTAACGATGAACCCCGTGCCGTGCTCTTGCACACCGTTGGCCGCCAGCCCGGTGATGAGCACCACATAAAGCGGGGGCTTTATGGCTGTGGCCGGGGCGGTGGTTTCCATTCGACCGATACCTTGAAATTGGCTTCACCAGAGGCTTTGGTGAGCATCGGCACGCCGGCCTCGCCGCCCAGCTTGACGCCGAACTCAACCGACACTTTTTCCGGATGCGGCATCTTTGCCAGTGACTCATACAGGCTGTTGCAGCAGGTGACGATGAGGCTCTGCACCTCGGCAAACTGGCGTTCGAGCTGGCCCGCGCTGGACATCGGCTCAAAACCCGAAGGCACGCCTTCGCGAACTGGCGAACGCGCGGGCTTGAAGCCCGCCGGCACCTCGACTGCATCATCCGTCTCGACCAAAAAAGTCACGCCGCCGGATGACATGGAAACTGCTTTGCTCATGGGTGGCCTCATTCAGTGGGTTGCGGGTGTTGGCGCGGCGAGCGCAAAAGCATAGTCGCGCACGGTGTCGCAGACCTGGATGTGGTACTCGGCGAACACCGCCTCACGGCCTCGTCGCTGCACCTCTGCGTGCTCGGGGTGGTTGCGCCACGCAAGAAGCGTGTCGTGCGACTCGAATTCGACAATCGACACGTTCTCGCCGTCGGCAGCGGCGAAATCTTTGTAGGAAACAAAGCCCGGCATGGCAGATGCCAAGGCATACATGCGCTCGCCCATCCTGCCGACCTCCGCAAGATCGGCCGACTCCCTGATGCGTGACCTAAAGACGATGACGACCATGGCAACCCCCTCTGTCCGTTTACCGCCTTTTTAGATCAAAACGGCCCGGCGCGCAAGCCCAGCGCGATATCCACCGCGATATCCAGCGCTTTTGTTACGCGTGTGCCAACCCTGCCGCTTTAATGCCCGCAATACAAATCGCTTCGTCCTCGTCGCCCGTTCCACCACTCGCGCCAACCGCGCCAAGGGTCTGGCCGGCAGCGTTTTTGACCAACACGGCGCCGGTTTGCGGCAGGAACTTGCCGCTGGAGGTGGCCGAGAGCGAGACGAAGAAATTGGGGTTGTCTTTGGCGCGCTGGCCCAGCGTGCGGCTGCTCACGCCCATGCCCACAGCGCCCCAAGCTTTGGCGCGGGCGATGTCGAAGCGGAACATGCTGGCGCCGTCTTCGCTGGCAAAGGCTTTGAGGTTGCCTGATGCGTCCAGCACGGCAATGGCCATCGGCTGGTAGCCAGCTTCAGTTGACGCGGCCAGGGCGGCGCTGATGATTTGGTTGGCCTGGGCCAGTGTGAGTGTTGTCATGGGTTCTCCGAAAATGTTGAAGGAATGAATCAGGCAGAAAAACCAAAACGGTTCATGCTGCCAAACAGGGGCGAGGCCGGGTGCGGCACAAAACGGGTGCGGCAGTCCAGCACGGCAGGCAGGCCAGACGCTGTGGCGCGCTGCAGGGCCGGGGCGATGTCTTCGGCTCGGGTAACCACTTCGCCGTAGCAACCAAAGCCGCGCGCGATGGCGGCGTAATCCGTGCCCTCCAGGCTGGCGCCGAGTTCAAAATCAAGCTGCTTCTTCTGGCCAAACTGGATGATGCCCCAGGCCGCGTTGTTGTGGACCACGGTGATCACGGGCAGTTTGCAGCGCCGCGCGGTATCCAGCTCATTCAAGGTGAAGCCGAAAGAGCCGTCGCCAGTGATGTTCACCACCAGCCGCCCTGGGTTCTGCAACTGCAGGGCCATCGCGCAGGGCAAACCAAAACCCAAGTGGCTCATGCCGGGCTCGTGAAAACGCGTGCGCACCTCAAACACAGGCGTGAAGTCATTGCTCCAGAAAGTGGTGTGGCCGCCGTCGTAAACGGCGAGGGCATCAGTGGGCAAAGCGGCGGCCACGGCGCGGGCCAACGCGGCAGGGTGCATGATTTCAGTTACTTCGTTTGCCATGCTGGCGAGACCCGCTTCGTAAGTGGATCGAGCCGCGCGCAGTTGGGGCAACCATTCGCCATCTACGGCGAGCGCGGGCGCTTGCCCCAGAGCCGACAGCAAGTCGTCCAGCGCCTGTGCCGCGTCGGCCTGCAGGGCCAGCTCGTGCAAGGCGGGGTGGCCCAGGGCGGCAGGGTCGGTGTTGATGTTGATCAGGCGGTGGCTGCGCCGCGCGAAGGGCCCGCGCTCGTCCCACATCCAGGAAGAAAACCGGCAACCTACAGAAAGAATCACATCAGCCTGCTCAAAAGCCTGCTTCACCGGCTGGCCTGCAATCAGTCCGCCATGGCCAATGAAGTGCGGGCTGCTGCTGGCCACCGCGCCCAAGGCCATTTGCGTGGGCACGACAGGCGCGCCCAGCAACGCCGCCAACTGGCGCACTTGCAACGTTGCGCCACTGGCAACGACACCGCCGCCCGCAACTAACAAAGGCCGCTTCGCGCTGCGCAACAGCGTGGCTGCATCTTGCACCAGCGAAGCAGCCGGGCGCGGGCCGAGCGTTGGGCGGTAACGCGCAGGAGGCAAATCAAACTCGTCGTCCGCAAACTCGCAAACGCCTGAGAGCGCGTCTTGCGGAATGTCCAGATGCACGGGGCCGGGCCGGCCACTGAGGGCTTCGCGAAAGGCGCGGCGCGCCAGCTCGGGGATGCGTCTGCCATCGTGAACCACAGCGTTCCATTTCGTGATGGGTGCCATCACGGCGCGGGTGTCCAGATCCATGAACATGCCGCTGTGCGGGTAGGCGGCAGCGCGGTGCTGGTTGGTGGTGATGGCCAAGAGCGGCAGGTTGTTGGCAAATGCGCCGCCCATGCCGCTGGCCAGGTTGAGCCCGCCGGGGCCCATCTCCCCCAGCGCCACCGCCATGCGGCCAGAGCCAGCTTGCACGGCTGCGGCCATCATGGGGCCGGCTGCTTCATGGCGCACACCGATGAAACGCAGGCTCGGCTCTTGCGAGATGGCATGCAACAGCGGTGCGAGTTTGCCGCCCACAACGCCGAAAACAAACCCAACCGATTCGGCCCGCAACACGCGAACCAGCGCTTGCGCGCCTGTGAGGGCAATCATCCGTCTAGTCTTCAGCCGTGAAGCCGGTCGCCTTGGCAATCGTCGCCCACTTCTCGGTGTCTTCTTTCAACAGCCGGGCAAATTCTTCGGGTGACTGGTGCAGCGGCTGCAGGCCATTTTTAGCCAGGCCTTCGATGAAATCAGGTGCTTGCAGCGCCTCACGCACCAGGGTGTTGAGCCTGCGCACGGTGTCCATCGGCGTCTTGGCGGGCAGGTGCCAACCCAGGGCCTCCTGCATGGCGATGTCTTTGAAGCCCTGCTCCGCCATGGTCGGCACGTCGGGCAAAAACGGCGAGCGTTGCGCCGTGGTCATGGCCAAGGAGCGCAGTTTGCCTGAGCGGATGTGCGGCAGCACCTCACCCATCACGTTGAAACTCACCGGAATCTGGCCGCCCAGCACGTCTTGCAACAGCGGCGCACCGCCGCGATACGGCACGCTGGTCAACGGCACGCCCGAGGCGCGCGCCAGCATCATGCCGGCAAAATGCAGCGCCGAGCCCGCCGCCGGCACGCCGTAGTTAGCCAACTTCGGGTTGGCTTTGGCCCACTTGAGGTACTCCTCCACCGTCTTGATCTCGGCGGGCAAGCCTGGCCCCGCTGTGAATGAAAAGGCGTAACTCACGGTGGAGGTGACGGGAATGAAGTCTGCCAGCGGGTCGTAGTTGAGTTTCTTGTAGATGTTGGGGTACAACACCATGGGCGAGCTGGGAATCTGCAGAATCGTCAAGCCATCGGGCGCGGCCCGTTTGACGTGCTCCACAGCGATGCGGCCACCCGCGCCCACTTTGCTTTCCATCAGCACATTGGCTGCGTATTTGCCGCGCAGCTTTTCTGCCAATGGCCGCGCCACAAAGTCGCCCATGCCGCCTGCGGGGAAGCCGGAAATGATGAAGGCGTTGCCCGCAGCCTGCGCCCATGCGGTCGGGTTTGTTGCGAGCGGAACAAGGGCTGCTGCACTGGCCTGCAGCAACGCGCGGCGTTGGATCATATCTAGTCTCCTGTGTGATTGGAGCAGATTATGCCGAGACTGTGTGGTTTGCGCTGTTTCAGTAAAAGTTTTGAAAAATTAACACCCATATTAATAATTAGACAAAATTCACCTGAAATTCATAGTTATTAAACTTTATTGGGCTTCAAGTCACGAGTTATATTCATAGTTTGCTATTTCTTTAATAGCAATTTAATGCTGCGCTAAGCTTCGTGCAAGAAAGGGAAGGCGCTTTATGGAATCCATGCGAATCGACAAATGGCTGTGGGCAGCGCGGTTTTACAAAACCCGCTCGCTGGCAAGCGACGAGATCGGCAAGGGGCGCGTACACGTGAACGCCCTGGAGGCCAAACCCGCGCGCGAGGTGAAGGCCGGCGACACCATCGCCCTGCGCCAGGGCCCGATGACGCGAACCGTGCGGGTGCTGGCGTTGAGCCTGCAGCGCGGCGCGGCACCCATCGCCCAACAGCTTTACGAGGAAACGCCCGAAAGCATTCGCCTGCGCGAGGCGGCCAAAGAACAACGCCGCCTGCACACCGAGCCCGCCGCAGCCCAAGAGCAAGGGCGGCCCACCAAACGCGACCGGCGCACGCTGCAGAAGGCCTGGAACGACCGCTGGAGCGCTTCAGTCGATTCGTGAGTCACTATATTATTTATAGCTGCGTGCGCACATTATTCGTGACTTGGAAGCCAGTTTCCTACAAATTTAAGGCGATTTCTTCGGCAGCAGCGAAATGCTCAAGCCCTCGGGCGTGATCTTGAACGAGTCCGGTGTGTAACCCCAACCCTGCACCCCTTGCAAGTCTTTGGGGCTGATTTGATGCAGCGAAAAATCGTTGAGCAGCCGCTCTGCCAGGAACGGCGCCAGGCCGTTCACCACAGATTCATACCGCTCGGGAACGCCTGAAAACCGCAGCCGGTTGACCTTCACACCCGTCATGCGGATGGAGTTGTCAGAGGGCTCAAAACGCAGGCCGTAGTCCATCGCAAGCTGCCCTTGAAAGCTGTTGCGGAACAGGCGCTCGCTCACCGCCACATCCAGCTCGGTGGCGATGCGGTTGGACTCGGGCAGCAGCTTGAGGCGTGGCGCCAGCACCTCCAAATCCAGCAGTTCGCCGACGCGGCTGTTGAACGGGAACTTCTTGGCGATGAGTTCCAGCAGCTGGGTTGGGCTGACGGTGTAGGTGCGCGGGCTGGGAGCGAGCGCGGCGCAGCCGGACAACACGAGGGCCATCAAGCTGACGGAAAACCTTTGTATGGACAACATCATGCAACCACCCTCCATTTTTTAAAGCCAGAAATTGAAATTTTTTGCCCGGCGTCTTTGGCCAGACCAATCAACGGAGCATTGATTGTTTAGGCTGTCCGGATTTTCGCCGGCGAGTGTGCGCGCCACAGGCCAACGTGCCGCGCTGGCATTATTGGCATCCAACTTGCTATATTCGGGATGGTGAGGATGATTCTGTCGTGTCCCCAAACTTTTTCAACCCAATTGACCACTGTTCACCGTGTGGTCACCTATAGGAGTAAGCATGAAACGTCGAGTAATTGTGGCCGCCGGCGCCGCGTCGGTCTTCGCCGCCCCAGTATGGGTCAGCGCCCAAAGCGCCTGGCCAACCCGGGGGGCCGTCAAGCTGATCGCCCAGTTTCCACCTGGCGGCCTGGTAGACACGGTGTCGAGGCTGATGGCGCCGCACCTTGCAGCGGCGCTTGGCCAAACGGTTTTGGTTGAAAACCGCGCCGGCGCGGGTGGTTTGATCGGCACCGAATACGTCTCGCGCCAGCCCGCCGACGGCTACAACCTGCTGGTCAGCCACGCCTCCGTGCACGTCTACGCCACCGCCACGCGGCGCACCATGCCTTTTGATGCCGTGGGTGATTTCACGCACATCGGCATGTTGGTCGAGGCGCCAATGGTCTTGCTGGTGCGCGGGCAGTCGCCCTTCCAAAACCTGGAACAGTACGTGACTGCCGCAAAAACCAAGCCGGTGCGTTACGGCTCTTCGGGCATCGGCTCGGCCAACCACCTGTTTGGCGAGTTGCTCAAGTTGGAAGGCAAAGCACCCAACCACGACCATGTGCCGTACCAGGGCAGCGCCCCGGCCATGCAAGATTTGCTCGGCAGCCAGATCGACAGCCTGTTCGACCCGGTGACCACCAACGTCGCCCAGTTGAAGGCCGGCTCGCTGCGGGCATTGGCCGTGTCCACACCCAGCCGGTTGCCTGCTTTCCCCAATATTCCGACCTTTGCCGAGCAGGGTTATGGCAAGCTCACCGGCTCGCAGTGGCTGGGCCTGTCGGCGCCCAAAGGCCTGCCCGCACCCATCGTGCAACGCCTGACGGCCTTGATCCCCGAGATCCTGGCCAAGCCCGACTTTGCCGCGCGCCTGGAAGAGCTGCAGACCCTGCCGCGCAAAGGCGGTGTGATGGGCGACGAGTTTGTGTCGCTCATTCGCTCGCAAATCGACACCTGGCGCGCGGTGGCCAAGATCGCCAACGTCGAAGTCATCACATAATCGAGAGCATCTGAACCGCGACACGTGCGCACCAGCCCCAGGAGAACTTCGTTTGAAAACTGATCACGTCACCCCGCTTGACCATGTCAACCCGGTCACTGCCGCAGAAATAGTCAACGAGTTCCTGCGGCTCATCATGATTCCTGACCCGGCCGCTGCCAGTCGTTACACAGCGGCCGACATGAAAATTCTATTCACCGGCAAACGCGCCATGCGTGAACCAGCGGACTGCACCAAGTTCAACGCCTCGCGCTACAAATGGGTGAAAAAGAAGATTGAACGCACCGAAGTGGTGGCCTCGAGCGTCCAATATGGTGCAAATTCAGGGGGCGCGGCCAGCGATGGGGACATCGTTTACAGCCTGGGCACGCTGTACGGCGAATGGACTGACGGCACACCCTTCGAAGGCAATCGTTATGTTGACCGGTATGTGGTCAAAAACGGCCTGATCACCCACATGGATGTGTGGAACGACAGTGCCGAGTGGCTGATGGTGCGCGCTGGCCTTGCCAAGCTCTGATGGGTTGATGCCAGCCGCCTATTCGGGCCTGCTGCCCACGCACGGCCGCTTCGACTACCAGGCGATTCACCAACGCGCCGCCTACCGCTGGCCCAATGGTGCAGGCTTGGCGGTTTATCTCGGCTTCAACATCGAACATTTCGCTTTTGGCGAAGGCCTGGGCGCC
>JANOYE010000326.1:0-2088 GCA_031428695.1 Rhodoferax sp. | reverse complement strand
GTAATTGCCTTGCGCGCCGTGCTGATGCGGCGCGGTTTTGAGCAGGGCGGTCAGGGCTTTTTCATCAAACAGGGCGGCGGGAACCAGGCGCTTTTCCTTCAAAAACCAGACAAAAATCAGCCGCGTCAGCAGGCGAATCAGGGCCACCGTCGGCCGCTCGTGGGTCGCCGGGTCGTTTGACTGTTCCAGCGGCTGGCCTTTGGGGAAAACGACACCGGTTTCTTTGCGAATCGCCCAGTAATACCACTCGGCCAGGTCTTTGTAGAAGCGCTCGTTTAGTGCCTTGACATCGAGCGCTTTGAGCCACGCCTGGTACAGCGCGGCGAAGCTGGAGGGGACGTATTTGGCGTCCACCTCGGTCAGCGCCATGCTCTCCAGAATGCGCAGGTGCGCGGCATGGGGAGTGCGCAGGTCGATGTCCTTGATGATCGACACCTTGCCCTCGATCACGTCGCGCGTGGCATCGACCTTGTTGGCGCGCCGGTGGATGACCGCGATGGATAGAAGTGGCGTGCCGTCTTCAGCGGGGTGGCGAAACAGCAGCACGGCGGGCATGGGGAACAGGCGGTTGAGCTCGCGCGTGAGCGCGGCCAGGCGCGTGCGTGACCAGGGGCCGGCTTTCAAATCCAGGGCCAAGAACACAAAGCTTTCAATCTGCCAGGCTTGCACGCCGCCAGTTTCAAGCAACAGGCTGGTTTGCCCGGCAGCCAGGGCGGGTAGTTCGTCATTGGTGAGCTGGAACAAAAAGGCCGCACTTTGCCAATCGGCCAGGCTGGCATGTACTGGGTCGAGCTGCTTGCTGCCGCCCAGCAAGGCTTCTACTTCTTTTGTGAAGGCCTGGGGCTCCGTGGGCAAGTCCAGCGTCTTGTGGCTGGCGTAACCCAGTTTGCCGAGCAATGCGGTTGCGCTGGTGCGCAGATCGCCGGTGGCTAACGCCTGCAAGTCAGATTGCAGGTCGGCGCGAAGGTATTTGTTGCTCATGCCGTTTGGCAGCTTGTCATCGTCAAACCATCCAGTCTTCAAGTTTCAAACCGGGTATCCGCTCAAAATGGCGGGTGTTGTGGGTCACCAGAATCAGGTTTGCAGCCAGTGCGTGGGCGGCAATCTGGACATCCATGATGCCGATGGGTTGCCCTTTGTTCATTAGCAGGGTGTGCGTCTCGCCATAGGTGTCGGCGGCTTGGGCTGTCCACACCAGTACCGGCAGAACATCCAGCAACTGGTTAATCGCCGCACGTCGCTTGTCCTGTGCGCTCATGCGGAATTGCCCGGCACGAATTTCAGCGCGCGTTACCGCCGATATCGCGACGTACTCGTCGGCCATGGCGGCGTGCAACCGGTTTGCCAGGCTCTGGTTTTGCGGTCGCAGTGCGTAGCTGATGATGTTGGTGTCCAGCAGGTGGGTAATCATTTGGCTGGCTTTGGCTGCCCTGCAGGGCTTGGCGTTTCTTCCGCCCAATCCTCAAACGGGTTGCGCGGGTATTCGACTGGCGCAGCTTCATCGCGAAATGAAAAATCTTCTGGGAAAGGGTCGTCCGCGATCATCTTGAACAGCGCTTTGAGCCTGAGTCGGCGTTGCGTTTCGCTGTCTTTAGGCTTGAGGGTGATTTCACCCGTGACTTCGTTCTTGGCAATCCACATTTCATTCACGTTCACACGGAACGCCTTGGGCAGACGCACGGCCTGGCTGTTGCCAGTGGAAAAAACTTTGGCGGTGGCTTGCATAGAATTTCCCTTGTAAGTATCTACGAAAACGTATCTACTTTATCACAAGCCAAGTGATCAGTTCAAAGTCGTTGTTGCTTTTCACGGCTTTCGTCGAATCCATGAGTTTGCCGCTCCGGCCTGTGAACAAGTTGGCAGCATTTTTGCGGGTGAATTGGGCCACGATGGCGGCCACGGTTTTGTCCAGCAGGGCGCTGTATGCGCTCATGTCTTGCCCGTGCCGGGTTTGGTCGTCAAACAGCTTGCACAGATCGGCATAGGGTTCGGTTTTGCCCTGGCACAGGGCGCGGAAAATTTCAAGCACTTGCTTGGGGGCCGTGAAGTTGTAGCGAACGCTGCCGTCAACTTGGATGTACACCAGAA
>JANOYE010000325.1:0-24496 GCA_031428695.1 Rhodoferax sp. | reverse complement strand
AACCACCATCATCATTGCCGACTGGGCGCCCAAAAACGGCATCAAAAAAGTGGTGACTCTGGTGAGCGACTACGGCCCCGGCCTGGACGCCGAGCGCAGTTTCCGCGACCGCTTCATGTTCAACGGCGGGCAAATCCTTGACTCCTTGCGGGTGCCGGTGCGCAGCCCTGACTTTTCGCCCTTCCTGCAAAAAGTGCGTGATCTCGCCCCCGACGCTGTCTTCGTCTTCGTGCCCGCCGGGCAGGGCACGCAGGTGATGAACCAGTTCAACGAACGCGGCCTGGCCAAGGCCGGCATCAAGATCATCGGCACCGGCGACATGCTCGAAGACGACATCTTGAATGGCATGGGCGACCCGGTGCTGGGCATCGTCACCGCGCACCCCTACTCGGCGGCGCACCCGTCAGCGGTGAACAAAAAATTTGTCGACGATTTCAAGAAGGCCAACAAAGGCCGCCGCCCGAATCTGGTGGCGGTGTTTGGTTATGACGGCACCCGCGTGATCTACGAAGCCCTGAAGAAAACCGGCGGCAAAGGCGGCGGTGATGCGCTGCTGGCTGCCATGAAAGGCCAGATCTGGGAGAGTCCGCGCGGCCAGATGTACATCGACGCCCACACCCGAGACGTGGTGCAAAGTGTGTTCATCCGCAAAGTCGAGCGGGTCAACGGCGAGTTGTACAACGTCGAGTTTGAAGAGCACAAAGACGTGAAGGATCCACCTCGCGCCAAGTAATCGCAACGGAGCGTTGACGCCGATGGCGAAGCCATTTTTCCGAGCCGACCAGGTCGGCAGCCTGCTGCGGCCGCCTGAATTGATTCAGGCGCGCATCGATTTTCAACAGGGAAAAATCGACAAGACAGGTCTTAGAGTTGTCGAAGACGCGGCCATTGCCGACGTCGTGCGCCGCCAGGAGCATTGCGGTTTTGACGTGGTGGTAGACGGTGAATTCCGCCGCGAGAACTGGTGGATCGATTTTGTGCAGGGCCTCGCGGGGGTGGAAATCCGCGAGGGCGACGCGAAGCAGGCCTTTGTGGCGCCCGCGTCTCAACCACATCATGATGCTGGGCAAGATCATGGCCACGGCCACGCCTGGAAATACGTCCCAAAAAACGTCCTGACGACGGGGCGTTTGTCTGCATCAAAGCCGATCACCACGCCTGCTTTCAGCTACTTGCAGAGTGTGACCCAGTGCGCCGCCAAGGTGACATTGCCGTCGCCCACGCGCCTGCATTTTCACGGTGGCAGGGCAGCCGTCTCTAAAGAAGCCTACCCCGACATCGAAGCGTTTTACGCCGATATCGTCCAGGTTTACCGTTCGGAGATCGCCGCACTCGAAGCCGCCGGTTGCCGCTACATCCAGATCGACGACCCGCTGATGACCTACTTCATCAGCGAACGTATGCGCGCAGAAGTGGCCGCTGCGGGCGACGACCCCGAAGTTCGGCTACAGCGCTACGTGAAATTGACCAACGACTGCATCGCGGCAAGAGGGCCAAGCACCGCCATCGGCATCCATGTCTGCAGAGGCAACTCAAGGAGCGGCTGGATAGCAGAGGGTGGTTACGAACGTATCGCCGAGGCGGTGTTGGGCGGGCTGAATGTTGACCACTTTTTGCTGGAATACGACGACGGGCGTTCAGGCGACTTCGCCCCGCTGCGCCATGTGCCACGCGGCGTGAAAGTGGTGCTGGGTTTGGTGACGACCAAATTCGGCAAGCTGGAAGACGCGGGTGAGCTGTGCCGCCGCATTGACGATGCCAGCAAGATCATCCCGCTTGAAGACTTGGGCCTGAGCCCCCAGTGCGGCTTCGCCAGCACGGTGGAGGGCAACATCATCACGATGGACGACCAGTGGCGAAAATTGGCGCGGGTGGTGGAAGTGGCAGAGCAGGTATGGGGCGGAAGCTGACAGCCAGGCAACTTTGAGTTGCTACAAAAATATTAGCTGACTACGCATATTTCTTGTGACCTAGAGCCCGGTTTTTTTTGAGGAAGTGAGTTTAGGGCCCACCGAAACCTTAAGGCAAAGACTGCCAAAGCTGACGCACTCCATCCTTCATCTGTAAGGACTCCGCCCACCGGTCAGACAGCTCATACCCATCGGCCCCCGTCATCGCATATTCCGGCGGCCCGAGTTCACACAAAAACGTCAGAGTCTCGTCAGCGCCCGCCTTGGCCTTCCACTGCCGAAAGCCGCGCTCCCGCCAGCCCATGAACACTTTCACCCAGCCTTGGTGCTGCGGGAAGTAGAGTTGTAGCTGAGTCTGCTCGCGGCTGGCCACGCGGCCATGAAAACCCCAGCAGTTGTCGATGATGCGGTGCATCAAGGCTTGGTCTTCGTCCGTCACGGGGTACCAGAATTCACGGCCCACCACGTAGTGAGAGAGGTCGCCTGTGAGGCGCAAGTCGGGGTAGTGGTCGAGCAGGCGCAGCGTGAAGAGCAAATCGGTCGTCATGCGGTTGCGGTGCGTTTCGATCTGCATTTTGATGCCAGCTTATGCCGTGGGCGCGCAGAAAGTCTGTCACGGGTTTCACGAAGGCGCGGTCAGCGAAACGCACGCCTGCGCCATCGAACCCGGCGCTGTGGATCATGGCGAGTTTTTCGTCCAGGCTCCATTCCAGGCCGTCGGGCCTGCGCCGCTCCATGGCCCACCGCGATTGGTAGACCAGGAACTTCTGCGTCACGGGGGCAACGTGAGGGCTCGCAGCAAGTTCAGGTCGAAACCTTGGCCACGCCCAGTTCGACAAACTCAAAATACCGTTTGCCACCCGCAGCGGTCTGGTTCTCGTAAATCGAGCCCTGGTTTTTGGCCGGCGGCAGGGGCAGGCGCACTGGTGCTTCGCGAAAGCGCGGTTCGATGGATTCGTTGCCGAACAACAAGCGCTCTTTATAACCTTCGTAGTTCACATAGGCGCTGCCCAAACCCAGGATGGGGAAGGCATCGGCGGCAGCCACTTCGTAGAGCAGCAGGCCACGTGGGCGCGGTGACGTGTTTTGGGCCGAGCCGTGTACCAGTCGCACGTGGTGGAACGAGCAGGAACCGGCGGCGCCTTCGCAGGGCACGGCTTTCGAGAAATCAACGCCGCAGGTTTCCGGGTTCATGCCGCCGGTGAAGTGGCCGTCTGGCCCGTGGTGGTCGAAAGTGGGGCCTTTGTGTGTGCCGGGGATGTAAAACATGGCGCCGTTTTCAGTTGTGGTGTCGTCGAGCATCACGCCCACGGCCAACACGTCGTCATTGGTGTGCGGGTAAAAGGCCCAGTCTTGGTGCCACTCTACGGGGGAGCCAAATCCGGGCGCTTTGAGGTTGAGTTTCGAGCCGTAAAGGCGGCCACTGGGGCCAATTAGCGCTTGCAGGCAGTCGGTGAGCGCCTTGGAGCGGGCGAATTCATAAAACACGCCGTTGACGACGTGCGGTTTTTTGATGCGGCGCACGCGCGGCTCGGCGGCGGTGTGGCCGGGCTCCAGGTCGTACACGTCGGTGTGGGCGGTGACGGTGCGCGAGTCTTCCACGAGTTGATCGAGCGCCGCCTTCATGCGTTTTCGGGTGAACTCGTCCAGCACGCCGGGCACCACGACTGCGCCTTCTTCCTTGTATTGCTCGATTTGGTTGGGTGTCAACACACGGCTCTCCTTCTTGTTGAAGTCAGTGCTTTCATTGTCCACGTTTCCGCCTTAGGGCGTGCTTCACTGCATCGGCTCGAAAACGCCCGGGGCGAATCGGCTAAAGTCAATCGTTCTTCCAGGTTTTCAGCCACCACCCAACCAAGGATTTCTCATGCAAAGTTATGACGTTGTTGAATGGGGCAAGCCGCTCCAGTCCGCCATCCGCGCCACGCCCACACCCACTGGCACCGAGGTGCTGGTGCGCATTAAATTTTGCGGCGTCTGCCACAGTGACGTGCACATCCGCGACGGTTATTTCGACCTTGGTGGCGGCAAGAAATTCCACATGTCGGAACGCGGCATGAAGCTGCCCGTCACCCTGGGCCATGAGCCTTACGGCACGGTCATCGCTGCGGGGCCAGACGCCAAAGACGTGCCAATGGGCAAAGACATGTTGGTGTTCCCCTGGACGGGCTGCGGCACCTGTGTGCGTTGCCTCGAAGGCATGGACAACCATTGCATGGCGCCGAAATACATCGGTGTGCAGCGCTCGGGCGGGTATGCAGACCATTTGATCGTGCCGCACCCGCGTTATTTGGTCGATGCAACGGGCGTTGACCCGGCATGGGCGGCAACGCTGGCTTGTTCGGGCCTCACGACTTATTCAGCCGCCGTCAAACTGCTGCCAATTCCCACAGACGAATGGGTGCTGGTTTTGGGCGCAGGTGGTTTGGGCCTGTCTGCCGTGGCGATGCTGCGCGGCCTCGGGCATGAGCGCATTGTGGTGGCGGACCTGGACGCCAGCAAGTTCGCCGCCGCGCGCGCTGCGGGCGCTTTGGCGACGATTCCTGCGGGCGCTGCTGACGCGCTGGACCAACTCAAGGCCGCAACTGGCGCTGCGTCGGGCGGCATGATTTATGGGGCGATTGATTTGGTGGGCGCCGCGCAAACCTTCCAGCTCGCCTACGCGTCCTTGCGCAAAGGCGGCAAATACGTGGTGTGCGGTTTGTACGGCGGCGAAGCGACGATTTCCATCGTGCCGACGGTGCAACGCGCCATCATGGTTCAAGGCTCTTATGTGGGCAGCCCGCAGGAGTTGCGCGAAATTGTTGCCTTGGCCAAGGCGGGCAAGATCAAGCCCTTGCCGCTGGAGATACGAGCGGCGGATCGAATTTCAGAAACGCTGGATCAGCTCAAGGCAGGCACCTTGATTGGGCGCGTGGTTGCAAAAATGGCCTGAAACTTGCTCGTGTCGTAGAGACTCAATTCAGTAAGGCGCGATTGCCATGGTTTTTTACGACGAAATGTACGGGCTTGACGCAAAACGCGGCCAGACGCTGGCGCACTGCAATGCTTACCAGCGTTGGGCGGGCGGTTATTCGCCAGCCGCCATGGCGGGCAAACGCGCCCAGGCTGACGCCGCGTTTCGCCAGGTGGGCATCACGTTTGCGGTGTATGGTGATGATGCTGGCGCGGAGCGTTTGATTCCCTTCGACTTATTCCTCGCATCATTCCAGCGACCGAATGGCAAACCCTGGAGAAGGGTTTGATCCAGCGGGTGCGCGCGCTGAACCTGCTGATCCACGATGTCCATCACGACCAGAAAATCGTCAAAAGCGGGGTGATGCCGGCCGAGCAGATTTACCTCAATGCCCAGTACCGCCCGCACATGCAGGGTGTTAAGGTGGCGCTGGACAACTATTGCCACATTTCCGGGGTAGACATCGTGCGGGCCGGGCACGGGAATATTTCGTGCTCGAAGACAACCTGCGGGTGCCCTCGGGTGTTTCCTACATGCTCGAAGGCCGCAAAATGATGATGCGCCTTTTTCCGGAAGCCTTCAGCCAGATGCCAGTCTCTCCGATAGAGCACTATCCCGACCTGTTGCTTGAAACCCTGCGCAGCAGCGCCCCGGCGGGGGTGGACGAACCCAACGTGGTGGTGCTGACGCCTGGCATGTACAACTCGGCCTATTTCGAGCACGCCTTTTTGGCGCAGCAGATGGGTGTGGAACTGGTTGAAGGCAAGGACTTGTTTGTCGACGATGGCTTGGTTTACATGCGTACTACCCAAGGCCTGCAGCGGGTGGACGTGATCTACCGGCAGCAACCAACATGTTTGAAGTTGCGCAGCTGATTGGCGATGCCATTCGGTCGGTTGCCAAACGTGAAGAAGAGGCGCTCAAGGCGGCGGGCGTCGATTTCAACGTCAGCCTTTTGTTGGGTGGCCAGATTCGGGGTGAAGAGCCGCGCCTTTTCCATGTTTATTCAGCTGGCAATTTCATTGAAGCGACAGACGAAAACTGCTACTTTCAGATTGGCGAATCCAAATACGGCAAACCCATCATTGACCGTGTGGTCGCCCCCGGCACCGCGCTGGATGAAGCCGCCAAATGCGCGCTGATTTCCATGGACAGCACACTCAAATCTAACTTGACTGTTGGGCTGCCTTTGGACTTGCTGGTGTACCACGCAGACAGCCTGGCCGTTACCCATGTATCCCATATCGACGAGAAAAACGCCTATTTCCAGATGATTCGCAGCACCTGGGGAAGTCGTCTCAAACAGGTTTTCTCTGAAATCGAAGCACCTCAATGGGCGGTGCGCTCGGAACAGCTGAAGCTTTACAAACCCATTCGCGACGGCAACCCGGAACTGGTGGGCATCGACAACACGCCCACGCCGCCTCAACTGTCTTTGGGCGCCTGAGTCCAGCCAATCGCCTGGGCACAGCCGACGCTATTTGATTTTGCCCAAACCGACCCGAAAAGCCTCAAGTTTTTTTTCATAATCTGCGGCGTTGCCATAGTCCAGAAAACGCTTGTAGCGTGAGTGTGTGCCCAACATTTTGTGGGCGTGTTTGATCGGGCAAAAATATTCCTCGGTGCGGGCCAGAATTTCAGCCATGTAGGCCATCAAACCATTGCCATACTCACAGTAGGCGCAGTGGAATTTCTCGATGAAATTCAGGTAACCCAAATGGTGGCGGTCGAATACAAAGTAGTCGCGCCGCCGCACCCGTTCAATGCCGTAAATCGGAAAACAAACCCACTGGTAACACGACACCAGCAGATCCAACGCCATCATCGGAAAGGCCATGCCGTAAATGATCGGCCCGGTGATCAGGTTTTGCGGTCGGTTCGTCACCAACCAGCGGAAAAAATTCTTCTTGAGTTTGCGGTGAGCCTCCCGCACGGAGCGCTCAAACTCCACCCGTTTGCCTTTGATCTGGAAGAAGATGCGGCTTTCCTGCTCGTGCAGGGCCGTGCGCAACTCGTCTTCGAGCGCGGCCATCTGGGTCATCAAATTTTCGATGCGGTCGTTCATGGGGCTCCTTGCGGCTGTGCAGCACGAGGCCCAACGCCGACGCACACACCCTGGCGCATTGTGCGCCAGGGGTGCTTGTGCCGGCTAGCTGTTGAGGCTAAGCGCGCTTCAAGTCGTGGTTCTTCAGTGGCAGATCACGAATTCGTTTGCCTGTCGCGGCGAAGATCGCGTTGAGCACAGCCGGCGCAGCCACGGCAATTGTCGGTTCCCCAACGCCGCCCCAGAACCCACCCGACGGCATGACGATGCTTTCAACCGCTGGCATGGTGCCCATGCGGATCGTGTCATACGTGCCGAAATTGTCCTGCTCGATCTTGCCGTCTTTCACGGTGCATTCCTGGTAGAACGCGCCCGACAAGCCGTAAGCAAATGAGCCTTCAATTTGCGCTTCGATCTGCTGCGGGTTCACCGCGTGGCCCGAATCCGTGGCGGCGACGATGCGGTGCACCTTCACTGTGCCGTCATTGGCAACCGACACCTCAGCACAGGCTGCAACGTAGCTGCCAAAGCCGTGCGTCTGCGCCAAGCCCCGGAACACGCCGGACGCGGCGGGTTTGCCCCAACCGGCTTTGTCGGCCACGGCATTGAGCACTGCCAGCGCCTTGGGCATGTTGGTGAGCAGTTTGCGGCGCAGGCCCAGCGGGTCTTGTTTGGTTTCATGGGCGATTTCGTCGATGAAACTTTCGACGTAAATCGTGTTCTGGTTCAGGTTGACGCCGCGCCAAAAACCCACCGGCACGTTCGGGTTGCGGATGGCGTGGTCGATCAGCAAGTTCGGAATGGTGTAGGTGAACTGGGCTTCGGGGCTGGGCGGGTTCAAACCTTGAAACACCACCGGGTCTTTGAAATTGACGATGTTTTGCGGCGCCACTTGCGACAGGATGGACTGGCCCGCAATGCGCATATGCAGCGCCATCAAATTGCCCTGCGCATCCAGACCGGCAGTCATCTTGCACTGCGAGGTGGGGTGGAAGCGGCCATGCAACATGTCTTCTTCGCGGCTGTAGATCAGCTTGATCGGAATGCCGGGCATCTCTTTGGCGATGGTCACGGCCTGGCGCACATAGTCTGTCATACCGCGCCGGCCAAAGCCGCCGCCCAAGTGCATTTTGTAAACGTCACATTGCGTTTGCGGCAAACCCGCCACTTCCGCTGTGGCCGCCAACGCGGCCTCGCCGTTTTGCGTAGGGGCCCAGACTTCGCAGCGCTGCGGCGTGTAACGCGCGGTGGCGTTCATGGTTTCCATGCACGCGTGGTTCTGGTGCGGGTAGCTGTAGATGGCTTCGATCTTCTTGGCGGCGCTCGCCATCGCGGTTTTCATGTCGCCGTTTTGGTTGCCCATGGCAGCCTCGGGCGCGTCCAGCGCGGCGCGCATCACCTTGGCAAATTCAGCGCTGGATTGTTTGGTGTGGTCGCCGTTGTCCCACTCAATCGGCAGGGCCTGCAAGGCGGTATGGGCACGCCACCAGGTGTCTGCAATCACGGCCACCGCGTTGTCGCCCACGCGAACCACCTTTTTCACGCCGGGTTTGCTGGCAATGGCGGCGGCGTCGAATGATTTGAGCTTGCCGCCAAACACGGGGCTTTGTTTGATCGACGCGTTCAACATGCCGGGCAAGGTCAAGTCCATGCCGTAAATCTGCGCGCCGGTGGTTTTTTCAACCGTGTCCAGCCGCGCCAGGCGCTTGCCGGCCAGCTTCCAGTCTTTCGGGTCTTTCAGCGTGACAGTGGCCGCATCGGGCGGCGTCAACTTTCCCGCAGCTGCGGCCACTTTGCCGTAGGTCACCGTGCGGCCTGACGGCGTGTGGGTGATGACGCTGCTGGCCGCGCGGCATTCAGCGGCGGGCACTTTCCATTCATCGGCTGCGGCCTGGATCAACATCATGCGCGCCGCCGCGCCGCCTTTGCGCACGTAGTCGTTCGATTGGCGGATGCCCTGGCTGCCGCCGGTGCCAAAGTTGCCCCAGACGCGGTTGCGTGCCAGGTTGGTGGCGGGGCTGGGGTATTCGGTGCTGACTTTGGCCCAATTGGCGTCGAGCTCTTCGGCCACGAGTTGCGCCAGGCCCGTCAAGGTGCCTTGGCCCATTTCGGAGCGGGCGATGCGGATGACGATGTTGTCGTCAGGCTTCACCACCACCCAGGCGTTGACTTCGGTTGGCAGGGTTTGAGCGTTCGCGTCACCGATGAGCGGAATGTGGAAGGCGAGTGTCAAGCCGCCTGCCGCTGCAGCGGAGGTGCCTAGGAAGGTGCGGCGCGAGACTCCGCTTGCGTCACGGGATGAGCCACGTGAAGGAGATTGTGTTTTGGTCATGGTGTTCATGGGGCGCTCCTTAAGCAACGGTGCCGTCGGCATGTTGGATGTTCAGGCCGGCCGTTTTGGCGTCGCCCCCGTTGGCCACCACTTTGATGGCAGCGCGAATGCGGTTGTAGGTGCCGCAGCGGCAGATGTTGGTGATGGCCGCGTCAATGTCGGCGTCAGTCGGTTTCGGTTTGTCCTTCAACAGGGCAACGGTGGCCATGATCATGCCGCTTTGGCAGAAGCCGCATTGCGGCACATCCAGCGCCGCCCAGGCTTTTTGCACCGGGCGTGAACCGTTGGGCGAGAGGCCTTCAATCGTCACAATTTTTTCGCCCACGCCCACGGTTGAGGCGGGGCGCACGCAGGAGCGCGTGGGCACGCCGTCAATGTGCACCGTGCAAGCGCCGCAAGCCGCGATGCCGCAACCGTATTTGGAACCGGTGAGGGCGAGTTGCTCGCGCAGCACCCACAAGAGCGGCGTGTCGCCCTCCGCTTCAAAAGTGCGCACCGCGCCGTTGACGTTCAGTTGTGCCATGTCTTGGCTCCTCGTGATTAGATTTGAGACTGGAATTCCGGGCCGACGATGATCTTATTACAGTTGGCCCGGATTCGTTTGCCCTGTGGGCTGACACTGAGCATGGCTGGGCGATACTTCAACTGGCAAAAACACCCTCCACACCAAGAAAGAGACTCGCACCATGGCCATTTATGAAAAGCGCACTTACAGCATCGTCGTCGGCCAAATGGCTGAGGTGATCCGCCTCTACAGCACCGAAGGTTTTCCGGCCCTGGAGGCGGGCGGTTTCAGCAAAAACCTGGTGGGATATTTCATCAGCGACACCGGCGAGCTGCACCAGCTGATTCACCTGTGGAAGTTTGCCGATGACGTCGCCCGGCGCGACCACTGGGCGCGCTTGTTCGTCAACCAGCCATTTTTAGGCTTCGCCAAACAATTCAGGCCGCTGGTGAAAACGCAGGAGGTGCAACTGATGACCGCCGCGCCTTGGGGTCCGCATCCGTAACTGGGCGGGTGCCCAGAAGGTTAGCCAGTCAGTTGGCGGGCAATTAGTCCGCCGCAGGCCGGTCTGCGGCTGCCTGCCGAGCCGAATCTACCCGGCGCGCGCCGTCGAAGCGGCTGTTCCAGTAGGTTTTTTGCATGTCTTCCACGCGCACCGCTGAGCCTGAGCGCGGGGAGTGGATGAATTTACCTTCGCCCACATAAATGCCGACGTGGCTGAAGGCCTTTTTGAGCGTGTTGAAAAACACCAAGTCGCCCGGTTGCAGATCAGCCTTGTCGATTTGCACCGTGGCCGCAGCCTGTTGCTCGGCCTTGCGCGGCAGCAGCAAGCCAGCGGTTTGCTCGTAAATGGCCCGCACAAAACCGCTGCAATCCAGGCCGCTTTCAAAGGTGTTGCCGCCGCGTTTGTAGGGCACGCCAAGAAAACCCATGGCGGTGACGACCAGTTCACCAGCGCGGTTGGTGACAGTGCGGGTGACGTTCTGGCCGACTTCGCCCAGTTGGCTCAAAAGGCCCTTTTCAGTTAAGAAGGTGTCCAGGTCATCACCGGTGCCAGCCGGTGCGGCAAGCACGGCAGCGTTCAAACTCGCGCCGAGCAGTACGGCACCGATCCAGCGGACTCGCCGGGCCAAAGTGTGTACAGGTATATTCGCGCGAAACATGCCGATAAGGATAACCTGCCCCCAAGCGCCTGGTCAAGTTAACGTTGTTTATTCGGTATTGTTTATAAACCATTGATTTAAATGAAATAAAAGGTAAAAACTATGTTCAAAGCAGTCCTCTTAAGCAACACGCCCGAAAACGCCGAAGGTTTCAGTGCCAAAGTTGCGCACATTGACGAGGCCCAATTGCCTGCCAGCGCCGCCGGTGAGGTCACGGTTTCGGTGGCCTATTCGACGCTGAACTTCAAAGACGGCCTGGCCATCACCAACAAAAGCCCGGTGGTTCGCGCCTGGCCGATGGTGGCCGGCATTGACGGCGCGGGCACTGTGCTCGACTCGCAACACCCCGCCTGGAAAACCGGCGACAAGTTCATCCACAACGGCTGGGGCGTGGGTGAAACGCGTTGGGGCTGCCTGGCTGAAAAGGCGCGGCTGAAGGGTGACTGGCTGGTCAAGCTGCCAGCCAACTTCACCGAGCGCCAGGCCATGGCCATTGGCACCGCAGGTTACACGGCAATGCTCTGCGTGCTGGCGCTGGAAGACCATGGCGTGAAACCCGGCTCGGGTGAAATTTTGGTGACTGGCGCCACCGGCGGCGTTGGCAGCGTCGCTATTGCGCTCTTGGCCAAACTCGGCCACAACGTGGTCGCGGCAACTGGCAAACTCAGTGAAGAGGCGTATTTGAAGGGTTTGGGCGCCACGTCGATCATCGACCGCGCCACTTTGAGCGCACCTGGCAAACCCTTCCAGAAAGAGCGCTGGGCCGGTGTGGTGGACGCCGTCGGCTCCCACACCCTCGCCAATGCGCTGGCGCAAACCCGTTACGGCGGTGTGGTGGCCGCCTGCGGCCTGGCGCAGGGCATGGATTTGCCGACTTCGGTCATGCCCTTCATCCTGCGCGGCGTCACGCTCGCGGGCGTCGATTCCGTGATGGCCCCGCTGGCCAAACGCCAGCGGGCTTGGGACCGGCTAGCGCGGGATTTGGATCTCGCCAAGCTCGAATCAATGATTGACGAAGTTCCGCTGGAAGCTGCGATTGCCAAAGCGCAGGCTTTGATGGACGGCAAGGTGCGCGGGCGAGTGGTGGTGCGGGTGGGTGCTTGAAGTCACTGCAATTGGCCTCAAGTGACAAGGTCACGTTAAGGTGAAAAACCGAGCGCCCGTTTTGCCGAGGTGGGCGGTCTTCAGAACCAAAAAAGCAGAAAGGCCCCCATTGATCCAGCACATTGAAGCCAGCCTGCACGAAGCAGAAGTGGCACTGACCAAGCTCATCGCCAACAAAGATACGCTCAAAGACATCGAGCGCGCAGCGGGCTTGTTGATTGCGGCTTTTGAGGCCAAAGGCCGTGTCTATTCCTGTGGCAATGGCGGCTCCATGTGCGACGCCATGCATTTCGCCGAAGAACTCACTGGCCGTTACCGCCACGACCGGGCGGCCTTGCCGGCAGCGGCCATCAGCGACCCAGGGCACATGAGTTGCGTCGGCAATGACCTGGGTTATGAGCAGGTTTTCTCCCGCTACATCGAAGCCCATGGCCGAAGCGGCGATTGCCTGCTGGTTCTGAGCACCAGCGGCACCAGCAAAAATGTGCTTCGTGCGGCACGGGTTGCCAAGTCGCTGGGGTTGAGCGTCATCGCGCTCGCGGGCAAACCCAGCCCCGAGCTGCAAGCGCTCAGCACCGTTTACGTGTGCACGCCCGGCGGCGTGTTCGCCGACCGCGTGCAAGAGCTGCACATCAAGGTTCTGCACATCCTCATTGAACTTATCGAGCGGCATTTTTTCCCGGAGAATTACCTGGCAAAAGCTTGATCGCCCAGTCCCACCCCGACAACTGCCGAGCAAACTTCTGTCTTCCCATTTCTGGAGCACAAAATGATTGACCACACGGGCGTTTCGGTCAGCGACTTCGCTCGCAGCAAGGCGTTCTACGCTCAGGCCCTGTCAGCCATTGGGTACGGCTTGCTGATGGAGATTCCGTTTTCAGTGACTGGCCGCGCCGATGTGGCCGGGTTTGGCGAGCCGCCCAAGCCAGACTTCTGGATCGCCAGCGGCACACCCAACCAGCCGCCGATTCACATCGCTTTTCGGGTGTCGAGCCGGGCCATGGTGGACGCTTTTCACAAAGCCGCCATCGCCGCTGGCGGCCGCGACAACGGCGCGCCGGGCTTACGCCCGCACTACCACCCGGACTACTACGGCGCTTTTGTGCTCGACCCCGATGGCCACAACATTGAGGCGGTTTGCCACGCGGCGGGATAGCGGTGGCGGACTGAACCCGCCATGCCCCAATCCGCCTTCATCGTCCAAGTGCCCCAAGCTGAAGCCTGCCTGGCGGACTTGAAGAAAAGCGGCCCGAGTGCCTGTGTATGCAGCGCCGTCACGCTGTTGGAGAATTCGTCGGTGCGTTGGCAGACGATGCACACGTTTGATCTTCCTCTGCCGATCCAGTGACGGCACCCTGAATCTTCCTCTGAAGGGCATCTACATGAATCAATCGACGCAACAGCCACCGACCCAAAAAATTGCCCTGGTCACTGGGTCTTCGCGCGGCATCGGCGCCGCCATTGCGAGGCGGCTGGCCGCTGACGGGGTGGCTGTGGTCGTGCATTTCAACTCGGGCCGTGAGCGGGCCCAGGCGTTGGTGGATGAGATCCGGGCGACTGGCCAGGAAGCTGACTTGGTCGGCGCTGACCTGGGTCAGCGCGACGGGCCTGCAGATTTGCTGGCCACTTTGGCATCGACATTTGGCGGGCGTTTTGCTGGCCGCCTGGACATTCTGGTCAACAACGCGGGCACATTTGAATATGCGTCGCTTCCAGACGCCACAGATGACTCGTTTGACCGGCTCTTCAATCTCAATGTGCGTTCAGTTTTTCAGCTTTCGCGGCACGCTGCCCGCCTGATGGTGACGTCTGGTTGGGGCCGAATCATCAATATCGGCTCGGTTTTTGGTGAAGCTGCGCCCGCCGCTGGCATGGGTGTGTACTGCGCCACCAAATTCGCCGTTCAGGGCTTCACGCGGGCCTGGTCGCGTGACCTCGGAGCACAGGGGGTGACGGTCAACAACATCCAGCCTGCGGTGGTACAAGCGGAACCGGCTCCAACCTCTGGCCCGACGTTTGAGGCAATGAAGCGTTTCACGAGCGTAGGGCGGTTTGGCAAGGCCTCCGAGGTCGCAGAAATGGCGGCCTTCCTGGCCAGTGAAAAAGCCGCGTTTATCAATGGCGAGAGCATCTGCGTGGACGGCGGTTGGAGCGCCTGATCTGCACGGTGCAACTTGAAGGGGTTCGCGCAGGCGGTAACTTGAATATTGCAATCGTTTTCAGTAGTATAAAAATGATAGCAAACTATTCATATTTTTCGTGACTTAGAAGGCGAAAAAGCTTGAAGATTCGTCTAAGTTCGAAAGAAGTTAACATACATGTTAACTTTTTTGATGTAACTTTGCGGCGGTGCGTAGCCCAAAAACTCGGCATGCGCCGCGCTACTTGCCCATCCGCTTTGGAAGCCGCTGTTTCACAAAGAGTTCTTCCACTTCTTTCAGGCTCAGATAGCGCCCAGCCTTGCCCGTTTTACCCATCACCTTCAGCAATATCGGCCACTCGCCGTTCATCAGTGGCCTGTCCGCCAAGCGCCTGCGGCCAGCGGCGCGCTCGAAGTTGGCGTCCATGTAGGCGCGAAGTTCGGGCAGCGCCAGGCCCGGCTCGGAGTTGCCTTTGGCGTCCAGCTTGTCCTTGGCAAATTCGCCCAAGCGTGCCAGCTCTTTTTTGTCGATGTTGCCCTGGCTGTCCAGAATGCCGGAGCCGACGCCATGTTTGTCCAGCGGGCCATCGCGCAGCGCGTCGAGTTTCAAGCCGCCGAGGTTGGAAATGAGCACCGAAAACGGGCCGATGCCGTTGGCGATCATCGCAATGCTGTAAATGGCGGCGGCGGGCAATGCGGGGCTGCTGTCACCGCCTTTGGCCACTTCGACGACGATTGAGGCCACTTTTGACAGCGGCTCGGTGTCGTCGGCCAACTGGCCTTGCGCGACCAAGGCGCGCAGAAACGGGCAGGGGTTGTTGGCGGAAACCGGGTGCGTTGCGGTTGATTTCGTGGCCATGTGAGCTACAGGTTAAAGCGGGAAAAGGCGGTTTTGAAAGTCCGTTCACCCCCAAGCATGCCAGATCAGATCGATAGGGCATTCCGCGCAGCGGCATCAAGGGGGAGCAGTCGGCTTGATTCCGAGTACCGAGCCGCTGCGAAGGACAGCCGCGCAGCAGAGTGCCCCGTCGGCCTGATCCCGCCCACCATCAAAACACCACCAAAAAACACCACCCAAGTAACACGCCTGAAAAATAAGCGAAAAAATCTGAACAATGGTTTTGATTATTTGAGTTGTGCGAATCCAAGATTGCCAATACCCTGGCCGCTCTCGCATTGCCTTAGAGATTCATAAACTTTGCGCATACCGTGATGCGACTGGACCTTCAAATTCAAAATATGTTGAAACACTTCACAAACATCGGACTGACGGCCGCCATCCTGCTTGCAGCTTCACTCACGCAGGCGCAGGACTTCCCATCGAAGCCAATCACCTTGGTCGCGCCCTTTCCGGCAGGCTCGGTCACCGACAGCGTTTCAAGGGCGCTGGCGCAAGCCCTGCAGGAAGCCCTTGGGCAACCGGTTCTGGTTGACAACCGCGCCGGTGCCCAGGGCACCGTGGGGGCCGCCTTTGTTGCCCGCGCCAAGCCGGATGGCTACACCTTGCTGGTGGCGTCCTCGGTCATGTTTGTCGCCAACGGCCTGTACAAAACCCTTCCCTACGAACCCAACGAGGCTTTTGCGCCGGTGTCGGGGCTGGGGTCAACTTCCATGATGTTCATGGTGAACGAGGCATCCGCTTTCAAATCTATTGCCGATTTAACGCGGGCGGCCAAATCTGACCGTCCCGTGACCATTGGTTTTGGTTCGCCCAGCGGCCAAGTGGCGCTGGCCTTGTACGCCAATGCGGCAAAGGCCAACCCGGTGCCGGTAAGTTACCGTGGCATTCCGCAGGCCCTGACGGATCTTGCTGGCGGTCATGTCAATGTGGCGATTGTCGACCTGGGCAGCGGGGTGGCTCAAATGAACTCGGGCAAGATGCGCCCGCTGGCGATTTCCGCCCAAAGCCGCAGTGCAGCCGCGCCCGACGTGCCGACGCTGGAAGAGTCGTTCGCTGGAGGCGGCGTATCGCTGGAGACGATCATCGCCATCGTGGCGCCTGCCAACACGCCCGCGCCGGTGATTGAGCGTTTGGATATCGCCATTCGCGCCGCGCTGGCCAAGCCGGAAGTGAAGTCCCGTTTTGCCAGCTTGACGACGGCGGTGATGCCGCTGGCCACCCCAGAGTTGATTCAGCGGCTCAAAACCGACAACCCAAAATGGGAAACACTGATCAAGAAAGCGGGAATTGAAGCGCAGTGACCAGCGGTGCAGGTGCGCAAAAACTTCAGACTGGCTTGTCGCCCTGCAGCGTGATGCGGTGCATGACACGCCGAAAGCCGTGGTAATCGTTGACCGGGTTGTGCTGTGCGCAGCGGTTATCCCAAAAGGCCAGCGAGCCGGGCTCCCAGACGAAGCGGCAGGTGAATTCCGGCTTCACTTGGTGCTTGAAGAGAAATGCCAGCAAAGGCGCGCTTTCTTCGTCCGTCAAACCCTTGATGCCCGCCGTGTGCGCCACATTGACATACAGCGCTTTGCGCCCGGTCTCCGGATGGGTGCGCACAACGGGGTGCTCGGCGCGGTACTCCGCTGGGGCCGAGCCCTTTCCGTCTGACTTGATGCGGTCTTCGCGGGTTTTGGAGACATCGGCGCGGGCCGAGCTGCTGATGCCGATCAGCCCGTCCAACAATCGTTTCATCGTGTCTGACAGCGCCTCGTAAGCCAAGGTCTGGCTGGCAAACAGCGTGTCGCCGCCATACGGAGGAACCTCCCGCGCCAGCAACATGGAACCCATGGGCGGGCGCTCCAGATAGGTGGTGTCGGAGTGCCAAATGCCGCCGAAGTTGACTTTTTCATGCGCCAGTTTTTTCACTTCGATGATGAAGGGAAAACCATCCAGGCCCTTCACAAACGGGTACTCAATCGGTTCACCCATGGCGCGCGAAAAATTCAGGAATTGCTGCGGCGTGAGCGCCTGGTTGCGCAAGAAGATGACCTGGTGCTGCAGGAACACCTGCCGCACCTCTTTGGCCTGCGACGCGGATAGGCCGGTAGATAGATCGATGCCGGATATTTCAGCGCCGAGCGCGCCTGCGATTTTCCTAACTTTCATGGGTTCTCTCGCCTTTGTGCAGATGCGGTGTCGAAACTGAGCCGCTTGAATCGTAAATTCAAACCCAGAATCCAACAAGTCAAATAATGTGAGGCATCGTTCAATTTAGGTGAGCAGTGCATCACGCTTACTTGGTTGGCGCAACCAGCAACTGGTCGAGCAAGTCAACCAAACGCGCAGCGGCGGGTGACAGCGAGTGCCCTCGAATGGTGATCACCGCGATGGTTCGGCTGAGCGCCGGGCCTGTCACGCGAACCGCCTTGAGAGGCGTTTTGCGGGGAATGGCAATGCGCGGGAGGATGGCAATGCCAAGGCCAGCCTCAGCCATGGCGATCAGGGTGCTGACATGGGTGAATTCGTAATTGTGCTCAGCCACCAGGCCGTTCTCTTTCAGCACACTGTCCAGGTGGTTGCGGAACAGGGTTGAGTTCGAGAGTGTCAACAGCGGCATTTTGGCGAGCTCCCGCAGCGAGATGCCCGCCCGCCCGCCATCGCGGAAAACCTTGGGGAGCAAGGCGTAATACTCGTCCACAAAAATTGGCGCAAAGTCCAATTCCCCCTTTTTCTCCGGGATCGGGCCAATGCCGAAATCGACCTCCCGCCGCCTGACCGCGTCAAGCAAATCGGGGTGGGCGAGTTCGCGAACTTGAACGGAAATGCCGGGGTATTTCTTGGCGAACTCCAACAGGATGGTGGGCAAGCGGCTGCTGGCAACCGTGGGAACACAGCCAAATGAAAGGTGCCCTTCCAGGACATCGACGGCATTTTGTATTTGCGTCAAGCCGGTTTCAATTTCGGCCATGGCCTTGCGCGCGCTGATCATCAACTGTTCACCCGCCTGGGTCAGGTCAACCTTTCGCGTTGTGCGCTGAAACAAAACCACGCCAAGCTGCTCCTCCAACTGCTTGATCTGCATGCTCACGGCTGGCAGTGACAAATGGGTCTGTTCCCCCGCCTTGCGGAAACTGGAGTTTTCCGCGACCGCGAGAAATGTTCCGAGCAGCTTGAAGTTGATCTTCATCGCTCAAATGGTTCCATCTTGAGCCAAGTCTTTGCAGGCCTGCTCTGTCAAGCCGAGTTCATCGCGCAGCACTTCTGAATTGTGCTGGCCCAAGGTTGGAGGCGGGCGCTTGTAGATGGGCGGCGTTCTTGACATGCGGATCGGATTCGCAATCATTTTGACCGGCTGGCCATTGGCCTGCCCCAGCTCGCGCACCATCTCACGGGCCTGCACCTGGGGGTTGGCAAACACCTGCGCCACATTGTTGATGGGGCTGGCCGGCACACCTGCGCCGTCGAGCAATGCCTGGCATTCGGCCATGCTTCGGGGCGCTAGCGCGCGGGAAATCAGCGGTGCCAGCGCGTCAGCATTGCGCAGGCGATCAGCATTGCGGCTGAAGCGTGGGTCATCTGCCACGCCAGGCAGGTCCATCACGTTGCAAAAACGGCGGAACTGTTCGTCATTGCCGACGATCAGCATCAGGTCGCCGTCGCTGCAGCGAAAAGCGTCGCTGGGGTACACCGTTGCCAGACGGTTGCCCGCGCGTTGGGGCACCTTGCCAGTGGTCAAGTAACTCATGCCAACGGTCGAGAGCGCAGACACCTGCACATCCAGCAGCGACATATCGATGTGTTGCCCAAGGCCGGATGTGTTGCGCTCGTTCAACGCCGCGAGGATGGCGATGCAGGAATAGAGGCCCGTCATCAAGTCAGCCACGGCCAGACCGGCTTTGCGCGGCCCGCCACCGGCTGCGCCGTCGGGGTTGCCAGTCAGGCTCATCAAGCCGCCCATGGCTTGGACAATGGTGTCGTAGCCGGGAAGTGCGCTGTAGGGCCCTGTTTGGCCAAAGCCGGTGATGGAGCAGTAAATAAGTTTGGGGTTGACTTTGGCTTGGGCTTCGTACCCTAGGCCATAACGATCCAGCGTGCCGACTTTGTAGTTCTCAATAACGACATCGGACTGGGCCATCAGCCGCGCCACCAGCGCCCTGCCGGCTTTGCTGGAGAGGTTCACCGCAATCGAGCGTTTGCCACGGTTGCAAGACCAAAAGTAGGTGGATTCATCGATCGGCGCCACCACCGGGTCGGCCACAAAGGGCGGCGCCCATTCGCGTGAGTCGTCACCTCGGCCAGGCCGCTCGACCTTGATGACATCGGCACCCAGATCGGCCAGGATTTGCGCCGACATTGGCCCGGCCAGCACGCGAGAGAGATCGAGGACGCGCAGGCCGTCCAATGCGCCATGGGTTGCCATCATTGGTTTTATTTGAATTGAGGCGCGAATTGCAGCACTGTTAGCCGAGTTTCCACACCGGCTTTCGCTTTTCAACAAATGCGGCGAGCCCTTCTTTGGAGTCCTCCGTCGCGAAAACCGTGCAGGCCACATTAACGGCAGCGGCCACGCCCTGGCGGTAATCGCCATCAATGGCGCGCGTGAAGGCGGTCTTGCCAAGGCGCATCAGCTCGGGCGATTTGCCCGCCAACACCTGGGCCAGCTTGCGCGCCTCCGCCATTACCTCGGCTTCGGGCGCGATACGGCTGACCAAGCCGAGCTGCTTTGCTTCCTGCGCGTCGAATGTTCGCCCGGTAAAGAGCAGGTCGAAGGCGCGGTAGCGGCCGACCACTCGCGGCAGGTTGGTGTAGTGGATGGCGGGCACCAAACCGATGTCCAGCTCCGGGTAGCCAAAGGTGGAGGTGTCGGCCGCCACAATCATGTCGCAGGAAATCGCCACCGACATGCCGCCGCCGCGCGCCGCGCCGGTGATGGCGGCAATCGACGGTTTGCCGAGGTTGAACTGCACGTCGCACAATTTGGCGTAGAGCTTCTCGATCAACCCGTGGACGGTGGCGGGCGAGCTTTTTAGCACCGTGCCTAAATCGATTCCGCCGCAAAAGCGGCCCGGGAGGGCGCTGGCGATGATGATGGCGCGCACCTGCGTGTCTTGGCTGGCCCGCTGCAAGGCGGCCAGAAACTCGTCCATGAATTCATGGGTGATGGCGTTGACGGGGCCGTGGTTGAAGAGGATTTCGGCCACGTTGTCCCGAACTTCGTATTGAATCATCGTCATGGCGTTACCACCACCCGGCCAATGATTCGGCGGGCTTCCAGGTCGTCCAAAATGGCATTGATCTGGCTCATGGGCCGTGTCGCCACCGGTATCGCGGGCAAGCGCCCCTCTTCGGCGAAGCGGATCAGGGCTTTGAGTTCATCCAGCGTGCCGACATGGGAGCCGCGTATGGTGAGGTTGCGTGGCGACAGCAGGGGCAGGGGAATCTCCAGGCTGCCGCCCATCATGCCGACGATGACGATCACCGTTCCCTTTACGGCGACGGCCAACGCCAGCTCTGCCGTTTGCCGGGAGCCGACGAAATCAATCACACCACGGATCGGCCCGCCTGCCGCCAGCTTCAAAGCGGCGGCGGCGTCTGCCGTGCGCGTGTCGAAAGTGCCATGCGCCCCTTGCCGTGTCGCCGCTTCGAGTTTGGTGGCATCGAGATCCGCCACCACAAGCCGCCCATCGGTCACCAAGGGGGCAATGGAAATGGCAGCCAGCCCCAAACCGCCCGCGCCGATGATGAGCAGGCGGTCGGCGCCCGACATGCGGGGCATCTTCTTCAAGGCGCCATAAGCCGTCAGCCCCGAGCAGGCAAACGTGGCGGCCAGCTGCATGTCAACGGTGTCGCCCAAAGGCACGAGGTAGCGGCCCTTGGGAACCAACACGTATTCGCTGAAGCCGCCGTCGCGTTTGACGCCAAGGCTGCGCTGCGCCTCGCAATCGGTGTCACGCTCGTCAAGGCAGTGCAAACACACGCCGCAGCCAATCCAGGGGTAGACGACTACCCGGCTGCCGACCTGCGGGCCGGTGGCGTCAGGGCCGCGCTGCGCCACGGTGCCAGCCATTTCATGGCCCATCGTCATCGGCAATTTGGAGCCGAAGTCCGCCGCTGTGAGCCGCCGCCCACCACCCAGATCGAAAAACCCCTCGCGGATGTGGACGTCGCTGTGGCAAACACCTGCGGCCTCGATTTTCACCAGCACTTCTTCGCCCTGCGCAACCGGCTTTTCGCGCAGGCGCATTTGAAGCGGCTTGCCCCATTCAACGATTTGGTAGCTGTTCATTGGATTGTTTGACGGAAAAAATAGTGGGAGTGGACACCTGCCGGGCGCATTTGCCGACAGTATTAGTCGGTATTGAGCACAACCGACTTGGTGTTCAAGTAATGGTCCAAATGCTCAGTGCCCGACTCGCGCCCGTAACCACTCATCTTATAGCCGCCAAACGGCACGGCGGGGTCTATCGCCAAATAACAGTTGACCCAGACACTGCCCGCGCGCAAGGACGCTGACACGCGGTGCGCTTTGCCCACATCGCGGGTCCAAATGCCTGCGCCGAGCCCGTAAGGTGAGTCGTTGGCGCGGCGAATCACCTCGTCGATGTTGTCAAAGGGCAGGGCGCTGATGACCGGGCCGAAGATTTCTTCGCGAACGATTTTCATGTCGTCGTGCACGTTGGCAAACACGGTGGGTTGCACGAAACAGCCTTTGGCCAACGCCCCGGCCTGGGCGCGGGCGCCCCCGGTGACTGGTTTGGCGCCGTCTTGAATGCCGCTGTCGATGAAACCCATCACCCGTTCAAGCTGTTCACTAGATGCCAAGGGGCCCAGTTGGGTGGCGCGATCCAGCGGCGAGCCGATTTTCAATTGGCTGCCGACGTCGGCGACGCGTTGCACGAACTCGTCATAAATGCCGCGCTCGACAAACAAACGGCTGCCTGCGACACAGATTTGGCCGCAGTTATTGAACACGGCGTGGGCTGCGCCTGCGGCTGCGGCGTCCAGATCGGCGTCGGCAAAGACGATGTCGGGTGACTTGCCGCCGAGTTCGAGCGACAGGCGCTTGAGGTTGCCCGCCGAGGCGCGAACAATCGCCTGCCCGGTTTCCGTCGAGCCGGTGAAAGCGACTTTGTCTACGCCAGGATGCGCGGCCAAGGCAGCGCCCGCAGCGCCTGCCCCTGTGACCAGGTTGAAGACACCGGGCGGATAACCCGCCTCTTCAATCAGTTCTGCCAGCTTCAGCGACGACAGGCAGGCCTGCTCGGCCGGCTTGAGCACCAGGGTGCAGCCGGTTGCCAGGGCCGGTGCGACTTTCCAGACGGCTTGGCTCAGCGGGCCGTTCCAGGGAATGATGGCGCCGACCACGCCGACTGGCTCCTTCATGGTGTAGGACAAGAATGAGCCAGGAATGGAGTTTTCAATCGTCTGCCCGTGAATGGCGGTTGCCAGTCCGGCGTAGAACCGGATCATGCCGACCACGCGTTGGCGGCCTGCGCTGCTGCGGGAAATGGGCATGCCCATGTCGAGGGTGTCGAGCAACGCGAATTCGTCGTAATCGCGGTCTACCAAATCCGCCAGGCGCAGCAGCAGGCGCTGGCGCTCGAAGGGTTTGGTCTTGCGCCAGGGGCCGTCAAAAGCCTGGCGCGCGGCGGCTACCGCCAAGTCGATGTCGGTTGCGTCGCCCTCAGCGATATGAGTCAACAGGTCGCCGGTGGCTGGGTCGGTGCACTCAAAGCTGCGCCCTGACGAGGCGGGCTGCCACCGGCCGCCAATGAGCAATTGTTGTTTGGTCAGGGACTGAATGAGCTTCGGGCGAAGCATGCTCGGGGGCGCGGAAACTTGGAAGTCAGGCATGGGGCTCTCAAAAATGGCTAAAAAAATTTTAGGTTTTTCGCATGATTCAAGACAAGTCAAATAAAGTTAAGAATTATTCACATTTAATGAATAATTGTTCAGCAGATGTTACGCTGAGGTCAAGACAATTCGACCCCTGACGCGGCCGTCATGCAGCAGGTTAAGCGCAGCATTGGCCTGATCTTTGGGCAGGACTGTCAGCGGAATGGGCTTGAGTTTGCCAACCCTGGCCAGGGCCACTACGTCACGCAGATCCTGCGGGTTGCCGGTGGCGCTGCCTTGGATGGTTCGGGGCTTGAAGATCATGCCTGCCAGTGAGATCACCAGTTCGCCGCCTGCCACGCCGATCAGAACCAGCTTGCCGCCTTTGGCCAGGCAGTCCAGGCCCAGCTGCGCCGTCGATGAAGCGTTGACGAAATCGATGGCCGCTTTGACCGGGCCGCCGCTGGCCGCCAGTACCCGCGCCAAGACCCCTTGGCCCGAACCGTCCACCGCAAGCGTCGCGCCCATCTCCAGCGCGGCGGCGCGTTTGTCGGCGCTGATATCGACCGAAATGATGTGCTGATGGCCCAGTGCCAGCAGCATCGAGATCGCCGCCAGCCCCAGCCCGCCTGCGCCAATCAGCACAACGGGCTCGTTCGGCCGCAGGGGCATGATTTTCTTAATGGCCGAATAAACAGTGATGCCAGAGCAGGCAAAGGTCGATGCCAGCGCCGGGTCAATCTCGCCCATATCCACCAGAAACCTGGAATGGGGAACCAACACCTCCTCACCGAAGCCGCCGTCTTGCAGCACGCCAATGCCCTTGGGCTTGTCGCAAGTGTTGTCGTCCCCGTTCAAGCACCGCTCGCAATGCCCGCAACCCAGCCAGGGGAAAACAATGCGCAGGTCGCCAACCGCGACGCCAGTCGCGTCGGGGCCGAGCTTGCTGACGCGCCCGACGATTTCGTGCCCCGGCGCCCGCGGCAACACCACGCCGCGTTCGGCCAAGCTCAGCGTCTTGCCGCCGCCCAGGTCGTAATAACCCTTCCAGAAGTGAAGATCGGAGTGGCAGACGCCACTGTGTGTCACCTTGAGAAGCACCTCGGTGCCTTTGGGCTCCTTCGCCGCGACCTCAATCAGCTCCAACGGAGCGCCGTTTTTGACCACTGCCCAGGCTTTCATGATTTGCTCCTAAACAATCCGGCTTTTTTTGTCGCCCCAATACCGATCCCGCAGCGGCTTTTTGTAGAGCTTGCCGGTGGGCAGGCGCGGCAGGGCGGCGTCGAAGTCGATGCTTTTGGGGCACTTGAGTTTGGCCAGATGTTGCTGGCAATAGGCGATGAGTTCGGCCTCCAGCGCCGGGCCGGTGGCCACACCAGGCATGGCTTGCACGACGGCTTTGACTTCTTCGCCGAGGTCTTCGTTGGGCACGCCGAACACGGCGGCGTCCATCACCTTGGGGTGCACGATCAGCAGGTTTTCGCATTCCTGCGGGTAGATGTTGACGCCGCCACTGATGATCATGAAGGTGGAGCGGTCTGTCAGGTACAAAAAACCGTCGTCGTCCACGTAACCCACGTCACCCACGGTGCTCATGCTGCCGTCAGCCGAGCGGGTTTG
>JANOYE010000324.1:0-7635 GCA_031428695.1 Rhodoferax sp. | reverse complement strand
AACTTGAGATCCCAGGTGTGGACCGATGCCACGCCCGGTTTGGTTTTCAAGCCGCTGGCGAATATCTGGCCGACTTCGCCATATCCAATCACGCCAATGTGCTGATGCATGGCTGCAACTTTCGTTTATTGCTTGGCGATGTTGGCTTTGGTGATGACGTCAGCCCAACGCTTGATGTCATTGGCCAGCACCTCGCCCGCCTGCTCGGGCGTGCTGCCATGCGCGTCGAGGTTCAGTTCGGCCATGCGTTTTTTCACCTCGGGCAGGGCCAGCGCCGCGTTGACCTCGCGGTTCAAACGGGCGATCACGTCTTTCGGCGTTTTCGCCGGCACAGCCAGGCCGTTCCAGGACGACACGTTGAAGTTGGCCAGGCTGCCGCCCGATTCGCGCGCGGTGGGCACATCGGGCAAGGCCGAGGCGCGGTTTGCGCCGAGCACCACCACCGGGCGAATTGCCTTGGCGTTGATCTGGCCCATCAACGGGCCCAGGATGTCGATGGCCGCGTCCAGCGAGCCGCCGCGCAGCGCGGTGATGGCGGCCGGCGTGCCATTGAACGGCACCACTTGCGCGTCGATGCCGCTGCTGGCCTTGAACAATTCAGCCGCCAGGTTTTGGGTGGTGCCGATTTGCGGCGTGCCGATGTTGAGTCTGCCGGGGTTGGCCTTGCCGTAGGCCAGCAGGTCGGCGAAGGTTTTGAAGCGGCCGCCTTCGTTGACCACGATGGCCAAATCAAACGTGGCCAATGTGGTCACGGGGGCGAAGTCTTTGAGCGTGTCAAAAGGCAATGTTTTGAAAAGTGACGCGCTGACCGCCGTGCCGCTGGAGATCAGCAACAGCGTGTGGCCGTCAGGCTCGCTGCGTGCCACCTGCTCACCGGCCACGATGCCGCCCGCGCTGGCCTTGTTTTCCACCACCACCGGCTGGCCAATGGATTGCGACACGACTTGCCCAACGGTGCGGGCCGTGATGTCAGCCGCGCCACCGGCGGCGTTGGGCACCACGATCTTGATGGGTTTGGAGGGAAAGGTTTGCGCAGCAGACGTCAGGCACAACAGGCACAGCAACGTGCCAAGAAGGTGTTTTTTGAAACTCACGAAAATTCCTCTTGACGGGTGGAAACAATGGCCAGACTTTACCGCGCCACGCCGAGCAACCGCTCCAGCAACTCGGGCTGCTGGCGCAATTCGGCGGCGCTGCCCAGGTGGGCAATCGTGCCTCGGTCAAGCACCGCCGCAGTGTCTGAAATCGCCAGAATCGCCTGCGGATGTTGCTCAACAATGATGGCGCTCAAGCCCTCTTCGCGGGTGATGCGTCGAATCGCTTTGAGCAACTCCTGCACGATGATCGGAGCCAGGCCTTCAAGCGGTTCGTCCAGCAGCAGCAACGTGGGGTTCAACACCAGCGCCCGGCCCACGGCCAGCATTTGTTGTTCGCCACCTGAGAGTTGTGTGCCCAGGTTGCCTTTGCGTTCTGCCAGGCGAGGGAACATCTCGTACACGCGTTCGGGCGTCCAGGCAACGGGCTGGCCCTTTCGCGCGGCGCGCGCAACGGCAGTCAGGTTTTCATGCACTGTGAGCGATTTGAAGATGTTGCGCTCTTGCGGCACCCAGCCGATGCCCGCTGCGGCGCGCTCGTGTGAAGCCAACTTGTTCAGTTGCACGCTCGCCGCCCCATGCCCCAAGGTGATGCTGCCGCCATGCTGGCGTGTGGCGCCTGCCAGTGTGTTGATCAGCGTGGTTTTGCCAGTGCCGTTGCGACCCAACAGCGCCAAAGTCTGCCCTTCGTTGAGCGACAAGTTCACACCATGCAACACAACCGCTTCGCCGTAACCAGCGCTGAGGTTGTCGATCCTGAGCAATGGGTTACTCATGAGCCTCCTCACCATGCCCAAGGTACACCGCTTTCACGCGTTCGTCGGCGGCGATTTCTTCGGGTGTGCCTTCAGTGAGCACTGCGCCATTCACCATCACCGTCATGCGAGTGGCGAAGCTGAATACGAGATCCATGTCATGTTCGATCAACAACACCGACACTTCCGCCGGCAGCGCCGAGACAGTTTGCAGCAGCTCTTCGCGCTCGCCTGCGGGCACGCCGGCCACCGGCTCGTCGAGCAACAACACACGCGGCTCGCAGGCCAAGGCGATGGCGATTTCGAGCAGGCGGCGTTTGCCATAAGCCAACTCTTTGGTTTTTTGGCCTTTTACCGAGCCCAGGTGGAATTGCTCCAGCAAGGCGTCACACCGCGCCATCACGGTTTTGTCTTGCCCCAGCGGCTGCCACCATTTGCCGCCCAGGCCGGTGTTTTGCGACACCGTGAGGGCCAAGGTTTCCAAGGGCGTGAGGGAATCAAACAGCTGGTTGATCTGAAAAGTGCGCACCATGCCGCGCTTCACGCGTTCGTGCGGCGGCAGGCGGGAAATATCGCGGCCTTCCAAGGTGATGCTGCCCGCGCTGGGCTCCAGCACACCGGTGAGCAGGTTGATCAGCGTCGTTTTGCCCGCGCCGTTGGGGCCGATCAAGGCGTGGCGTGCGCCTTTTTTCAGGTCGAGGTTGACGTTGTCGGTGGCGGTGATGCCGCCGAATTTTTTGCTCAGGCCGCGCGTTGACAAAACAATCTCGGCGGCGCTCATGCCGACCCCTTCTGCGCGCTCGAAGCCTTGCCAAACCAAGTCCAAGGCCGGATCAATTTTTCGCGTCCGACCAGCGCCAGCACCACCAGAAAGAGGCCGATCCAAAACGTCCAATACTGCGGCGTGATGGCTGAGATCACATCTTGCATCAGCTTGAAGACGACTGCGCCAGCCACGCCGCCATACAACCAGCCGGTGCCGCCAATCACCAGCACCAGCATCACATCAGCCGAGCGGATGAACTCGAACACATCGAGCGAGGCAAAACCGGTGGTCTGCGCCTGCAAAGCGCCCGCTGCACCGGCCACCGCCGCCGCCACGGTGTAGATCACCGCCAGCCGCTGGGTGACGGGGATGCCGATCGACTGCGCGCGCAGCCGGTTGTCACGCACCGCTTTGAGGGTGGCGCCAAACGGCGAGTTGACCAGCCGTCGCACCAGCGCGAAAAGAATGATCAGCACGGTGATGGAGTAAAACGCCGCCGTGCGCCCAGCCAGGTCAAACTCAAACTGGCCCAAGAGCGGGCCCATCACCACGCCCTGCAAGCCGTCCGCCCCGCCGGTGAGCCAATCGAGCTTGTTGGCCAACTCGTACAGGATCAAACCCGTTCCCAGGGTGACCATCAGCCGCGTGAGGTCGCTGCCGCGAATGATTGTCAAGCTGCAAACCGCTCCCAAAACAGTAGCTAAAGCGACACCAACCGCGAGACCCAGGAGCGGATCAGGGTTGATATGTTTGGCGAATAGGGCCGACGCATAGGCCGCCATGCCGAAAAACGCGGCATGCCCGAGCGAGACGATGCCGGTGTAACCCAGCACCAGATCAAGCGACACAGCGAACAGCGCGACGATGGCAATCTCGTTGATGATGGGCGCGTGTTTGGAGACCGCTAGGGGCAAAGACAGCACCAGCAGCCACAAGGCGATTTCCCAAGGTTTGTATTTGGACGCGGTCATTTGGCCCCCTGCCGCACAAACAGGCCTTGCGGCTTCCAGATCAAGATGGCGATCATCAGGCTGTAGACGATGAAGCCCCCCAATTTGGGAATGTAATATTTTCCCGCCACGTCGGCAATGCCCAAGAGCAGCGCCGCCAGCAGCGGCCCGGTGATGCTGGAGGTGCCGCCGACAGCGACAACAATCAAAAAGTAGATCATGAATTTCAGCGGGAAATTCGGGTCAAGCCCCAACACTTCGGCCCCCAGCGCGCCGCCCAGGCCGGCCAGCCCGGACCCCATGGCGAAGGTGCCGAGAAACACCACGTTGACATTGATGCCCAGGCCGGCCGCCACGCGCTGGTCGTCCACCGAAGCGCGCAGTCGGCTGCCAAAGCGGGTTTTTGCCAATACATATTGCAGGCCCACTGTGAGCGCGGCGCACACGGCGATGATGAACAACCGGTAATGCCCCATGCCAAGCATCCACGCGCCCCCACCGAATATTTCGAGCTCGGTGCGGCCTTTGAGCCACTGCGGCAACTGGATGATTTGCTGCGTGGAGCCGGCGAAATAATCAGTGGCGGCCACCGCCATGAAGGTCAGGCCGATGGAAAAAAGCACCTGGTCCAGGTGCGGCTTGCTGTACATCGGCCGGTACAAAGTGCGCTCCAATACGCCGCCCAACAGCGCCGCGCCCAGAAAAGCCAGCGGCAGGCACAGCAGAAACGGCACGCCCAGCTTTTGCATCAGCAGCACCGTGATGTAGCCACCTGCCATGGCAAAAGCGCCGTGCGCGAGGTTGATGAAATTCATCAACCCCATCGTCACCGCCAGCCCGACGGCCAGCACGAACAGCAACATGCCGTAGGCGATGCCGTCAAAGAGGATGGTCAACATGGCCTCAGCACCTTGCCGCGTATCAGCTCTTGCCCGGGTCTTTCACGTCTTTCAACGTGTCGAACTCGATGTTGTAAAGCTGGCCGTCTTTCTTCTCGACTTTGCGGATGTAGATGTTGTGCACCACGTCGCGGGTTTGCGCATCAATGAACATCGGGCCGCGCGGGCTCTCGAAGATTTGCCCTTTCATCGCCGCCAGGAGCGCGTCTCCACCGCCGACGCTGCCGCTCGCACTCCCGCCTTTTGTGGCTTTGGCCGCTTCATAGATCACGCGCATGCCGTCATAGCCGCCCACTGCCATGAAGTTGGGGCGCATGCCGGGGTTGGCCTGGGTGAAGGCCTCGACAAACTTCTTGTTCACAGCGCCGGGGTGCGCCGTGGAGTAGTGGTGCGAGGTGACCACGCCCAGCGCCGTGTCGCCCATGCCGTTCAAGATGTCATCATCTGTCACGTCGCCGGTGCCGATCAGTTTGATGCCGGCCTTGTCGAGCCCGCGCTCGGCAAACTGTTTCATCAATGCCGCGCCTGCGCCCGAAGGCACGAAGGCGTACACCGCGTCTGGCTTGGCATCGCGCACTTTTTGCAAGAAGGGCGCGAAGTCCGGGTTGCGCAAGGGCACACGGATCGAATCGGTCACCTTGCCGCCGTTGAAGAGAAAACGCTCGCGGAAGAATTTCTCGGCGTCCAGGCCGGGGCCAAAATCGGTGACGAGGGTGACGGCTGTCTTGATGCCGTTCTTCGGCGCCCAGTCCGCAATCGCCACGGCCGCTTGCGGCAAGGTGAAACTGGTGCGGACGATGTACGGCGAGGCTTGCGTGATGCTCGACGTGGCCGCCGCCATCACCACCATCGGTGTTTTTGACTGCGTTGCCAAGGGCGCTGTGGCAAAAGCCAGCGGTGTCAGGCCAAAACCGGCCAGCACATTTACTTTGTCGTTGACAAGCAATTCCTGCGCGATGCGTTTGGTGACATCGGGCGTGCTGGCGTCGTCTTTGACGATCAGCTCGACTTTTTTGCCGCCGACGGTGCTGCCGTTTTGCGCCATGTAAAGGCGCGCCGCAGCCTCAATCTGTTTGCCTGTCGAGGCGAACGGCCCCGTGAGCGGCAGAATCATGCCGATTTTGAAGCTGTTGTCCTGGGCGCTGGCGCTGCCGAAGGACAAGCCTGCCACTGCGGCAATCGCACAGGCTTGAAGTAAAACGCGTTTTTTCATGGAATTCCTGGTCTGAGAAGTAGAGAAGTAGAGAAGTAGAGAAACTGTGAAGTGAGAAAAATTGGAAGTGCAAAAACTGGCCAGCAATGCAACGATGACAATGTAATTACGACTCAGGCCGGTAAGCTGTTTCGAGGGTGATTTCCCCGACGACGCGGGAAACACACACACAGATCTTGCGGTTGGAGGCTTTTTCCTCGTCGGTCAAAAACACGTCTCGGTGGTCAATTTCTCCCTTGATCTGCAACACATCCATGGCGCACAGCCCGCATTCTCCCCGACGGCAGTCTGACAAGGTTTGAATGCCGTTTTGCTCCAGCGTGTCGAGCAGCCCGGTGTCGGCGTCCACGACAATGTCCAGCCCATGGCGCGGCACCATTACCCGGAACGCTTGAGGCGCCAAGCGGCCGCTGGTGCCAAAGGTTTCGTAACGCAAATCGGCCATGTCGCGGCCCGCGCTGCCCCAGGCCAGCCGGGCGTCGGTCAGCATCGGTGAGGGGCCGCAAAAATACAGTTGGCAATTTGGCGGCGCCTGGCGCGCCAGCTCGCGCAAATCCATGCGCTGGCCTTCGGATGAGACAAAGGTTTGAAGCCGAAACGTCTGCTGTGGATTAGCCAGGCACGCCTGCAATGGTGCAAGGTAGGCCAACTCGTCAGCGCTGCGCGCCGCGTAGGCCAGGTGCACCTGGGCCCCGCGTTTGGCGAGCAATTGCGCCATGCCCAAAAGGGGCGTGATGCCCACACCGGCTGCCACCAGCCAATAGGCGCGCGCGGTCAGATCCAGCGGGAAATGGTTTTGCGGCGCGGAAATGCGCAGCTTGTCTCCTACGACAAGTTGCCACATCGCCAGCGAGCCGCCCTTGCCTGCGTCGAGGCGTTTGACGGCAATGCGATAAAACTCCGGGGAAGACGCTTCCCCCGGTGCGCCAATCAACGAATACGAGCGGGTGTGACGCCGCCCGCCCACCATCAGTTGCACCTGCAGGTGGCTGCCCGGCTCGTAAGGAACGACGCCCCCCGGCAATTGCAGAGTGAACTCGCGCACGGTTGGCGTCACGTCGCGCAAGGCGTGAATCCGGGCTTCTGTCCAGCTTTGGGAGGCTTTCATTGAACTCTCACATCCTCAGCGTTTTCTGATCAAGCGCACGCCGGGCATTTGGTCCAACAGCGGCCCTTGCACGGCTTCACGCAGGTTGCGTTGCGCCAGGCGCGAGTGTTCGCGCATGAGGGCTTCAGCCCGCGCACCCTCGCGCCGCTCAATGGCATCCAGCACCTGCCAATGCTGGTCTTGCGCGACGATGAGCATGTCGCGCGCGGCCGGGCTGTTGGCCTGCACAACGACAAAACCCGAGGGTGAGGCGAACGGCATGGCGCAGGCGCGTTCGATCTCGCGCTGGATCACGCTGCTGCCTGGCATCTCGCTCAAAAGCGCGTGGAAGCGTTCATTGAGCCGGATGTAGCTGGCAAACGCTTCGTCGTTCAACGCGTTTTGCGACAAGATGGCATCAATGCCGCTCAAAGCCTCGCGCGCCTCTTTCAGCACCATCGGCGCCGCGCCGCGCTCAGAAGCCATGCGCGCGGCCAGGCCTTCAAGTGTGCCGCGCAGCTCAATCGCATCGGCCACGTCGCGCTCTGAAAACGTCTTCACCGCAAAACCGCCGTTGGGCAGCGCGTCGAGCAGGCCTTCTTGCTCCAGGCGCATCAAGGCGGCGCGAATGGGCGTGCGCGAGAAGCCGAGTTTTTCAACAATGGACAACTCGGCGATGCGCGCGCCGCCCGGCAACTCGCCCGCGAGAATCATTTCGCGCAGCTTCAGCTGCGCTTTGAGTTGCACGCTTTGCTGGGCGCTTTGTTGTGCGCCTTGCTGAGCGTTCAATGGCGTGAGTTGTTGGACGTTTTGTTGCATGGGTGGTTGCGAGCTTTGTCACGGACAGGTGGGTTCAGCCTCGCGCTCAAAT
>JANOYE010000323.1:0-20762 GCA_031428695.1 Rhodoferax sp. | reverse complement strand
GCTTCATTGGAATCGTCAACGAATGGAATGACGAGCGCGGGTTTGGGTTCATTCGACCCGAGGCGGGCGGCCAAGACATATTTGTACACATCAGGTCATTTGAAGGGCAAACCTCCAGACCCGCTGTTTTGGTTTTCTGGATGGCTGGCCGGGCGCCATCTTGGCGCAACTGCTCTTTCGCCATAAATCGAGGAAAGCATCGTTTCAGGCAAAATTTTGGGCCAGCGTCATCGTGAATGTTGCGGGCTTCATCACCTTTGCGTCGCCTTTGCGTCGCCATTGTTGGCGTCTATCGTGGGCAAAAATTAACACTCACATCAACAGTAACGTCAAAATCCCGAAATCTTGGAGAAATTTAAGGTGAATCAGCCTCTAAGTCACGAATAATGGGCGTTATCAGCTATCATAATTGTAGTGACTCGGAGCAGGCGAACGGCTCGATGCAGGTTGCGGGTTGGCCGCCTGGCATCAATGCGGCGCCAGTGTTTTGGCGATAGACGGCTCGTAGCTTCCATCGACCAAAATAAACAATATGCGGCACACCTTGCCCGAGCGGTTCGCCCAGGCGTGGTTGGTGCCGCGCTGGATGACGACGCTGCCGACTTTGAGTTCAACTTCGCTGTCGTCCAGAATCAGCGTCAGTGCCCCTTCGATGACGATGCCGTAGTCCACCGTTTCGGTGCGGTGCATCAGCGGGTGGGGTGAGTCTGCCTTCACAGTAGAGGCGGCCACGTCGCCAATCTGCGAGAACGCCGCCTTCATCTGGCTTGCGCCGTTGGCCAGCAGCTCGGGCGTGTCGGGCGGGATGTCTACAAACCGAATACGCGTGCCGAGTTTGGGTGGCGGCAACATGAGGGGCGCGATGCTGGGGTCGGCACCGTTGTCTACGCGCACTGGCGTTTGGCCAGTGCACCAGACTTCATGGAAGATGGTGCCGGGAATGGCTTTGATTTCAGCGACTGTCGGCAACGGGCCGTTGCTGGCCACAATGGCTTTGCCTTTGGCATCGTGGCCAGTGACGACGCGGTGGATCGGGGGAAAACTCATGGTGCTGCTCCTATGGCGTTGGGTGATGGCGTGGTTTTGGCGACCCGTTCGCGGGTGTAAGCCTCAGTCCATTTAAGGCTGCTGAGATTCGTCACTTGCCAGGGGTCGTACGGTTTGCGTTCGGTGGACATGCGCCGCCCGCCTTGGAACACGGCGGCGACGGCGCCCGGCTGCAACAGCAGCTTGACATCGGCCAGCGGGTCGCCGTGGATGAACAAAAAGCCGGCATGGCGGCCCGCTTCAATCGCGCCGACTTGCGCCGCCTGCGGCGTGCCGGGCCGGCCGCGCGGCATCAGGCGGGCGCCCACCGAGGTGGCTGCGCGCAAGGCTTGCGCCGGTGTGAAGCCCAGCCAGTCCACCAGAATGCCGATCTCGCGCGCGTGCCATTCGCCATAGGGTGTGACGGCGAAGCCCGAGTCACTGCCGGTCATGAAGGGAACGCCACGCTCCCGGGCGCGGTTCAGGTTGCGTTTGGCGATGTCGATCACGCGTTGCTGCATGGCTTGGTAGCCTGATTCCACCGAAGGTTCGTGGGGCAGGCAGAACTCTACGTTGTTGCGCAAAAAGGTCAACGTGGGTGCCAGTGCGCTGCCACTGGCCAGCATCGCGTCCCAGCATTCATCGTCGCCAAAAAAGGCGTGGAAAACCACATCGACGCCTGCGCGCGCCGCATACAACACAGCTTCACGCCCGTAGGCGTGGGTGGCCACTTTCACGCCCAGGCGGTGCGCCTCGGCCACCATTGTGGAGATCTCCTCCTGCGTGAAGGCGGCGATGTGCGTGCCGTCTTCGCGGAAATGGGCGCCGTCCATCGCGATCTTGACCAGGTTGGCCCCGGCTTTGGCTTGGCGGCGCACTTCTTCGATCTGCGCGTCGTGCGTGGCACACAACCTGCCGGTGAAGTAATCGGGCGTGCCGACGTGTTCGGGGAACCAGTCGTTCAGGCTGTGGCGGTTGGCAATCACGTTGCTGCTGGCGGCGATGCGCGGGCCGTCAAACAAACCGGCGCGGATCGCGTCACGCACGGCGATGCTGCTGTTGCCGGCGTCGCCTGGAACCACGATGCTGGTGTAACCGGCGGCCAACACGTGTTGGGCGAAAAACAGGCTGCGTAGCGCGCGGAATTCCGGCGTGACCCACAGGTCTACATCTTCTTCGCTGCGGGCGTTGCCGAAGACCAGGTGGGTGTGTAGGTCGATCAGGCCGGGCATGACGAAGTGGCCACCGGCGTCAAGCTCGGTGTCGTCAGCGTGGGGCCTGGGCGCGTCGTTGCGAGCGCCTACGAAGGTGAACTGGCCACCTTCAACCACCAAGGTCTGGTTGGCGCGAACCGCGTCTTCCAGCCCGGTGAACAGGCGCTGGCAGCGAATGAATTGGCGGGGCATGTGTGCCGGCTCAGGCCGGGTTGGCCGCCACCACGCGCTGCTCAATCACGCCAAAAGGCCCGGCAGCGCCATCGGGATACTGGGCCTGCATGCGAATGCGGTCGCCGTATTTCATGTAGCCGGTTTTGGCCGCGCCTTCGTCAATCATTTCGATCACGCGGCGCTCTGCGATGCAGGACGAACCGGCGCTGCGGCTGACGTTGCTCACGGTGCCCGAACCGATGATGCAGCCCGCCGTCAAGCGGCGTGTGCGGGCGGCATGGGCGACCAACTGGCCAAAGTGGAAATGCATCTCGCGGCCATTGGCTTCACCGAAACGTTGACCGTTGTAATCACAGCGCAGGTTCAGGTGGATGCGACCGTCTTTCCAGGCGTCGCCGAGTTCATCGGGCGTCACCGCCACGGGCGCAAACGCGGTGGAGGGTTTGGCCTGCAAGAAACCAAAACCGGTTTTCATTTCGTGCGGGCCCAGGGCGCGCAGGCTCCAGTCGTTGATTTGCACCAGCAGCCGGATGCATGCCAACGCGGCTTCGGGCTTCACGGCCATCGGCACCGGGCCGACGATTACGCCGAACTCACCTTCAAAGTCGATGCCATCGGCCTCGGTAGGCAGGGGTGAATCGGCTTGCGGCCCCAGAAAATCGTCACTCGCGCCTTGGTACATCATGGGCACGGTGTCCATCATGGGCGTGGGCGGTGAATTGAAGGCTTTTTCCATCAAGCGGCCATGGTTCAAAAAGGCCGAACCATCGAGCCACTGCGGGCTGCGCGGCAGCGGTGAGGCGCATTGCTGGGGGTTGAACGTGAACGACTTGGCATCGGTGCCAGCATTGAGCGCGTCATAACGGGCTTGCAAAGCGCCTTTCAGCGCGTCCCAGCGTTGCAGCGCGGTGATCAGGTTGGGCGCGATATCGATTGCGTCGGTGGCGCGCTGCAGGTCACGCGAGACGATCAGCAGTTGACCATCCAGGGTGTTGTTGTTCAGGCTGGCGAATTTCATGGTGGATTCCTGGTGGCTTGCGGGTGGATTTCTGGTAGCGCGGTGAAAACGGAAGTGGGGAGCGATGGGGTGTCTAAGCCGCCAAAGCCCGTTCCACCAACTGGTTGAGGTTGCCGTCATGGCGCAACCCTAATCGTTCCGCTGCGGGTGTTTTCAAAGGCGGATAACGCGCAAACAGGCGCTCAATCATGGGCTCGGGCGCATAGGTGACGAGGCCCGCGCTGGCCGCGCCAAAACGCGCGGCCAGCGCATTCACCACCTGTGCCATCGTGAGGTGCAAAGCCGGCATTTGGTACGAGCGTTGCGCATTCAAATCGGCAGCGTTGAGCGTTGCCGCATGCAACAAGTTGGCGACACAGGCCTCGGCAGAAATCCACCAGGCGATGCCCTCGGGCGACACCGGCACGGTGATGGCCTGCCCGGCCTGGAGTTTCCAGAAGAGCTGGCTCATAAAGGCCGACATCAATCCAGCCCCTGTGCCAGGGCGCGCCACCACGCCTGGCAGGCGCAAGGAACAACCCTGCACCCAGCCTTTGCGGGTGGCGTCGGCCACCAGAAACTCACCCGCCAACTTGTGCGCGCCGTAACTCAAGGCGGGGGCGGGCAGGGTGGCTTCATCCACCACAGCGGGAAGTTTCTCGCCGTAAACCGCGACGGTGCTGGCAAAAACGAAACGCGGGGGCTTGGCTTGCCCGCGCAGGTCTTCTAGCAGGCCCGCAGTGGCGTCCAGGTTGATGCTGCGCCCCAGGTCGTAATTTTTCTCAGCCGCGCCGCCGGGAATGCTGGCGAGGTGAAACACCGCATCCACCGGCGCGGCATAGGCTTGGGCACGCACGGTCGCGTCGGCAATGCTGCCGGTGATGTGCGTGACCCGCGCATCGGCGTGTGGCGCTTCGAAGGCGACATCCACCCCGCTCAATCGCCGCACCGATTGGCCGCCCAGCCCGTCTTTCAGCAGGCGTTTGACCAACACCTGCCCGATGAAACCCTGCGCGCCGGTAACGACGACGTGCAGACTCATATCGGCGCGCCGAGTGCCATCAAGGAGCTTTGCATGATGCGCTGCTGCTCTTCTTTGTCGCCGCCCGACACTTCGAGTTCGCCCAGGCGCAGGGAGTTTTCGACCACCATGCGGCAACGCTCCCAGCGGCGGTTTTGGAAGGCGTCCAGCGCGGCGCCGGTGTCGCTGGCCTTGCCCAATTCGTCGGCCAATACGATGGCGTCTTCAATGCCGATACACGCGCCCGAGGCCAGATGCGGCGTGGTGGCGTGAACCGCGTCGCCAATCAGCACCACGCGGCCTTGGTGCCAGGGGCGCGGCAGCAACATGCCTTCAAGCGGGCGGTAGATAATTTCAGAGCTTGCGCTGATCTGCGCCTTGATGGCCTGCACCGCAGGCGCCGGGAAGCGTGCCAGCAGACCCGACAGAAGCGCGGGAAATGTGGCCGGATCCAAGCGGTCGTTGTTGGGCCGGTCTTCGGTGACAAACAGGTACATCTCGGTTTTTGACACCGGGTTCACGCCCGCCTTGATTTTGGGCATGCCCATCCACATGGTGGGGCGCTGGATTTCGGGCGGGCGCGGCAGCACCATGCGCCAGACGCATTGGCCGGTGTATTTGGGTTTGGGCGCCTTGGGGAAAATCGCGCCGCGCACGCTGGAGTTCATGCCATCGGCGCCGATCACCAGGTCGTAGGTTTTTTGTTGGCCGTCGCTGAACGCCACTTCAACGCCGCTTGCGCCGTCTTTGATCGAGGTAAAGCTGCAACCCAGGCGCACATGGGCGCCCGCCGCGCGTGTGGCCTCGGCCATGATCTTGGCCAACACCGGCCGCATGATGCCGCCGCCGCCAGGCAAGTCTGGCCCGGCCAGGCGCGGTGTCGGCAACTGGGCGACTTCCATGCCGGGTGGCGCACACAGCGAAATGCCGTCGGTGCCGCTGCCTTGTGCCAGGAAGGCCTCTACGATGCCGAGCGTCTTGAAGGCGCGGATGGTGGCCCCGCCCAGGCTGATGCCCGCGCCGTAGGAACGCCAGCCGGCGTCGATCTCCACCAGGTCAACGGCAGCGCCTTGTTTGCGCAGCTGGATGGCGGCGGCCATGCCAGAAAAACCGCCACCGATGATCAAAATGTTGTGGGCCTTGGCCATGAATGTCTCCAGCTGAAGGGTTGGAAAAGTTGGAAGCTTGACACCTTGATGGGTCAAACCAGAATCAAAGCGATTTTCGGGAAGGCCACCAAGAGCCCGATGACGACCAACGCGGCGGCGGCAAACGGCAACGCGCCCATGTACACGTCGTGCAGCGAAATTTGTTTGCCCAGGCCATCCGAATCGAGCGTGCTCTTCACAATGAAGGGGCTCATGCCCAAGGGCGGTGTGATCAGCCCGACCTCGACGGCGATCATGGTGATGATGCCGACCCAAACCAGGTCGCCACCCAAATCCTTGAACACCGGCGCAAACACCGGCACGGCGATCAGCACGGTCGATACGCTGTCCAGCGCGGTGCCAAGCAACAGCACGATGGCGATGTACACCAGCATCACGGATGTCAACGTGAATTGGTTGGCGGCAATCCATTGGCTTAAATAACTCGGCAGGCCCGACACGGCTAAAAACCGCGTGAACATGGCGGCGGCGGCAATGATGAGCACGATGCTTGAAGTGACATACCCGGTGTCAATCAAAATCTGCCAAAACACCTTGGGTGTAAGTGCGCGGCGCAAAAGTGCAATCACGGTGGCGCCTGCCGCGCCCACCGCGCCTGCCTCGGTGGCGGTGAAGACGCCCGCATACATGCCGCCCAACACCAAAAAAATGAGGGCGGTGATCGGCAGCATCAATTTGAACAGGCTGGTCTGCACCCCGCGCGTCTCGGCAGTCTGCGCGGCCATGGCGTCCACCATGCCGGGGTTGCGTTTGGCGATGATGTAGATCGTGATCATGAAGGCCACGCTCAGCACAATGCCCGGCAAGATGCCGGCGTTGTAGATGTCGCCGATGGAGGTTTCGGTAACCACCGCGTAAATGATCATCAACACCGAAGGCGGAATCAACATGCCCAGCATGGCTGAACCTGCGACGACACCCACCGCGAGGCGCGGCGGGTAACCGCGTTTGAGCATCTCGGGCACGGCGATGCGGGTGAACATCACCACAGCCGCAATCGACACGCCGGTGACGGCGGAGAACACCGCATTGCCGACCACAGTGGCCTGCCCGATGCCGCCCGCCATGCGCCCGAAGAGGCGTTCGGCCATCACATAACAATCCCGCCCAACACCAGCGGCCATCACCATGAAACCCATCAAAACGAACAGCGGGGCCGTGCCGAACTCGTATTCGGTGACGGCATCGGTGGCGGTTTGCGCCAGCAGTTTGCCGGCCAGCTCCCAGTTGTCGCGGATCAGCGCGGTGCCGACAAACGACACCACCAAGAGCGAGGTGGAGATGTGCATGCCGGAGTAGATCAGCAGCGTCAACGCCGCGAAGCCGATCAGGCCGATCTCAAGGGGCGTCACGCGACATCCTTCATGACAACACCTTGTTGGCCGGATCGACTTCAAACAAGCGCTCGCGGCGCAGGCCAGCCCCCACGAAACTGAATGCCAAGAGCAGGTATTGCACGGCCATCATGCCGCTGCCAAAGGCGATCACGCCGTAGACCGGCCACTTGGGGAAGGCAAACATGGCGGGCGTGCCGTAAAAGTCGTTGCCGACCCAGGCTTTCACCACCAGCGGCCAGACAAAATAACAGGTGGTGGCAAACATGGCGCACCCCACCAAGTGGTGAAAGGCCAAGAGCCACTGCTCCGCGCGCAGCGATTTCGTTCCCAGCAACTCCACCAGCCCGTCGGCGCTGATGACACGCCCGGCGCGCAGGGTGCTGGGGAACTGCAAATACACAATGACGGCAATCGACATCGCCACAATTTCGGGCGTGCCGGTCAAGGGTTTGTTGAACAGGAAGCGGCCCGCCACGTCGGTCAACACCACCAGCATGATGAACATCACCATGCTGGTGCCCAGCACATTCATGATGCGGGTGACCCAGCCAAACACGGAGTCCGGCTTGGCCGGGCCAAGGCTCACTCTTTGTCCCACTCGCGGGCGAACTTCACCCCTTCTGTGCGCATGGCATCCATGTAGGCTTTGAGCACATCACGCGCGGGCTGGCCGCCTTGAGCGACCCAGGCCTTGGTGGGGTTCTCAATGGCTTTGGCCCAGCGCACCTTTTCAGCCTCGCTCAATGGGGCCACTTTGCCGCCGCCAGCCTTGTAGGCAGCTTCGGCGCCCGCCAAGCGGGCCTGCAAGTCCGCTTCGTAGGCGACGGCGTAGGCGTCGCCCCCTTTGCGCAATGCCGCCTGCACTTCGGGGCCGACCTTGTCCCACACCGCTTTGTTGACCGAGATGCCACCGGGAAAAGTGGAGCCCATGCCGGTTTGGGTGAGGAACGGGCCCACTTCAAACAACTTGATCGGTACTGCCGCGCTGATGAAGGTGAGCACGCCATCAAACACGCCGGATTTCATGTCGTTGTAATACGAAGGCAAGCCCGACACCACGCCAGAGGCGCCCGTGCCCTTGAGCCACGAAAGCGGCACCGGCGAGCTGGCGATTTTCTTGCCCGCCACGTCTTCGAATTTGGCCACCGGGAACTTGGCCATGAGCGAATAATCGTCAACCGCAAGGCCCACCAAAAATACCTGGTTCTGCTTTTCCCAGGCAGCGGCCAAGGCCGGGTTGCTGCGGTTCATTTGGTTCATCACCTTGGTCACCACACGCGCATCGGTGGGGCCGAAGGGGGTGACGAACGACACCTGTTGCAGCGGCATCTTCGCCGCGTGGAACACCGTGCCGACGTTGCCCATGTCGCATATGCCCTGTTCTACGGCCTCCAACTCGCCGCCGATTTTTGCCAAGGTGCCGCCGTAAGCCTCGTTCCAGGTGATTTTGGTTTTGCCGGTTTTGGCCAGCTCTGCGTTCACAGTAGGAATCAGCGTTTGCGTGATCTGCCGGATAAACGGGAACACCGGCGCCTGGCCTGAACAGATGGTGATTTTGATTTCTTGCTGGGCGCTGGCCGAGCCTGCGCCCAAAAGCGCGACGGCAGTGGCCACCGCAAGGCGGGTGAGTTTTTTGTTCAGGGTGAATGCCATGGTGTTGTCTCCAAAGTGTTGAAATGCAAGTGAACTTGACCGACGCTGTCAATTGAATTTTCTATCGTTTTGAGCCGCTCGCCGACACACGGCCCGAGGGTACAAACCCCAGTGTGGATGTCAAAAAGCGCGCCGTGGCCGCTGCACACAATGTGGCTTTTGGCTGCATTGAGGCACTGGTCTTTGCGCCACGCCAGCGGCGAGCCATTGACATGCGGGCAGGCGTTTTGGTAGGTGAATGCACGCGCGCCTTGCCGCACCGCAATGCACGAGTCGCGCCCGGCGAAGAGCGGGTCAAAGCCGCGCGAATCGCCGTCTGGCAAGTCTTGGACACGGCACAACATGGTCGGCGCGGGCACGGGGTGCATCTGTCATCAATGCGCGGACGGGCCGCCTGCAGCGCCGGGCGGTGGCGGCCCCGGCGCCCACTTCTCGCGGTGTTGGAGCAAGAAGAGCTGCGAGTTGTCGGCGCCCATCGGCATTTCGCGGGGCACCCAGGTGTCGTCATGCAGATCCATGTCGGCGTCGTATTCCACATGGCAGGCTAAGGGGCTGTTGAAGTACCAAAACCAGTTGGAGCCGAGCTTGTGGCGGCCCGGCCCCCAGAACGACTCATACCCCTTGTTGACAAAACGAGTGCCGGCCTGCATCAGTTCGGTGGGGCCATTCAAATGGAAGGTGAAGTGCTCCACGCCCTTCATGAAGGGTGGCGTTTGCAGCATGAACAGGCAATGGTGCTCGTGGCTGCCAGCAGGGCGCAAGAAGGGCCCTGCGCCCATCAGGCGGTCAGTACAGGTGAAGCCCAGGCGCTGCACATAAAAGGCCTCTGCGCGGGCGGTGTCGGGCACGAAATACACCACGTGGGAGAGCGAACGTGGCTTGATGACGGCGTGGTCGTTGACGGCCACGTGGTTCACCGGGCGCTGCACCGGCGCGCCTGGCGCGTTGACGAATTCAGCGGCAGAGGTGACGACGCGTTTGGCGGACAACTGGAAGCCGAGGGTGAAACCCATGTCGTCCACCGACTCGACAGCCCCATTGGCCAGGCGGCGCACGGCGCGGTCTCGGCCCAGCTCGGCGGCAATCGCGTCCAAGGTTGCGGTGTCACGCACGCCGTAAATGGTTTTGCGCAACATGCTGGCGGTGCCTAGCGCGGGCGGCAAAGACGCGTCGTCTTTGTGCGCCACCACAATACACGAGCCGTCTTGCGATTCAAAGCGCCCGCCAGAGGCGCTCAAGTTGCTGGCGTCCAGCCCGTAGTCAATCAGGTACTGGGTGCAGGCGGCTACGTCGTCCACGCCGAACACCAATGCGTCGAGTCCAACAATATTCATGGGGGATTTCCTTTCACTATCACTGTCATTAGCGCAGCAAACTTGCTGCACCGCTTGTTGAGTGGCTTGCCGCGGTTCACGCCACGCGCCCGCCCAACACCTCGGCCACCCAGTCGGCGATGTAAGCCCCGGCGTTGGCCGAGTTGTCGAAACTCGAATGTTGGCAGCCGCCTTCGCGTTCGGTGAAAATTTTCAACTCGCGTTTGGGCGAGTTCACCAATTGCTCGTAAGTGCGATGCGCCCAGGCCAGCGGGATTTGGGAGTCCTTCTCGCCGTGCGTCACCAAAAACGGCACCTTGATGCGGTCCAACACGCCATCGAGATGCATGTTCTCGGCCAGGCGCATGAAGTCGTCGTGGTCTTTCGCGCCAAACACCCAGCGCACGTGTTCCCAATAGTGCGGCACCGGGAAGCTGCCTTCTTTGAGCAGGCGTTTTTTCTGCACGTCGCGCCAGTCGTGGTTGGCGCCCCAACACACACCCATGGCGAAACGCGGCTCGAAAGCGATGGCGCGCGGGCAGTAATAACCGCCCAGCGACACACCTTCAAGGCCGATGCGTTTGGCATCGACTTCGTGTTGCATCTGCGGGTTGGACTCGATCCAGTCCACCACCTTGCTGGCCCAGATTTCGCTGTTAAAAGTGGCCGCCAGGTGGTGCAGGCGCAGCGCTTCGCCGGTGCCGGGCTGGTCGATCAGGAGCGACGAGACACCACGCGCGGCCAGCCAGCGCGGCAGGCCGACGCGGTATTTCATCTCCTTGGTGGAGTCCAGCCCGTTGACCTGTACCAAGAGCGGGGCTTTGCCAGCGGTTTTTTCTGCGCGCACGTACAAACCTGAAACGTGCGCATTGCCATAAGGAATCTCCACCCGCACGCAGTTTTCACCGGCCAGCTTCAGGCCTTTGGCAAACACTTCCATCGTGCGGGCGTACAGGGCGGTGCGCCCCGGCGCGCCATGGGCTTGCAAGCGTTCGGCGGTGAGCATGTAGGTGGCGGCGCGGCCATATTTGTCACCGGCTGAAATCATGCGGCCCGCGGCTTCGTCTTCAGCGGCCAACTCACACAAGTTGTCGGCCATCTTGACCCAGGTTTCGCGAAAGGCCTTGGTGCCAGCCGCATCCGGTTGCTTGGCCGCGTCTTGCAGAGGGGCGCACATGGCCTCGATCTCGCCGATGCGCGCGCCCATTTCAATGGCCAGGTCTACGCTCAAATTCCAGACGTAGTTGGTGGGGAAATACTTGAACATCCGGCAACTTTAGGCAGATAAACACTATTTGCCCAATGGTTTGTATGGATGCTTCAAATCTGGTTTGTCAATACTATTTGGGTTAACCCTTGTTTTGACTTTTTTCCATGCGTTTCAAAAGACTTGACTTGAATTTGCTCGTCGCACTGGATGCGATGTTGTCCCTGCAAAGCATCAGCCGCGCGGCCGAGCAACTGAACATGAGCCAGTCGGCCATGAGCAATGCCCTGGCCCGCTTGCGCGAGCATTTTGACGACGAGCTTCTGGTGCAGGTGGGCCGCAAGATGGAACGCACGCCGCGCGCTGAAAGCCTGCAAGACGCGGTGCGAGATGTGCTGGTGCGGGTGGACGCCACCATCAGCGCCAAACCCGAATTCATCGCCGCCAAATCAGACCGCGAGTTCCGGATTTTTGTGTCGGACTACACCATGGTCACGCTGATGCCGCACGTGTTGGCGCTGGCGGCTGCAGAATCGGCTGGCGTGCGTTTTCACTTCTTGCCGCAGGTCAACCAGCCGCAGCGCCTGCTGGAGCGCGGCGAGGCCGATCTGCTGATCATCCCGCAAATCTACTGCTCGCCCGACCACCCGACCGATGCGCTGCTGGAAGAAGACTTTTGTTGCATCGTCTGGTCAGCCAGCCCGCTGGCGCGCAAGGCGTTGACGCTGGGCGTTTACCAAAATGCCGGCCATGTGGTGATGCAGCCGCCCGGCGCCGCGCCTTCGTTTGAAGGCGCCGCCATGCAGCGCCAAGGGGTGACGCGGCGGGTGGAGGTGGCCACCTTCAGTTTTGTCGGCGCCCTGTCGCTGGTGGTCGGCACCCATCGCATCGCCACCGTGCATCGCCGCCTAGCGCTTCATGCGCAGCGTTTCCTGCCGGTGGCGCTGCTGGACGTGCCAGTGGCGTTGCCCAAGATGGAGCAGGCGATGCAGTGGCACAAGTACCGCACCAACGACCCCGGCTTGGTGTGGCTCAGAGGGCTGCTGCTTCGCGCGGTGGTTGATATGGATGGTCAAAAGTTGGAAAACAAATAATTAACATACATATTAACAAAACTATCGAAATGTCGAAATTTGGAAGAAATTTATGAAAAATCAGCCTCCAAGTCACGAATAATGTGCCTAAGCAGCTATAAAAAATGTAGTGACTGGCGGGCGCGGTTTGCCCGATGGATGCCGTCAAAACCCCCGCACCGGCATCGCCGCGCCGCGTTGCAGCCAATTGCGCGGCGAATACACCGATCGGCCATCGGTGATGTGCAAGGTGTAGGCGTGGCGGGAGCGCGCTGAGCGGTTGGCGGCGCTGTAGTGGGGCAGCAGGCCGTGGAAGACGACGAGAGAACCGGCGGCGACTTCAAGGGCCACTGCGTTGGATGCATCGGGCCAGGGCGTGGCGTCGAGTTTTTCCATGGCGACGGGGCTGCGTGCAACGCCGTTTTTTGCGGCGTCGGTCCTCACAAACCGCTCCCGCAATACCCCACGCTGCCCTCGGTGCCCGCCCGGCTCGGCCCACAAACAGCCGTTCTCGAGTGTGGCGTCTTCCAGCGCAAACCAAAATGTGGTGACGGTGATGGGCGTGGTCTCAAAAAACGTGGCGTCTTGGTGCCAGCGCACTTCGCCGCCGATGCCGGGTTGTTTGAAGATGTACTGCGACTGCCAGATTTGCGGCTCGGCCAAGCCTAAATCCGCCGCCAGTTGCGCCAGCGCGCCGGTGCGGGAGAAGGCGTCAAAGATCGGGTCGAGGTCATGCAGCGCATGGCCGATTTTGTTGATCGACAACACCTTGGCCTGTTTCAACTCGCCCTGCGTATCAAACGCTTCCTCCTCGAAGAAGCAACGGATGGTGGCGGCAGAGCCCATGAAGTAATCATCCGCCGTGCGGGTTTGGTCGTTGGTGGTGAAGACGGTTTTGGATTCCATTGGGTCAAAGCAGTCAACAATCTCCAGCGCGCGTTGGCGCAGGGCGGCGATTTCTTGCGACGTGTTGAAGCCTGGCAGCACCAGGCAGCCGTCCTGCTGCCAGGCGAGTTGTTGGGTGGCGGTAAGCATTTGGGCAATCTACCAGAGTGCCAACGGCGCTGTGATTAAGCCAGCCCCGCCAGCTCGCGTGTCAACTGGGCCGCTGGAATCTCCTTGCAGCCGCTCGCGTTCTGCCCGGACCAGAGCGGCGTGAAGTCGCCCAACCCCGCCGCTTCGGCCTTGGCCCGCAGCGGTGCCATGGCAGCGGTAGCCAAGGGGAAAGCGGGCGGTGCGTTGCTGACAGGGCCGAGTTCTTTCATCACCCGGTTCAGGATGCCGCGCGCTGGCCGGCCAGTGAAAAGATTGGTCAACGCGGTGTGGCGAGCAGCGTCGCTTTGCAGCGCGGCGCGGTGAATGGCGCTGGTGGTCGCCTCCGGGCACAACAGGTAGGCGGTGCCCACCTGCACGCCTGCCGCGCCCAGGGCCAGGGCGGCGGCCACACCGCGCGCGTCAGCGATGCCGCCCGCCGCGATCACCGGGCACTTCACCGCCCGCACGATCTGCGGCAAGAGGGCGAAGGTGCCCACCTGGGTGCTGAGGTCGCTTGAGAGAAAAATGCCCCGGTGGCCACCGGCTTCCAGGCCCTGCGCGATGACGGCGTCCACGCCATGCGCTTCCAGCCAGCGGGCTTCATCGACTGTGGTCGCCGAAGAAATGATCTTGCTGCCCCAGGCGCGCACCCGTGCCAGCAAATCGGGCGGCGGCAAGCCAAAGTGGAAACTCACCACGGCGGGTTTGACGGCCTCCAGAATGTCAGCCGCCTCGTGGCTAAACGGTATCCGCCCTGCGCCGCTGGGCACACTGGCGGCGTCAATGCCGTGTTCTTCAAAATAGGGCGCAAGCGCGGTGCGCCAAGCCGCTTCACGGGCTGCATCCGGCACGGGCGGCGTGTGGCAAAAAAAGTTGACGTTGAACGGTTTTGTGGTGCCGTGCCGCAATGCCTCCAGCTCCTGGCGCAGCGCGGGCAGACTCAACATGGCGCACGGCAGCGAGCCCAAACCGCCCGCGTTGCAAACGGCGATGGCCATGGCGCTGCCTTGCACACCTGCCATGGGGGCTTGGATCACGGCCAAGTCGATGCCAAAAAGCTGCTGGAGGGTCACCATGTTGTCCTTTGGGCCGGCAGATGGCCGGCACACGTGAGCAACCAGTTTAGCGGGCCGCTGCCAGGCTCCTAGAGTTTCCCTCACGGTGTACAGGGCCGATTCGTCATACCATAGGACGAATCACCATTGACCATTCAGCGTCACCCACGTGGCGCACCGTTCACAGCCCAACTGCCATGACACACCCAGCCAAACCAAACCCCCGCAAAGCCGAAGGCGACTCACGCAAAGCCGCCGCCGACTTCAGATCCGCCCGCTGGTTCGCCCCCGACGACCTGCGCGCCTTCGGCCACCGCTCGCGCGCCATGCAAATGGGTTATGACCAGGTTGATTGGGCCGGCAAACCGGTGATCGCCATCTTGAACACCTGGAGCGACACCAACACCTGCCACACGCACTTCAAACAGCGCGTGGAAGAAGTCAAACGCGGCGTATTGCAAGCGGGCGGGTTCCCATTGGAGCTGCCCGCCATTTCGCTCTCAGAGAGTTTCGTCAAACCCACGACGATGATGTACCGCAACCTCTTGGCCATCGAAGCCGAAGAGTTGCTGCGCAGCCACCCGGTGGACGGCGCGGTGCTGATGGGCGGCTGCGACAAAACCACGCCCGGCCTGTTGATGGGCGCCTTCAGCATGGGCCTGCCATGCATCTACCTGCCCGCAGGGCCGATGTTGCACGGCATCTGGAAGGGCAAAAAACTCGGCTCGGGCTCTGATGCCTGGAAATATTGGGACGAGCGCCGTGCTGGCAATATCAGCGACAAGCAGTGGATCGAAATCGAAAGCAGCATTGCTCGAAGCGCCGGCACGTGCATGACGATGGGCACTGCCGCGACCATGATGGGCATTGCTGAAGCCATGGGCATGACGCTGCCGGGCGCTTCCTCAATCCCGGCGGTGGACTCCAACCACCAGCGCATGGCCACCCAGTGCGGGCGGCGCATTGTCGATATGGTGTGGGAAGACCTCACGCCCGCGCGCATGTTGACGCGCCAAAATTTTGAAAACGCGGTCACGGTGGCGATGGCCGAAGGCTGCTCGACCAATGCCATCATCCACCTGGTGGCGATCTCGCGGCGCGCGGGCACGGGGGCCGACGGCAGAAGCTGCGCCATCTCGCTGGACGACTTCGATGCGTTCAGCCGCAAAGTGCCGGTGATCGCCAACATCCGCCCCAGCGGCGACACCTATTTGATGGAAGACTTTTACGAAGCGGGTGGCATGCGCGGCCTGATGGCGCGCCTGCGCGACGGCAACTTGCTGCACCTGGACGCCATGACGGTGACCGGCCACACCGTCGGCGAAAACATCGCCGACGCTGAAGTCCACAACGACGACGTGATCCGCACGCTCGCCAACGCCATCTACCAAGAAGGCGCGCTGGCCGTGCTCAAAGGCAACCTCGCGCCCAACGGTTGCGTCATCAAACCCAGCGCCTGCGCACAAAAATTTCTCCAACACACCGGCCCGGCGATGGTGTTTGACGACTACCCGAGTTTGAAAAAAGCCGTGGACGATTTGGACTTGGACGTGACGGAAGACCACATCATGATCCTGCGCAACGCGGGGCCCCAAGGCGGCCCCGGCATGCCCGAGTGGGGCATGGTGCCGATACCGACCAAACTGGTGAAACAAGGCGTGCGTGACATGTTGCGCATCTCAGACGCCCGCATGAGCGGCACCAGTTACGGCGCCTGCATCCTGCACGTGTCGCCCGAGTCCTACATTGGCGGCAACCTGGCCCTGGTGCAAAACGGCGACTTGATCACCGTGGATGTGCCGAACCGAAGCATCAACCTGCAAATCTCCGATGCCGAGCTGGCCACCCGCCGCGCCGCCTGGGTGCCGCCACCCAAACGCTTCGAGCGCGGTTACGGCTACATGTTCAGCCAACACATTTTGCAGGCCGACCAAGGCTGCGATTTTGACTACCTCGAAACCTCGTTTGGCGCACCGGTTTCAGAGCCGGTGATCTACTAAAAAGAATTGGGGTCAGAACCCAATTACCACCATTTGAAAACCTAACCAACCAAGAGTGCCCATGCTGAACCGTCGCCAAGTCCTCACCACCACTGCCGCAAGCGCGCTTGCCGCCAGCGGCATCAGCGCCCACGCCCAAACCGCCTGGCCGAGCCAAACGCTGAAAATCATCATCCCGTTTGCGCCCGGCGGCACCTCAGACGCCATTGCCCGCATCATCGGGAACCCCTTGGGCGAGCTGCTCAAAACCACCGTGGTGGTGGAGAACCGCACCGGCGCCAACGGCAACATCGGCGTAGGTGTGGCGGCGCTGGCCGCCGACAACCACACCATGGTGCTCAGCGACATGGGCTCGGTCGCGCTGGCCCCGCTTTTGTACAAAGACTTGAACTGGAAACCCGGCGACTTGCAGGGCGTGACACTTTTGGCCTATTCGCCGCACATGCTGGTGGCGCACCCCTCGCTCCCCTTCAACAACGTCAAGGAGATGGTCGAGTTCTCCCAAAAGACCAAACTCAACGTTGCCAGCAGCGGCGCGGGTTCACCCAACCATTTGGGCATGGTCGAGCTCGCCCAACTCACCGGCATGAAGTGGACCCACGTGCCCTACCGGGGCGGCGCGCAGTCGATTGCTGACACCGCAGCGGGCGTGACCCATGTGGTGTTGAACGGCATGTTGGCCACGCTGCCCTTGGTGAACGCTGGGCGCCTCAAGGTGATTGGCATCAGCAAAAAAACGCGCATGGCGCTGGTCGGCCACATGCCGACCATTGCCGAACAAGGCTTGCCCACGTTTGAATCCGGCTCCTACCAAGGTGTGGGCGTGGCGGCGACGATGCCCAAAGCGCAGGTTGAAAAACTCGGCGCGGCCTTGATCAGCGTGATCCGCTCGCCCGATGTGCGCGGCCGCCTGGTCGCCGCTGGTGCAGAGGTGTTGACCTCCACGCCCGCCGAACTCAGCGCCTTCCTGGCTGGCGAACGCAAACGCTGGAACGCAGTGATCGAGAAGGCAGGCAAGGAGATTGAAGGGACGGCGTAAGCCCGCACTTGTTTTGAGCGATTCAAGCATGGAACGATTTGACGTCAAGCAGCTGGAAAGCTTTGCCGAAAGCCTGTTTGAAAAGGCGGGTATGGAGGCCGACAAAGCCGCCAGCGTCGCCCGATTGCTGGTACACACCGACGCCCACGGCGTGCCCACGCGCGACCCGGCGGTGCTGGAACACACAGCGCCGCGCGGTTCCCTGCAACTGATGGGCGGCGCGGAATACGGCCACAAAGGCTTCGGCCTGTCGTTGATGGTCGAAGCCCTCTCGCAAGGCCTTTCGGGGCATGGCCGCAAAGACGCGCCCAAACGCTGGGGCGGCAGCACCTTCGTACAGGTGATCTCGCCCGAGTCGTTTTCTGGCGCGGACGTGTTCGCCGAGCAGATGGACTACCTCTCCGACCGCTGCCGCAGCAACAAGCCCATCAACCCGGCCCAGCCCGTGCGAATGCCCGGCGACCAGGCGGCGCGCGGCATCGCAGCAGCGCAACAAGACGGCATTGCCTTCGACGCCGACACTTGGGCGGCGCTCTCGCAATGGGCTGGAAAACTTGGCGTTGCCCTGCCATGATCTCGCTTTGCGCAAGGCCCTAACGCGAAGCACCGCCATCCTTTGATCAACCACCACAGCCAACCTAAGCACCATGACAAAACTCTCAGACGCCACCCGCGCCAAACTCAAAACCGTCAGCACGGCCACGATCTGCACCGCGCTCTTCAAAAAGGGTTTCCGCAACCAATACATCCAAGACGTGCGCCCCATCAACGCCGATTTGCCGAACATGGTGGGTGAGGCCTTCACGCTGCGTTACATCCCGGCGCGTGAAGACCTGAACGGCATCAGCGTGTTTCAAGACCGCGCCCACCCGCAGCGAAAGGCCGTGGAAGACTGCCCGCGCGGCGCGGTGTTTGTGATTGACAGCCGCAAAGACGCGCGCGCCGCTTCCGCCGGGGCGATCTTGATCAGCCGCCTGATGGTGCGCGGCGTTGCCGGCTGTGTGACAGACGGTGGTTTTCGCGACTCGCCCGAAATGGCCAAACTGCCCTTCCCCACCTACCACAACCGCCCCGCTGCGCCCACCAACCTCACGGTGCATCAGGCCATGGACATCAACGTGCCCATCGGCTGCGGCGACGCCCCCGTGTTCCCCGGCGATGTGATTGTGGGCGACGCCGAAGGTGTGGTCGTGATCCCCGCGCACATCGCTGACGAGATTGCCGCCGAGGCCGTCGAGATGACGGTTTTTGAAGACTTTGTGACCGACATGGTGCAAAACCATGGCCGCTCGATTTTGGGGCTGTATCCGCCGACCGAGCAGAAGTCGAAGGATGATTTTGCGGCTTGGAGAAAAGCCAAGAACCGTTGAGCTTGCCTGGCGTAATATTCAGCTTTACAAGTTCTTCGGCGCAAACAGCCATCGGCAAGGAGTGTCACCATGCAATCCACGTTCATTCAATGCCAGCCCGACATCATGGGCGGCACGCCTGTGTTTTCTGGGTCGCGTGTGCCGGTGCACACCCTGGTTGAGTATTTGCAGGCAGGTGAATCCATCGACGATTTTTTGGAAGGTTTCCCAACGGTAAAGCGCAGCAAAGTGCTGGCGTTTCTGGAAGCGGCAGAACGGTATGCGAGTCTGACCGAGGCTTGAGCGTCATGCGTGTGTTGCTCGACGAATGCGTGGATTGGCGCTTGCTGCGGGACCTTGCGGCTGCTGTCGCCACGTCTGTTGCCCGCGATTGACCAAACGATGGCGGGGCAAGTGGTGCTGGTCAGCTGATTCTTTCGCTAGTTCTGTGGCAGGCTGTCCATGGACGAGCTGGTCATTCGCCTGCCTGCGGGGATCGTCGTTGCGAACTCAAGCGCAAGGCGTTGGAAGAATGCCCGTCTTGCGCGGTGTTTGTGACCGACACGGCGCAGAACCAGAGGCGGTCAATTTTGGGGCTGTACCCGCCGACCGAGCAGAAGTCGAAGGATGATTTTGCGGCTTGGAGAAAATCTAATAATAAGTAGTATAAATTATTTTTCGAATTATTTTTAATCAATTTAAGTTAATTATTAATAGCGAAATACGTAATTTTTACGTGACTTAAAGTCTTGAAATATCGTTAATATATCAAGTAAAATAAAAAACTTCTATTTTGAGCGCCCAACGCCGTGTTGACTGCCCCATCTACCTGAATGCTTGGTGTTCGCGCGGATGCGGGGCCAGCCCAATTGAAGGTTGATTAACCAGTTGGCAAAATAGTTGGCAAAAATCTTGGCGGATTTTTATCAAACACTATCTAAATCAAGCATTTACAAGTTCTAATAACTTGGCAAAATAAGGGTATGTATACGCAGCCCCACCCGTTTGAGCCTTTGATGCCCGCCGATGCGCGCATGGAGCCGCTGCTGGCCAGGGCGCACGACCTGTCCCGTGCCGCCACGCTGCTGGCCGGCACGCGCGTGCCGCCGGAGTTGCGCACCCTGTTGCGCAGCATGAATTCCTACTACACCAACCGCATAGAGGGCCAGCACACCCGCCCGCATGAGATTGAGCAGGCGCTGCGCAAAGACTTCGCCAATGACGCCAAGCTGGCCGCCAAGCAGCGCCTGGCGGTGGCGCACATTGAAGCCGAAGCGGCGCTGGAGCAGCGTTACACCGGTGGCGACGGCGCGCGCGCTGTATTCGGCAGAGGCGGTGCAGGTCATGCACCAGGAGCTGTTTGGCCGCTTGCCAGCGGGTGATTTGCTCACCGATGAAGGCGAGGCCATCGTGCCTGGGCAACTGCGCCAGCGCGAGGTGCAGGTGGGCCAGCATGTCGCGCCGGCGTTTGCCAGCGTGCCCGCGTTTTTGCAGCGCTGGGGCTCCTGTTGCGGCGATGTGCGTCGGGGTGAGGCCGCTCTGGTCGCCATGGCCTGCGCCCACCAGCGCCTGGGCTGGGTTCACCCCTTTGTTGATGGCAATGGGCGGGTGATGCGCCTGCACACCCACACGTGGTTGAGCGCCATGGGTTATACGGGTGGGCTGTGGTCGCCGTTGCGCGGGTTCGCCCGCAACACCGAGCGTTATTACGCGCTGCTGGCCGATGCCGACAGCCTGCGCCGGGGTGACCTGGATGGGCGTGGCAACCTGAGCGAGCAAGCGCTGATCGCCTGGGCAGAGTACGTGCTGGGCGTTTGCCAGGACCAGGTGAACTTCATGGCCGGCATGCTGGACTTTGAAACCTTGATGGCCCGCCTGCAGGCCTGCCTGATGTTTGAGGCCACCGTTGAAAAATCAGGCGTTCGCCAGGAGTCATTGCGCGGCCTGCACTACCTGTTTTTGAGTGGTGAAGAGATGGCGCGGGGCGACTTCAAGGCCATGCTGGGCATGAGCGACCGGGGCGCCACGGACGCGCTGGGCGCGCTGGTGAAGCGCGGCCTGCTCAAGTCCGACTCGCCGCAAGGCAAGGTGCGTTTTGGT
>JANOYE010000322.1:0-8738 GCA_031428695.1 Rhodoferax sp. | reverse complement strand
GCAAGCCAAAGTTATAAGGTGAGGATCAGAGCAACAGAGACGAGTCGCATTTTGGGCAACTGAAGTGCGGGTGAAACGGGCAATCTCTACGCGCAGCAATACCAAGTAGGCCAACGCAAAGCGAGGCGGTTCGCCGCAGCGCCATGACCGGGGCCCCCGGAGTTGGCGGGTAGGTAGCACCGAGCCGCTGGGCGACCAGCGGCCCAGAGTAATGGCAGTCACCTTTCGGGCAACTTTCGGGTTGCCTTGAAGGCCACAGAATCCGGCTTATCGGTGGGCTTCACACTATTTTCCGCAGCGAAATACATGCAGTGACAAGCGTGGGGGGTAATTTTTCGCCGGGCCGCCCCAAGAAAAATTAGCCCCCTCGGGGGGCAGCGCAGTACACGCAGTGACAAGCGTGGGGGCCTGTCTAAAACCGCTCATGCGCCTGCAAATACCGCCATTGACCCACGGGTGCCTGGCCCAGGCCAACACGCCCGATGCGAATGCGTTTCATGCTCTGAATTTCAAGGGCAGCGCGCTCACACAGCCACGCGATCAAACCGGGCTGTACCCCTTTGATGGCGAAACGCAGGCGCGTTGACGTGTCTGAATTGCTGCTGATGCTGGCTTTCACAGGCGGCACGGCGGCGTCTTCCTTTTTACCGGAGTGATTGAGTTTTTGCAACGCCTCGGGCGAGACTGCGCCGGCCACTTCGACCATCAACTCATGCTCCATCAAGGCCGCGTCATCCAGCAGCTTGCGCGCCACGCGCCAGTCTTGCGTGAACACGACGAGGCCGCTGGCGGCAGTTTCCAGCGGCACGCAGGCACTGAGGTTTGCGAAGTGGCGTTTGAGCACACGCTCTTTCGAAGCGCCCTGTGAAGGGCCCTGCGCGAAATGGGTGCTCCCGTTGAGCAGTCGCTGTGCCGGGTCAACGGCCCCGTGCCCGCGCCCCTGGGGTCGTTGGGCGCCCAGCGCCGCCATCGTGTCAAATCCAGGCGGCTTGTGCAGCAGCAGCGTGATGCTGGCGAGTTCCAACAGGCTCGCCTTTGGGTCGATGTCAACCCGCTGATCGCCCCGCTCGGACACCCGGAACATCGGCTCTTCGACCACCCGGCCATCCACGCTGACCCAGCCGCCTTCGATGAAACTTTCGGCGTCGCGGCGCGAGCAGCCCTTCAATGCCATCACGGCCTTGGAGAGACGTTGGCCTTCTCGCGATGGGGTGGCAGGTGGGGCGGACGGTTTGCCGGTGGGGCTTCTTGGGCCGGGGCTGCGGCTGGGGCGGCGTTCTGCGATCATTGCGGCCATGGTAACTCTCACCACGCCCACCATCCACGGCTTTCATGCCCATGTGTATTTCAACGCTGCCACGGTGGCGCAGGCGCGCGCCCTGTGTGAAGCCGCCGCCGCCAAATTTCCGCTGAAGATGGGCCGCGTTCATGAAAAACCGGTGGGCCCGCACCCCGATTGGAGTTGCCAGCTCGCCTTCAGGCCTGCGCTGTTTGGCGAGGTGATTCCGTGGCTGTCGATGCACCGCAACGGCCTGGTCGTGTTCATCCACCCGATCAGCGACTCCGATTTGGCAGACCACCGCGACCGCGCGATGTGGATGGGCGCGGTGCGTCCGCTGGATTTGTCGATCTTGCCGGATACGCCGGGTGAATACGACTTGTAGCGGGCGACTGCGCGGGCCGCGCTTGATTGCGCACTATCGTACCCAATTTGGGGTTGATTTTTCACCCTGGTAGGTTTTTGGCAAGAATTTATGAAAATTCGGCCTCCAAGTCACGAATAATATAGGTTGTTAGCTATATTAAATATAGCATTGCAATCGACGCAAGTGCCGTCAATTGAGCGCCCAACAGCGCCTCTCAGCGCTCAAAACCCATAAAGTCGCGCGGGGTTGTGCACCAATATTTTCTCCCGCACTGCCGCGTCCGGCGCCCATTCTTCCAGCAGCGACAACATCAGCGAATTCGAGGGCAAGGGGTTGCGGTTGGGGTGCGGCCAGTTGCTGGCCCACAGGCAGCGGTCGGGGTGCGCCTGGGCCAGGGCTTTGGCGAGTAGGGACACGTCGTCAAAGTGCGGCGGCCCGATCTTCGAGGTCTCATACGCGCCAGATAACTTCACCCAGCGCTGGGGCCGCGCCAAAATTTCAAGGAGCGCGAGGAACGCCGGGTGATCCACGGCCACCGGCTCCAGAAACTTGCCAATGTGGTCGATCACCACCTTGCACGGCAAGCGGTCGATTTGCGCTTTGTAACGGGGCAAATCGCGGCCATCGAGTTGCAGGTTGGCACACCAACCCAACGCAGCCAGGCGCGGTGCAAACGCATCCAGCGCCGCCCAATCGAGCAGGCCGCCTGCGCCCGCCAACATCATGAAACGCACGCCGCGCACGCCTCGGTCGTGCAGGCGGCGCAGTTCGGTGTCGGTGACTTCGGGTTTGACAACCACAATGCCACGCGCCACATCCGCGCCGAGTTGGGCCAAGCCGTCCATCACGCAGCTATTGTCAAAGCCATACCCCGTGGGCTGCACCAGAATCACCCGCTGCAAGCCCAATGCTTGTTGCACCTCGCGGTAGGCCGACACGGGCGCCACCGGCGGCTTGAACGTGGCGCTGGCCGCCAGCGGGTAGTGGCCTTCGTAGAGGTGGATATGGCAATCGCAGTTCATGAGCAGATATTCACCTCTGTTTAGCCCAGGCGCGCAATCGGCTTGCTGCATCGGCGTTGACGCTGCCCACTGGAAAACGCCCTTGCAAGATTTCCGCCACCTGGCGCACGGTTTCCATCGACTGGTGTTCGATGGCGGGCAAGGTGAGCCCGGCGATATGCGGTGTGGCGATAACGAGCGAGTGCGCGGCCAAGGCGGGCGTGGGCATCTGGTCGGTAGCGCGGCCTACGTCCATGGCGCAGCCGGCAATCAGGCCGCGATTGAGCGCGTCCAACAAGGCCGCCTCATCGACCAGGTTGCCACGCGAGGCGTTGACAAAATACGCGGCGGGTTTCATGGCGGCGAAGGCGGCGGCGTTGATCAGGTTTTCAGTGTCGGGGGTGGCGGTGGCCAGAGGCACGACGAAATCCGATTGCGCAAGGACTTCCGAGAAAGTGGCCGCTGTGCCGTCGGCGACAGTGAAGGCGGCGAACGGATCGTGGATCAAAACCTTCATGCCCAGGGCGTGCGCGATGGGCGCCAGCGTGCGGGCAATCTGCCCAAACCCGATCAAACCAAGTGTGGCGCCTTTGAGTTCGCGGCCCATGCGCGCTTCGGGCACTTGGCTTTGGTGGTAGGCCGTTGCGGCGTAGGTGATGCTGCGGCCCAGGTCAATCATCGCGCCCACGATCCATTCAGCCACAGAAGTTTTGAAACCGGCACTGGCTTGGGTGACCAAGATGCCACTGGCCGACGCGGCGGGAACGTCCACGTTGCGAATGTCCACGGCGCAGCGGCAAAACGCCAGCAGTTGTGGCAGGCGTTGCAGCAATTCGGCGCTTCCGGGCTGCACGCGGTAACTCACGATGATGTCGCAGCCCTCGGCCAACTTCACCAGGTCGTTGGCACTGAGCACCTCGTCGGTGTTGTTGCGCCGCACCTCGCCCAGCGCCTCCAGGCCGGCCAGGGCGCGTGGGCCGTAGTAGTGGGCCAGCGCGTGCGGGCCGTGGGTGAGGAGGATTAGGGGTCGATTCATGATTTGGTTCGGGTTGGGGAAGTCGATGGTTTGGTTGGTTTGGGTGCGGCCACCGATTCGCGATGCAGCAAATCCGGCTCAAACAAAAACTCAGCGGGTGCAATGCTGGGTTCTGCCAGGCGGCCGATCACACGTTGCACTATCGTGCGCGCCATCTCAGGCACCGGCACGCGCACGGTGGTCAGGCCAGGGTTGAAGAAGGGTGACAAAAACAGGCCGTCGATGCCGACCACCGACACATCACCGGGCACAGCCAACCCGGCTTCGCGAAAACCCGCCAAGAGGCCAAACGCCATCAGGTCATTCACCGCGACGATGCCCGTGGGCCGCTTGGGGTCTGCCGCCATGCGGGCCGCGAGTTTTCGACCGACATCTGGCATTTCGGAATCGCCATATTCGGAATCGGTCTGCCCTTCAATTACAGAAGTCTGGCGCTTCAAACCGGCCTGCTCGGCCGCATGAAAGAAACCTTTGATCTTTTCGCTGCGGCTCATGGTCTGGCCCGCGGCTGTGGCGAAGGCGATGCGCTGGTGGCCTTGGGCGATCAGGTGTTCAGCGGCCAGTTTGCCGGCCTTGAAGTTGTCCACAGAAACGTGGTCAATGGCCGAGGCTGCGCCGGGTGTGGCGCGCCGGTCGTAACTCACCATCACCAGGCCGCGCGCCACGGCGGATTCAAAATGGTGTTCGTCTACCAGGGACGAGATGACGATGACGCCGCGCACGCCATGCGCCAGCAGATCGTCGAAAAAGCCAGTTTCCTTGGCCTTGTTGCGGTAGGTGTTGCCCAGCAACACGCGGTGTCCGTAAAGCTCCTGCGCGGCGGTTTCGATCTCGCGCGCGATGTAGCCATACATCGGGTTGGCGATGCTGGGCACCAACAGGCCGAGCATGGCGGTCTGCCCGGTCTTGAGCTGGCGCGCAGCGCGGTTGGGGCGGTAGTTCAGCGCCGCGATGGCGGCCTGCACGCGTTGCAGGGTCTCACCGCGCATGCGCTCCGTGCGCCCGTTGAGCACGTTGGATATGGTGCTGATCGAGACACCGGCGTGGCGCGCCACATCCTGGATCGTGCGCATTGGTTCGCCCACCCTATTTGCCCAGGTAGTTGCGCGGAATCCAGGTGGCCAAGTCAGGGATGAAAATCACCAGCAGCAACACCAGGGTTTCGGCCAACATGAACCACCAGACGTGTTTATTCACCTCCGTGAAGCTGCATTTGGCAATGCTGGTGGTGATGAACAACAGGGGCGCAGTGGGCGGCGAGACAGCGCCGATCTGGTTGCACATCACCATCACCAGGCCCATCTGGATCGGGTCGATGCCATAAACCTTGCTGATCTGGATGGCGGCGGGCGCAAACACCAACAACACCGCCAGTGAATCGACAAAAGTGCCCAGCACAATCATCACGGCGGCCACGATCAGCAACACGATGGTCGGGTTTTGCGACATCGAGGTGACAAACTTCAGCGCGCCTTCGTTGAACTGCAAATAGCCGAGCAACCAGCCCGAAGCGCCCGCCACGGCGATGATGCCCGAGACCATGGTGGTCATCATCGCGGACTCCAAAAAGATGCCCGGCAGATCTTTGAGCTTGATCTTTTTGTAATACAGCGTGCCCAGCAAAAACGCGTACAGGCAAGCCACGGCACCGGCCTCGGTGGCTGTGAAGATGCCGCTCAATATGCCGCCCACAATGATCACTGGCCCCATCAAGGCGGGCCACACCACTGTCAATGACTTGCCCAGCGCCGCCCAGGAAAATTTGCCGTGAACCTCGCGCAGCTCCGGGTAATCGGGCCGGTAGGTGTAGATTTTGATGACCACCATCAGGAACAGGCCGACCAAGATGCCGGGAATGATGCCGCCCAGAAATAATCCGCCAATCGACACCTGGGCGATGGAGCCATACACCACCATCACCATGCTGGGCGGGATGATGGCGCCAATCGTGCCTGCCGTGGCGATCAACGCGGCGGCGAAACCGGCCTTGTAGCCAGAGCGCTTCATGGTCGGAATCACAATCGCCGAGATGGCCGAAGCGTCTGCCGTGCTGGAGCCCGAAACCCCCGCAAAAATCATGCTGGCCACCACGGCGGCGTGCGCCAGCCCGGCGCGTAGGTGGCCCACCAGCACGCGCGAAAAGTCCACCAGTTGCTGGCTCATGCCGCTGGCCGACATCAAGGCCCCGGCCAAGATGAAATAGGGCAGTGCCAACAGCGTGAAGGAATCCAACTGGGCGAACATCTTTTGCGCAAACAGCGGCAGCACCAAATCGGGCACTGCCGCCACGCCCACATAACCCACCAGCGCGATGGACAGCAGAATCGGCACGCCAATCAGCATGGTGCCCAGCATCAGGGCGAAGAGGAACCAAATCATGCGGCCACCACCTTCCAGGCCTTGCCGCCCAAGCGCCGCAGAGCCACGAACAGCAGGTAAGTGCCGCCCAGCACCATGCCGGCGTAGGGGTAACTCATGGGCACTTCCAGACCTGGGGACTCTTGCAGATGCGCAACGCGGGCCACCATCCAGCCCAGAACCATCAGTGAGACGGCAAACGCCGCCCACAGGAGTTCCACCAGCAGATTGAAAACCGAACGCGCGGTGGCAGGCAACTTGTCAACGTAGGTTTCGATGTACATGTGCGCGCCGCGCCGGTAGGCCACGGGGATGCCCAGGAAGACGATCCAGATGTGGCCGAAAATTTGCGCCTCTTCGCTCCAGCTCAGGGACATGTTCAGCGCGTAACGGCAAAACACCTGAACCAGCGCAATCACCACTGCCGTTGCAAAAATGAGCGACAGCAGCCACTCGGCACCCTGGTCGATGCCGTCCGCAATGCGTTGGGCCATTTACTGCTTGCGAATCTGGGCGAGCAGGGCTTCGGCGCCGAACTCTTTGGCCAAATCGTCTTGCGCTGTGACGGCGGCTTTGAGCAGCGGGCCGGTGTCCATCTCATTGACTTTCATGCCGAGTTTCTTCACGGCAGCCAGCGACTCCGCTTCACGCTCCGGGGCGGCGGCGCGCACCATGTCGGAGGCGGCCTTGGCACCCTTCATCATCACGGCCTGCTCGGCTGCGCTGAACTTGCGCCATTCGGCCATGGAGAACACCAACACGGTCGGGTCCATCAAATGGCGCGTCATGGCAATGCAGCAGGCCACTTCATTGAGTTTGAAGGAGATGGTGGTGGCAGCGGTGTGTTCGTAGCCGTCCAACACGCCGCTTTGCAGCGAGGTGTAGATTTCGCCGAAGTTCATCGGCGTGGCGTTGGCGCCCATGGCGTTGATGGCCGAGACGAACACTTTGGTGGGAATCGTGCGGATTTTCAGGCCCTTGAGGTCAGCCGCTTGTTTGACTTCTTTTTTCGCGGTGACGACGTTGCGGTAACCCCAACTCACCGCCCATGAGAGCACTTTGAAGCCAGACTTTTCCATGTCGCCTTCAAGCTCTTTGCCCACCGGGCCATCCAGCACGGCGTTGGCGTGGTCATAACTCTTCCACAAGAAGGGCAGGCCCAAGACGCCGAGTTTTTTGACAAACGACGCGTATTCAGCCGGCCCGCCAGTGGTGGCCGACGCGCCTGAACCCAAACGCATGGCTTCGATCACTTCGCGGGATTGCCCCAGCTGGCTGGCCGGGAACAACTTGGCTTCCATGGTGTCGGAGTTGGCGTTCACGTAGGTCATGAACTGGTGCGCCATCATGGTGTTGTCCACCCCCAGATCGGCCGGGCCAGCGGTATGGATGCGGATCAGCTTTTTAGCCGGTGCCTGCGCTGCCACAGGCGCGGCGAAAGCCAACGCGAAGATCGAAGTCGCCAAAACCTTGAACAAGCCGTGCATGAATGTCTCCTGTCATTGAATCGAATTGGCAAAACGATACACCAAATCCGCCGGTTATCAATAGGTGTAGGTCAACAGGAGTCCGGCGCCCAGCGGCGATAACAAAGGCACAAGCTTCAATTTGCTGTTTTCACCAAAATAATCGCTCGAGACACTGGAGCCAATCAGGGTGCCAACCAATGCGCCGGCCGCCATGTCGGAGACCCAGTGGTGGTGGCTGCGGATGTCCGAGACCAGGCCAAGCGCCAAAAGTGAATAGGGCACCCAGGAGTTGCCGTAGGCCTGTTGGTAAACCCTTGCGGCGGCAAAATAGGCGGTAAAGTGAAATGATGGGAAGGCCGTGGCAACGGATGAACTGTCTGGCTTAACGCCCTGCGACCGGCCAAATTCGTAAGGGTTGTCTGTGTAGGGCGATGTCGCCGGCCCGTTTCCGAGGGACGGGTTGGGCCGATTGCGGCCCGACAGCGATTTGAGCAGCAACTGCGAAACCACGTAGGAATATGCCACCGCCTTGGTGGCCGCAATACCCGCTTTTTGGCTGCGCACGTCGTCGGTTGCCAACCCGCCAAGGTAGGTTCCACCGATGCCAAGCAGCAGCCAACCATCCGAGCCACTGCTGATGACCTGCGGAAATATTTTTGGCGCTTCCGGCAACCTGAAACCAACCCATGGCGCTTCGACGTGTTTTTGGTACAGCGTCGTCAAAGGCTTGTCCAACAAGATAAGCAGCCCAATGCCCAACGCGTATTTCTTGAATTCGTCAGTTTGATCCAACGGGTAACGAAAGATGCGCCCGAGCTCGCCCGGAACGCGAGCGGCAGCCTCGCTTAAGACGCCAACGGCAGCCGTCTCTTCATGAGCTGTCCCACTGCTTTGAGCACACGCCAGAGAAACCTGCATGCTGGCGCAAATCGCGGCTGCGCAACTTAAGCATTTGAAAATGGATTCTGAACGGCAGCGCTGCTGGCGAAGAAAAAGTGAATCGGGTGGGGCAGATTTTGAGATTCCCATAGTGGCTTACGCGCTGGCCATGCCGAGCGACTGCAAGCGCTGCACATGCGCCAGCAGCGAGCGTTTGGCGACCGGCCACAGGCGTGGGGGCACGTCGTCATAGGCAACCTCAACCCAATCGTCCATGCTGCCGTGCGGCTGGGCCTGCATCACTTTGAGGATTTTGGCTTCGCGCTTAAGGCGATGCGCTTTGAGCTGG
>JANOYE010000321.1:0-6117 GCA_031428695.1 Rhodoferax sp. | reverse complement strand
AACGAAGGCGCGCGCATCCTCGAAGAAGGCATCGCCTCCAAGGCCAGCGATGTCGACATGGTCTACCTCATGGGTTACGGCTTCCCGCTGTGGCGCGGTGGCCCCATGTGTTACGCCGATACCGTGGGCCTGTTCAACGTCATGCAAAGCATGAAACGCTTCGCCCAAAACCCGTTGGACGACGCCAAGTTTTGGGAGCCCGCGCCGCTGTTGCAGAAGCTGGTCGCCGAAGGCAAGACATTCAATTAAGCAACCTTAGTCAACTCCATTCAACCCCATTCACCCCGACACACAGGAGCAAAACATGACATCAGCCGTAATCGTTTCCACCGCCCGCACACCCCTCGCCAAAAGCTGGAAAGGCTCCTTCAACATGACCCACGGCGCGACGCTGGGCGGCCATGCTGTCGAACATGCCGTGAAACGCGCAGGCATTGAAGGCGCGGAAGTTGACGACGTGATCATGGGCTGCGCCACGCCAGAAGGCGCCACCGGCTCCAACATCGCCCGTCAAATCGCGTTGCGCGCGGGCTTGCCCATCACCACGTCCGGCATGACCATCAACCGTTTCTGCTCCTCCGGACTGCAAACCATTGCGACAGCGGCCCAACGCATCATCGCGGGCGAGGGCGACATTTATGTGGCTGGCGGCGTTGAAAGCATTTCCTGTGTGCAAAACGAGGCCAACCGCCACATGATTCAAGACCCGTGGCTGGTTTCGAAAAAGCCCGAGATCTACTGGAACATGCTGCAAACCGCCGAGCAAGTGGCCAAGCGTTATGGCATTGGCCGCGAGGCGATGGACGAATACGGCGCTGCCAGCCAGCAGCGCGCCACCGCCGCCCTGGCCGCAGGTTTGTTTGACGCTGAAATCGCCCCCATCACGGTCACCATGGGCGTGGCCGACGCGGTCATGGGCATGACAACCAAACAAGTCACTGTGAGCAAAGACGAAGGCATCCGCGCCGGCACCACCAAAGAAGGCATCAGCGGCATCAAACCGGCCATTCCCGGCGGGGTGATCTCCGCTGGCAATGCCAGCCAGTTTTCCGACGGTGGTGGTGCTGTGGTGGTGATGAACGAAACCGTGGCCGAGCGCAAAGGCTTGAAGCCCTTGGGTCGATTCCTTGGCTTTGCTGTGGCTGGCTGTGAGCCGGACGAAATGGGCATCGGCCCAGTGTTCGCCATCCCGAAAGTGCTCAAGAAGTTGGGCCTGACCGTCAATGACATCGACCTGTGGGAACTCAACGAAGCCTTCGCCGTGCAAGTGCTTTATTGCCGCGACAAACTCGGCATCCCCGCTGACCGCCTGAATGTCAACGGCGGCGCCATCGCCGTCGGCCACCCTTATGGCGTGAGCGGCCAGCGTTTGACCGGCCACGCCCTCATCGAAGGCAAACGCCGCGGCGCCAAACGCGTCGTGGTGACGATGTGCATCGGCGGCGGCATGGGTGCTGCGGGGGTGTTTGAGGTTTTATAAGCACTCTATGAACGATCAGGCATTTGGCGCGTTCCTCGCACTATTGGGGGTCTTGGTCGGTGTTGGGCTGACCTATTCCAATGCCCGTAGATCGAATGAGATTAGTGAAAGAAATGCCCAAAGAGTTGATTCCACGACCAGATCCATAAAACTGAGCGAGCGTCGATTGATGTGGATTCAAAAACTCAGGGATGAGATGGCTGTATTTCAGTCCTGGGGAATGACCCCAGGGGTTGAGCATGCCTCTCAACGGGAGTTTTACGAACATGGGACTCGCATAGAGCTATTGATGAATCCGCGCGATCCCGATTACAAAGCTCTGCAGGGACTCATGTATCGTCTTCTAAGCGCGGACGGAGTTGAAGAAAAGTATTCAGTTAATGCCGTATATGTCGGCTTATGTCAAGGCATTCTCAAGCGCGAGTGGGAAATTGCAAAATGGAATTGCTGGCAAAATGAATTGATCCACGTTCTGAAAAAGCCAAGGAAAATATGAAAAGACTCTCATACGTTCATGCCGAGTGGGACGACGAGGCGGCCGTATGGGTCGCTTCAAGTGATGACGTGCCGGGCTTGGCGACTGAAGCGGCAACCACCGAAGAATTGATCGCCAAATTGAAAGTCATGATTCCTGAGTTGTTGGCGCTCAACAACCAAGTCGCAACCGGTCCTGTTCCCTTTGAATTGTTGACCCGCCGCTTTGAGTTGACAGCCTGAAACGCCAAATCTTGGAAAGTTTCACTCCCGAACTCAAACGCCTGCTGGTGAGGGCAGGCTGCTCCTTTGTCCGAAACGGCAAAGGTGACCACGAAATTTGGTACAGCCCGCGCATGGAAGTCAATTTCGTGGTGGACAGCAAAATCAAGTCGCGGCATACAGCGAATGCAGTATTGAAACAGGCCGGTTTACCCAAGAACTTCTGAGTCCTCTTCATGAGCCTTCGCCCCACACTTGACTTCCTGCTGTACCGGTGGCTCAGCGTCGAAACCCTGAGCAGCCGCGCGCGTTTCACTGACCATTCCCGCGACACTTTTGACGCGGTGCTGGAGACTTGCGAGCGCATTGCACGAGAAAAATACGCGCCGTTCAACCGGCTGGTGGACGCTGAAGAGCCGCGCACGGTCACCGAGCCCGATGGCAGCCTGCGGGTGGTGTTGCCGCAAGCGACCCAAGATGCGCACGATGCCTACGCGGCCTCGGGCATGTTGAGTGCGTCACAAGACTACGACATTGGCGGCATGCAACTGCCTTTCACGGTGGAAGCGGCAGCGAATTCGATGTTTGCGATGGCGTCGGTGAGCATCGGCTCGGGATTGTTGTCGGTGGGCAATGCCAACTTGCTGATGAAACACGGCACAGAAACACAGAAACGTGTGTTTGCGCTGAATGAGTTTTCGGGTCGCTGGGCCGGCACGATGTGTTTGAGCGAGCCGCAAGCAGGGTCAAGCCTGTCGGACATCACGACACGCGCTGTGCCGGATTCAAGCGATTTCCAAAACGATGCTTTGGGTCCGCGTTACCGCCTCAAAGGCAACAAAATGTGGATCTCAGCCGGTGAACACGAGCTGACCGAAAACATCGTTCACCTGGTGCTGGCGAAGATTCCAGATGATGCCGGCAAGCTGATTCCAGGCACACGCGGCATTTCGCTTTTCATCGTGCCCAAGAAAATGGTCAACGAACAGGGCGAACTCACCGGCGTGCGCAATGACGTGGCGCTGGCTGGTTTGAACCACAAACTCGGCTGGCGCGGCACCACCAACACTTTGCTCAATTTTGGCGAAGGCAAGTTCCCCGTGGGTTCCGGCGGCCCACTGGGCAAAGGCGCCGGTGCCGTGGGTTACCTCGTCGGCAAGCCGCACGAGGGCCTACGCTGCATGTTCCACATGATGAACGAAGCGCGCATTGGTGTGGGCACGGCGGCCACCATGCTGGGCATGGCGGGGTATTACGCCTCGCTTGACTATGCCAAAACCCGCACACAGGGCCGACCGATCAAAGGTACAGGCAAAGACGCCACCCAGCCGCAAGTGCCTCTCATCGAACACGCCGACATCAAACGCATGCTGCTGGCGCAAAAATCGTATTGCGAAGGCGCGCTGGCGCTGGAGTTGTATTGCGCGCGCCTGGTCGATGAACAACACACTGGCTCGCCTGGAGATGCCGACGAAGCGCGCCTGCTGCTCGAAGTGCTCACCCCCATCGCCAAAAGCTGGCCCAGCGAATGGTGTCTGGAGGCCAACAGCCTGGCGATACAAATTCACGGCGGTTACGGCTACACGCGCGACTTCCCGGTGGAGCAATACTGGCGCGACAACCGGCTGAACATGATTCACGAAGGCACGCATGGCATCCAGGCGGCAGATTTGCTGGGCCGAAAGGTGTTGATGGAAGACGGCAGAGGTTTGTCGCTGTTGGCCGAGCGCATGATGGCGACCGTACACAAGGCGAAAAACTTTGCACAGTTGGCTGGATTCAGCGACGCGCTGCCCCAAGCACTCGCCCGCGGCGAAGCGGCCACGCGCGCCGCTTGGTCTACCCGCAACCCCGGCGAAGCGCTGGCCAACGCTGTGCCTTACTTGCAAGGGCTTGGCCACACCGTGCTGGCCTGGATCTGGCTGGACGTCGCCTCGGCCGCACTGCGAGGCGACCCGCAACCGGAAAAAGCCCACACTCAAGGCATTCTGCGGGCCACCCAATATTTTTACCACTACGAATTGCCCAAAATCGGCGCCTGGTACAACGTGGTTGAAAGCCGCGACATGACTTGCGCCGACATGGATTTGGAGGCTTTTTGATGAGCACCCAAATCGCGATTGCGCGAGTCGAGAAGTTGATCTGGGTCTTCATGTACGGCGGCCTGTTGTCCTTTGTCATCTCGCTGTTCCTCGGGCCCCAAGACTCTGGTCTTGCCGCCTGGATGGCAGGCGGCGGCCTGGTGGTGGCCGCCGTCGGCGCGATTCTTGTTTATGTCCGGTCCAAAATGAAAGCACCTCCATGACCCGCACCATCCAACAACTTTTTGACTTGACTGGAAAAACCGCGCTCGTCACCGGCGGCTCGCGCGGCCTGGGCCTGCAAATGGCGCAGGCCCTGGGCGAGGCGGGTGCGCGCGTGATGCTCAGCTCGCGCAAAGCCGAAGACCTGGAACAAGCCGCCGCGCAACTGCAAGCGCAGGGCATCGACGCGCGCTGGATTGCCGCCGACTGCGGCAAAGAGGAAGACATCCGCCGCCTGGCTGACGAAACACTCACCCGCATGGGCGACGTGCATATCCTGGTGAACAACGCTGGCGCCTCCTGGGGCGCGCCCGCCGAAGACCACCCGGTGGCCGCTTGGGACAAGGTGATGGATCTCAACGTGCGCGGCTACTTCATCCTGTCGCAACACATCGCCAAACGCAGCATGATTCCGGCCAAAGCCGGGCGCATCATCAATATTGCGTCCATCGCCGGGCTGAACGGCAACCCGCGTGGCATGGATACCATTGCCTACAGCACGTCCAAGGGCGCCGTGGTCAATTTCACGCGCGCGCTGGCGGCTGAATGGGGCAAGTACAACATCAACGTCAACGCCATTTGCCCCGGTTTCTTCATGACCAAGCTCGCCGCTGGTTTGATCAACTTGCTGGGAGAAGAAAAAATGGCCGCTTCGGCGCCCCTCGGTCGCTTGGGCGACGAGGAAGACTTGAAAGGCGTGACGCTTTTGTACGCTTCGGACGCTGGCAAACACATCACCGGCCAATGGATGGCCGTTGACGGCGGCGTCAGCGTGGTCACTGGATGAATATGGCCCCCACGCTTGTCACTTCGTGTACTGCGCTGCCCCCCGAGGGGGCTAATTCCCCTTGGGGCGGCCCGGCGGGGAATTTGGCCCCCACGCTTGTCACTTCGTGTACTGCGCTGCCCCCCGAGGGGGCTAATTTTTCTCGGGGCGGCCCGTCAAAAAATTGCTAAAAAATATGCCTTTAGACTCCGGCTTCGGCCTCAAAATCCCGTTTGTTGAACACCTCGGCTTTCGCCTCACCAAATTCGAAGGCGGCGAGTCTGAGATTGTTTACGAGGCGCGGCCTGAGCATCAAAACACTTTCCAGGTCACCCACGGCGGCGCGGTGATGACGCTGCTTGATGTGTCGATGGCGACGGCGGCGCGCAGCATTCAAGACGACATGGGGGTCGTCACCATCGAGATGAAGACCAGTTTCATGCGGCCCACGCGCGGTTTGGTCACCGCCAAAGGCAGCATCAAACACCGCACCAAGTCACTGGCGTTCACCGAATCCACGATTTACGACACAGAAGGCAAGGCTTGCGCCCACGCCACCGGCACCTTCAAATATGTACGGCGGCCTGACCGAACGACGCTTGAGCCAGGGCAAACGAGTGAAATATCTACAGACTAGATAGATTATTGAACAAAAATCATACCTAAGTCACGAAAAATATGCGTAGACCGCTCATTAATTCCATCTAATTTTGAAAGAAATATATGCCGAATAACAACCAAATTCTCTTAGACACGCGCCCTGAAGCCGAGGCAAAAGCCAGCAATTTCAAGCTGGTTTCAGCCCCAACCCACGAACTGCGCCCCGGCCAAGTGCTGGTGCGCCACCATTTCCTCAGCCTTGACCCCTACAT
>JANOYE010000320.1:0-19490 GCA_031428695.1 Rhodoferax sp. | reverse complement strand
AACTATGGTTGTGTGCCGAGCAAGGCGCTGATCAAAAGCGCCAAGTTGGCCAACCAAATGAAACACGGTTCAAACTACGGTTTGAGCGACACCGAAGCGAAGTTCAGCTTCAAGGCGGTGATGCAGCGCATCCACCGCGTGATCGCCGCCATTGAGCCGCACGACAGCGTGGAGCGTTATACCGGCTTGGGCGTGCAGGTGTTGCAGGGGTATGCAAAAATTCTGAATCCCTGGACAGTGGAGATCGCGCTCAATGGCGGTGGCAAGCAGACTTTGACCACCCGCGCCATTGTTATCGCCGCTGGCGCCCAGCCCTTTGTGCCGCCGTTGCCGGGCCTGGCTGACGTGGGTTATGTCACCAGTGACACCCTTTGGGACGAGTTCGTGAAACTCGACGACATCCCCAAACGCATGGTGGTGCTGGGTGGTGGCCCGATCGGTTGTGAGTTGGCGCAGAGTTTCCAGCGCTTGGGCTCGCAGGTGACGCAGGTGGAGATGGCGCCGCGCATCATGATCCGCGAGGACGAAGAGGTCTCGGAGCTGGCCAAACAGTCTCTTGTCGCGGATGGCGTGCAGGTGTTGACCGGGCACAAGGCGCTGCGCTGCGAGTTCAAAGACGGCGTGAAAGCCATCGTTGTGGAGCACCAGGGCAAAGAAGTCCGCATTGAATTTGACACACTGTTGTGCGCTGTGGGCCGGGTCGCCCGGTTGTCAGGTTATGGCCTGGAGGAGCTGGGTATTCCAACCAACCGCACGGTCACCACCAATGAATACCTGGAGACGGTGTACCCGAATATTTTTGCCGCTGGCGATGTTGCAGGCCCGTTCCAGTTCACCCATACCGCCTCCCACCAGGCTTGGTACGCGGCGGTGAACGCGTTGTTCGGCACCTTCAAAAAGTTCAAGGCCGACTATTCAGTGATTCCCTGGGCGACCTTCATCGACCCGGAAGTGGCACGGGTGGGCCTGAACGAGCAGGAGGCCAAGGAGAAGGGCATCGCTTACGAGCTGGTGAAGTACCCGCTGGATGACCTGGACCGCGCCATTGCCGACAGCGAAACCCACGGCTTCGTGAAGGTGCTCACGGTGCCGGGCAAAGACAAGATTCTGGGCTGCACCATCGTTGGCACCCACGCGGGCGATTTGCTGGCCGAATACGTGCTGGCCATGCGCCACGGACTGGGCATGAACAAGATCCTGGGAACCATTCACACTTACCCGACTCTGTCAGAGGCGAACAAATACGCCGCTGGCGAATGGAAACGAGCGCACCAGCCAGAGAAGTTGCTTCAATGGGTGGCCAAATATCACACATGGAGGAGGGGTTGATTGATGAAACATGCATTTTTGAGCCGTCGAGTTGCTATACAAACGGTAGCTGCTTACGCACTATTTACGAGACTTGAGGTCGGTTTTTCTCAAAATTCGGCTCCAAGTGCCGGAAATCTCGACCAATCGTACCCAAATTGGGAATCGTTGCTGAAAAAACACGTCAAGTGGCTGCCTGACAACAAGCAGTCTCGCGTCAACTACAAGGGTTTTGCCGCCGACCGGGCGGAGTTGAAAAAGGTGCTCGAATCGTTCAGCGCCGTGCCCAAAGCCGAGTTCGACAAGTTCAGCCGCGAACAGCAAATGGCGTTTTTGATCAACGCTTACAACGCGTTCACGGTGGAGCTGATTCTCACCAAATACCCTGATCTGAAATCCATCAAGGATCTCGGCTCGTTTGTGTCGGCCCCGTGGAAGAAGAAGTTCTTCAATCTGCTGGGCGAAGAGCGCCACCTGGACTGGATCGAACACGAGCAACTTCGCCCGCGTTACAACGAGCCTCGCGTGCATGTGGCCGTGAACTGTGCCAGCATCGGCTGCCCGGCGCTGTTCCCGGAGGCGTTCACAGCGGCCAAACTCGATGCCCAGCTCGAAGACGGCATGTTGCGTTTTCTGGGTGACCGCACACGCAACCGTTATGCCGACGGCAAACTCGAAGTCAACATGATCTTCAAGTGGTTCCGCGAGGATTTTGAGAAAGGCCACAAAGGTTTTGCCAAGCTCGAAGACGTGTTCGCGAAATACGCCGATCAACTTGCCGCCAGCCCGGCAGATCGCGAAAAAATCAAGGCCAAAAATGTACCCATCTCGAACCTGGACTACGACTGGTCGCTCAACGACTTGGGCCGTTAGTCTCCTCCTTGGCCTGCTTGGCCTGCTTGGTTTTTTCGTGCCAATTGGGCCGCTTTCGGCGCAGGAGCTGCAAAAGTTTTCCAATGCCACTGCCGACGCGCTGCCCGCTCCTTGGCGCTTGGTTGGCCTGCCCAAGGACAAGGCGCCGCTAGCTGAATTTGAGTTGGTGAAGCAGGGCGACGAGCGCGTTCTCAGGTTGGCGACTGAAAAATCCTACGGCACGGCCTTGCATGAGTTGACGCCCAAAGCCCTGGCGCCGGGCAGCTTGCTTAAATGGCGCTGGCGCTTGGAGCAAGGGCTGCCGCAAGCCGACTTGCGCCGCAAAGACGCCGACGACGCGCCGCTCAAAGTCTGTGCCATGTTTGATTTGCCGCTGGACAAACTCAAGTTTTGGGAGCGCAACCTGTTGCGCCTGGCGCGGGGTTTGAGCGGCGAGAAACTGCCCGCCGCGACGCTTTGTTATGTGTGGGACCACATCCTGCCAGCGGGAACGGCGCTTGCCAACGCCTACACGCCGCGTGTGCGTTACCTGGTGCTTGATTCAGGCGAGAAACAACTGGGAAAGTGGATCACCCATGAACGCGATTTGGCAAGTGACTTGCAACGCGCCTTTGGCCACGAGTTCGATGCGCCACCGCCCCTCATCGCGATTGTGGTCGGCGCCGACTCCGACAACACCCAAGGCAAAAGCCTCGCGTATCTGGGGGATGTGGTGTTGACGGTCAAACCGTCAGAATAATCGGCTCCAGCGCGTCGCCCTGAGGCAAGATGCGCCCAATGATGGCGGTATGGATGTAGCCCAGTTCACGCAGCGCCGCCACACATGCGTCCACCCGATCTGCCGGCACGCTGGCCAACAAACCACCGGCGGTTTGTGGGTCAAAAATCAGCGGGTAACGCGACGGGTACTTCGGGTGGTTTACCCATTCCTCCTGGTTTCTGATCGCCCGGCGCAGGCGCACGTTGGCGCTTTGCAAAGAACTCACGATGCCATTGGCCACACATTCCTCGGCACCGTCGAGCATCGGTATTTTCGACATGAAAAGTTCAGCGTCCACCTCGGACGGGCGCGTCATTTCCACCAGGTGGCCCAAGAGGCCGAAACCCGTGAGGTCGGTGCAGGCGGTCGCGCCGTGTTCGCGCAGGCATTGCGCGCCCAAGCGGTTCGAGACGACCATGGATTTGAGCGCGGCGTCAATCCAGCGGCCTTTGGCGGCAATCCGCGCATGGGCCGCGAACAAAGTGCCGGTGCCGACGGGTTTGGTCAAGATCAGCACGTCACCTGGCTTCATGCCGCCTTTGCGCAACACGGCCTCTGGCGTGTCGTCGATCAAACCGTTCACGGCAAAACCCAGCGCCAGCTCTTTGCCTTCGCCCGTGTGGCCGCCCACCAGCGCGCAATTGGCTTCGCGCAACACATCCATCGCGCCCGTCATCATTTGGAACAGGATGTCTTCGGTTTTCGATTCAAGCCCTGGCGGCACGGTGACCACCGCCGTCGCCGACTGCGCCTCGCCGCCCATGGCCCAGATGTCGCCCAGTGAATGGTTGGCCGCGACTTTGCCGAAGATGTAGGGGTCGTCAATGAAGGAGCGGAAGAAATCGACCGAGTGAACCACCGCTTTACCCGGAGGCACACGCACCACGGCGGCATCGTCAGGGTCTTTGAGGCCAATCAACACGTCGTCCCGGTCAACGGGGTGCAAATTGCCCAAAGCGCGTTGCAGCACCGTCGCGCCGACTTTCGCGCCGCAGCCGCCACAACGCATGGCGATGGCGGAAATCGCTTGCAGGGATTCTTCTTGGCTGAGTTTGACGGCGCTTTGCACGGGCGCGGTGGTGGCTTTTGCCGAGGCGTCCATCTCCGGGAACTCGCTGAACTTGGCCATGAAGCGCCGGTCGATCCAGTCTTTCCACTTCCAGACCCAGTCACCTGCAAAGCCAAGCCAGCCGCGCGAGGCGATGGCGTATTTGTCGCCGGTGCTGATGAGCGCCAGCCAACTGCGCTGCGGCCTGTAGGCCTTCATGGCCGCGCCCGCGACAGCTCTGCGCAGGTTTTCTGTGAGCGGCGGGCCCTGGCGCACTGCAAACACGCCGGCCTTTTCCAGCTTGTAATTCACCATGCTAGCGATGTCGCCTGCCGCGAAAACATGTGGATCGTTCACGGTTTGCAAGGTGTCCTGTACTTCGAGGAAACCGTCTGCATCCAGCGCCAGGCCGGTGTCGCGCAACCAGGGCGCGCCGCCCGCGCGGGTGACCCAAACGATTTCATCGGCTTGCAGGCTTTGTCCAGCAGAGGTGATCAAACGGCCCGCCTCAACCTGGGTCACCTCGGCATTCAAATGCAGCGCCACGTCCCGCTGTTTCAGCACGGTTTCAAAACGGCGCTGCACGCCGGCGTTGTGCGTGGGCAAAATTGTCGCGCTGCTGGTGAAGAGGTGAAAGGCGAGTTCGTCGGGGTTGCGATTGATTTTGCGCAATTCATTGCGAAGCCGCCACTGCATGGCCAGCAGCAGCTCAACGCCGCCGGCGCCGCCACCCACCACAGCGATGGTGGTCTTGCCCACATGGATGCGAACGCGCTCCAACAGGGCCAGCCAGCGGTCATTGAACTGCTGAATCGGCTTGACGGGAACTGCGTTTTCGGCAGCGCCTGGAACGTTTTGCAATTGCGGTGTGGAGCCGATGTTGATCGACAACTCGTCATACGGCACGGGCGGGCGGTTGCGGCAAATCACCTTTTGGTTCGCCCGGTCCAGGCCGATCACTTCATCGCGGTACAGGCGCGCACCCGCAAATACGCACAAACGCGAGAGGTCGATGTGAACCTCGTCGTAGTCGTAATGCCCAGCCACGTAACCCGGCAACATGCCGGAGTAAGGCGTGTGCATATCGGTGCAAATGAGGGTGAGGCGCACACCGGGGATGGGGCGCATGCCAAAACTCTTCAGCACCCCCACATGGCTGTGGCCACCGCCCACCAGCACGATGTCTCTCAAAACCGGTTGGTCGCTCACGTTCATCTTTTTCCTGCTTCGGTTTTATTCAACAAATCTTTGACCAACCTGATGAGGGCCGATTTTTCCGTCTCGGGCGCGAACAAGGGCGCGCGCTGGGCGCATTGCTGCATCAACTTGGAATACAAGCGGTCTTTATTTCTTTTGTCGCCCTCATAGCCTTCTTCTGGCGACATTTGCTCAGAGCGCAGCCTCGTCAGCAAGGCAGCCAAACTCTTCGCGTCGCCCACTTCAAAATAACCCGCGTAGTTGGCACCCAACATGCCTACATTGCCATCCATCTTTGACGCAAGCACAGGCGTGCCGCTGCAAACCGCCTCCATCACCACATGCGCGCCGCCCTCCATTTTGCTGGCGTGTACCAACACATGAGCGCGCTGAATGTGGCGGCGTGTGGCCTCGTGGCTCAAGCCGCCGAGCCAGCGGTAATGCGGGCAGGCGGCTGCGGTTGCGCGTGCTTGCGCAGCCAGATCGGCGTCCAGCGGGTCGCCAATGTGGTCGATCAAAACGCCGTTTTCCGGTTTCAGCAGTCGGACGGCCTGGTACAGCGTTTGCGGCAACTTTTCATCTCGCAGATGCCCGACCATCACTACCCGCAGATGACGCGGTGTTTTGGCGAGGGTCTGGCGCGTTGTCGTGGACTGAAAAATCACCCGGGTTTTGCTGCGCAAACCGGCTGGCAGGCGGTCTGGCCCTTTTTCCTGTAACACCACCAAAGCTCGGGCCAGCTCCAGTGAACGTTTGGCCGCAGCATCGGTTTCGATGTCACGATACAGGTCGGTGCCGGTCAACACAACCCCCAAGCGCCGCACATTGCGCGTGAGCCCTTGCGCCTGCGCCCAGGCGGCGATGTCGTCCGCAGAACGCCGCGCATGCAGTGCCAGCAAAACGTCACAAGGTGCACCGCGCCAGCTCTGGTCAATGGCAACCTCAAAGTCTCGCTTTAAGAACCCGGCCCAGCGCCAGGCGGTTTGCCAGTTGCCATTGTTGGACTTTGCGGCAGCAGGGGTGACGATCAAGACGCGGGGTTTGGAGCGCTCGGACATGTGTTTTGTATTGCGATTGGCGGTAGCGCCAACCTTATGGGTCTTGGAATGGCAAGTTTTATTACAAGGAGTTTCGCTGATACCAAAACAAACCCCTCAGGCAGCAAAACTGCAGCCTTTCGAGTCTAATCGGAATCCCGTTTTTCCAACTTTTCAGGAGTCTTGCCATGGTCAGTTTTTCCCCTTCCCGCACGTTTCGCGCTTTGATGACATGTGCCGTTGTGCTGTTCGGCTCTTTATGTCACGCACAGCAGGTTTTCCGCGTCACCACTATCCCTGAGGAGGCTGCGACTGAGCAGATACGCAAGTTCACGCCACTGGCGAATTACCTGGAGAAGCAGTTGGGGGTTAAAGTGGAATTCACGCCGGTCACAGACTATCCGGCAGCCGTCGAATCGCTGGTGAACAAGAAAGTTGACCTGGTCTGGTTTGGTGGTTTTACCTTTGTGCAGGCAAGTTTGAGGTCCGGCGGTAAAATTGTGCCCCTGGCCCAGCGCGAAGAAGACACACGTTTTCAATCCGTATTCATAGCCAAAACCGATTCAGGCATCAAAAACATCGCCGACATGAAAGGCAAACAAGTGTCGTTTGGCTCCCAGAGCAGTACCTCAGGCCACTTGATGCCGCGCAGCTTTTTGCTGCAAGCCAATATCAACCCTGAAAAAGATTTCCGTCGCATCGCCTACAGCGGCGCGCATGACGCCACCATTGCGTCTGTTGTCAGCGGCAAAGTCGATGCCGCTGCCCTGGACATTACCGTTTGGAACAAGTTTGTGGCAGAAAACAAGGTAGACACCAAGGCTGTAGATGTGTTCTTCAAAACACCGCCTTACTTCAATTACAACTGGTCTGTGCACGCCGACATGCCTGTCGCCCAGCAAGAGAAAGTCAAGGCCGCATTGTTGGGTTTGACTGCCAGCAATCCTGAACATGCCGAGATTCTCAAGCTCAATCGCGCCACCCGTTACATGGCAACCACGCCTGAAAACTACAAAGGATTGGAATCGGCGGCCCGCAGCGCCGGTTTGTTGTGAGCGCTGCTTTGAACCCGTCAAATATTAAGAGTAGGCCCGTTTGAACTTTGAACTGCAAGGCGTCAGTGCGCGCCATCCGGCAGCGCGCGCGGGTGCGGCTGCCGCACTTAAGCCGCTGAGCCTCAGTATCTGTGCGGGCGAGCAAGTGGCGGTGATTGGCCCGTCTGGTGCAGGCAAGACCACACTCTTGCAAGTGCTGGCCTGCTCCTTGCCGCCGCTCGCGGGCAGTTTGTCGCTGGATGGACAGGCACCATGGCAACTGGCCCGCCGCAATTTGCAGAGCCTGCGTGGTGCGCTGTTTCTGGCGCCACAAGTGCCGCCTTTGCCGCCGCGCCAGCGGGTTGTTACGGCGGTGTTGGCTGGGCGCTTGCCACGCATGAGTCTTCTGGCCAGCGTGCGCTCTTTGCTGTACCCCGACGACATTCCAGCCGCTTACGATGCGCTGGATCGGTTTGATCTGGCCGACAAACTGTTTGACCGCGTGGATCGACTTTCGGGCGGTGAGCGTCAGCGGGTGGGCTTGGCCCGCGCGCTCTTGGCACCGGCCAAGGCCTGGTTGATTGACGAGCCCTTATCGGCGTTGGATCCCTCGCGCGCTCGCCAGGCGATCGCCACTTTGCTGCAAGGTGCCCAAGAGCGCGGCGTAACCCTGGTGACCACCTTGCATCAGGTGGAGGTGGCACTGGCCCACTTCCCGCGGGTTGTGGGACTGCGTGAGGGCGCTTTGGAGTTCGACCTGCCAGCCGCCCAGGTCACGCAAGCGCGCTTGACCAAGCTTTACGAACAATACGAAAGTGAATTGCGGGGCCCCGCTCCCGTGGCAACTGACCCAGTGCCTGAGTCAGCGCCACTGCCAGCCGTGATGCATTGCCGATGAAGCGAACAGCGCCATGACAGCCGCGATGCACGTCGCAAGAAGGCCGCCCACGCGCGACCCGGCCTGGCTTTCGCGGCTTTTCTGGATCACCGCGGGCATCGTGGTGCTGTGGCCGCTGGGAGTTGGCACGGAGTTCCGACCCTGGGTGCTTTTTGAGCCGCAAAACCTCAAGATCAGCGGGCAATTCATCGCAAGTTTTTGGCCATTGGCGTTTGACCTCGACTTTCTCCAATTGGTCGCGCGCGAGACCTGGCGCACTGTGGCCATGGCCACGGCGGGCATCACACTGGCGTTGGTCTTGGCGATTCCGCTGACGCTGCTGTCCACCCGCGTGCTTTCGGTCTCGGCGCTGTCTGGGCGCATGGCGCGCGCGCCATTTTGGCTGCGCCAAGTAGTTCGCTGGCTGTTGATTGTGCTGCGCAGCATTCCCGAGTTGGTGTGGGCGCTGGTGTTCGTGCGGGTTGTGGGCTTGGGGCCCACTGCGGGGGTTCTGGCCATTGCGCTGACCTATGGCGGCATGCTCGGCAAGGTCTACGGCGAAATCCTTGAAAGCGGCGAAACCCATGCCACCGAAACACTCATGCGCAACGGTTCAGGCAGGCTTCAGGCGTTCTCCTACGGGCTGCTGCCCAGCAATGCGCCTGAGCTGACCAGTTACACCGTGTACCGGTGGGAATGCGCCATTCGTTCCTCGGTCGTGTTGGGCTTCGTCGGGGCCGGTGGCTTGGGGCAGCAACTCGACAACTCCATGAAAATGTTCAATGGCGGAGAAGTCGCCACGATGCTGCTGGTGTTCATGGCCTTGGTCGCACTTGCTGACCAAGTGAGCGCTTGGCTGCGCCGCAGTTTGGGGTAGGCCGTGCTGAATCAAATTCGACAAGTTCGCGCCGCCAACGCTCCCTACAAGCTGCCGCCGCCCTTGTTCAACGCGCGCTGCAAAGCCTGCTGGTTCACCGCGGGATTGTTCGTGTTGGCAGTGGCCAGCTTTTGGACTTTGGAGCTGCGGTGGAGCGCGTTTTTCTCCCTGGAAGCCGCGCGCAGCATGGGGCGTTTCGTCTCTGAATTTTTCCCGCCTGATCTTTCACCGGAATTCGTCAAGAAGGTCGCCATTGGCGCTTGGGAAACCCTGGCCATGTCGGCTTTTGGAACCCTTCTGGCAGCCGTGGCTGGACTTGCGCTGGCTTTGCCCGCCGCACGCACCCATGCGGCTGACGCCGCTTGGAGCCGCAAACCCACGCGGCTGGCGCTCAATGCCCTGCGATCCATTCCAGAACTGGTGTGGGCGGCTCTGTTGCTGATATCAGCGGGTTTAGGCCCGTTTGCGGGTACTTTGGCCTTGGCCTTGCACACCACGGGCGTGCTGGGCAGGTTGTTTGCAGAGGCCGTTGAAAATGCGCCGCCAGGGCCCGGCGACGCGCTGCGTGTGCAGGGCGTGGGTAACGGGCGCGTCTTTCTCTTTGCCACGCTGCCGCAAGTGCTGCCGCAGCTGATGAGTTACACGCTGTACCGCTGGGAGAACAACATCCGCGCGGCGGCGGTGTTGGGCGTGGTGGGTGCTGGTGGCCTCGGCCAGCTGCTGTCTTTTCACATGGGCTTGTTCCAGATGGGCAAAACGGCAACAATTCTGGGTGCGATGCTGCTTTTGGTCGCCTTGGTGGATGCCGTCAGCTACATCAGCCGTCAACGACTTTCCAGATAAGCTGGGTCGCTGCGCCAGGAGGCAGGCAAACTGAAGGAATCATGAAACTGATCAAAATTATTGTTCTTGGCATCCTGCTGGCTTGGCTTGCGGGCTGCGGCACGCCTTATGCAACCGTTCCCAACCGCAATGCGGAGCCTGTCATGCTGCTGGGTTATGACCCTGTGGCGTATTTCACGAAGGGCGCGCCCACGCGGGGAAAATCGGAGCACAAAGTGAGTTTGCCTGAGCGCACCTACTACTTTGAAACTGCCGAAAGCAGAAATTTGTTCACTGCTGCGCCAGACAAATACGAGCCGCAATACGGGGGGTTTTGCGCCAGCGGGGCGGCGTTTGCCATCAAATTGGGCAGCGACCCGACGTCATGGCAAATCTATGAGGGGCGCCTGTTTATTTTTGGCGACGTGTTGGGGCAAATGGCTTGGCAGGTTGACCCAAAGTGGAATGTTGACCACGGCGACCGCTTGTGGCCGGGCATCAAAGACCAGGGTTGGCGGGGCGCATCATTGAAGGCCTACATCAACAAAGTGCCACATTACAAAACGGGAAAAGACATCCGCTCTGAACACGATGCCAAGTTCCCCGGAAAACCCTGGCCCAACTATGACGTAGGTACGATGATGAACAACCTGTTCACCAAACCGCCTGGCTGGCGCGCCGCTGAAGGGCACAGCCAGCCCGCGTTGGGCTACCCCGAATAATCAGGCGCTAAGCCAGGAGCCTGATTTATTGCGGCTCAATCTTCGCATCTTTGATAGCCTTGGCCCATTTCGCCGTTTCCAGGCGATTGCGTTGCGCCAGCGCTTCGGGCGTGCCAGGCTCCACGGCAAAACCCAGCGACGCGAATCTTTCCTGAATGTCTTTGTTTTGGGCTGCTGCGTTGACGGCCTGGTTGAGTTTGGCCACGATGTCGGGTGGCGTTCCTGCGGGCGCAAACACGGCGAAATAGGCGATCAGCTCGTAGTCTTTCAAACCCAGCGCCTCGTTCACCGTGGGCAACTCGGGAATGGCCGCCGAGCGCTTGCTGGAGGTCACAGCCAGCCCGCGAATCTTGCCGCCTTTTACTTGTGGCAGCGTGACCGCAAAGTCGGCGCTGAACATCATCACTTGCCCGCCAATCAAGTCGGTCATGGCCGCTGGGCCGCTCTTGTAGGGCACGTTGGTCATCTGCACGCCGGCCATGCTCGCGAGCACTTCAGACGACACCAACTGCGACGTGCTGGCGCTGGCAAAGGTGACATGGCCGGGCTTGGATTTGGCAAGGTCAACGAATTCACGCAGGGTCTTGGCGGGCACGTCGTTGTTGACCGCAATGATCAGCGGCACCGAGCCGAGGTAGCCCACCGGCGTGAAGGCAGTGTCCTGGTCGTAGGGCAACTGCTTCATGAGGAACTTCAGCGCCGCGTTGGTGCTGTTGGTGCCGATCAAGATCGTGTAACCATCAGGCGCTGATTTGGCGGCGGCGTCTGCCCCCAACATGCCGTTCACGCCGGCCCTGTTTTCGACGACGATGGTCTGGCCCAAGGTTTCACCCATTTTTGCGGCAAACGCACGGCCAATTTGGTCGGTGGCGCTGCCTGCGGCAAAGGGAACGATCGCCTTGATCGGCTTATTTGGATAAGGCTGGGCGTAGGCTGCGAAGGCAAACAGGGCCGTCAACGCGGCCAAGATAAAACTCGGGCTGAAAAAACCACGGTTCACAAAACGACAGTTCACGGGGTAATCCTTCAGGAAAAGAAGAGTCAGAAGATCAGCCAACCAGCAGCCCAATGACTGCCGCTGTGGTCTGACATTTTGTCCCAAATGGGTTCAGCTTTTCTTGGCTTTGGCGGCTGCCACGTCTTTGGCCAATTCCTCGCCGCTGCGGTAGTGAGGAACCCGAAACACCAAGCGCTTGCTGCGTTGCAGGAAACTGTTGCTGCCTTGCACTTCTTCTTTCCAGTATTTTTCCGCCAGCGCCAGGTTGCGCGGCACGTCCAAGTCCCAGCCGTCGCGGGAACCCTGTCCACCAAACATGTAGAGCTTGCCGTTGATCATCTTGAAGCTGTCGGCGTCGCCGCCCCAAGGGATGCCGTAAACAATGCCGTTGGCGCAGAAGCCGTGGTATTCGGGCATGTATTTTTTGGGTTCTTTGTCAAACATCGCTTTGTGTTCGACAGTGCTGAACCGGAAGCTCACGCCCTCATATTGGCTGGTGATTTCGGGCGTGCCTTGCACATATTTGTTTTGCGTCCAGTAGGCCACCACGTCGGCGCCTTTGAGCATCAAGCCGCCAGCGCTTTGTTCGGCAGGAACCGCGTTCACCGGTTTCAAGCTGCTGCCAGGGTTTTGCGCGGTCATGGCCCCGCAGCCCGCCAGAGAAATCACCAAAACAGCCGCAACCGATAAGCCTATTGAGCGGCGTAAATTGCGTTTGGCACTTGTGTTCGCTGGGGTTGCGCGCACTGCGAACGCGGGTTGCGCGCCGCCTGTAGAGTTTGTGTCGTCATGGGCCATGGGAATTCTCCTTCAATTGAAATATGCGTTTGGCTCAAGATTTTTTTGCCTTGGCCACAGCCACTTCTTTGGCAATCTCTTCGCCATTCTTGTAATGGGGAACCCTAAAAACCATGCGTTTGCTGCGCTGCCAAAAACTGTTGTTGCCGGCAACTTCTTCTTTCCAGTATTTTTCAGCCAAAACTAAATGCTTGGCAGCGTCAACTTCAAAACCGTCTTTGGAGCCCTGCCCACCAAAGATGTACAACTTGCCATTGAGCATGCGCCAGGTGTCGGCATCGCCACCCCATGGAATGCCGTAAACGATGCCATTGGCACAGAAGCCGCCAAATTCGGGCTGGTACTTTTTGGGCTCTTTGTCAAAAAGCGCTTTGTTCTCAGCGCTGGCAAAGCGGAAAACCACGCCTTCGTAGACACTCTTGAACTGCGGGTCGCCCTGAGTGTATTTGGCCTGGGTGAAATAGGTGGTGACATCGGCGCCTTTGAGCATGACGCGGCTGTCTTGCGCGTCTGCGACCGCGTTCACGGGTTTAAGTGCGCTGGAGGGGTTTTGGGCATCCATGGCGGCACAGCCCGCCAACGACACAACAATGGCCGCAAAAAGTAGTTTGAGAGAGGTCATGATTTGGGTTCCCCGATCGGTGCGATCATTGGTTGAAAAGTCTCGACCAAGAGCGGTTTTGCGCTCGATTTTGCACGAACCGCATGGCGCGGCAGGTCTTCCGCAAAAGGTGTTGGCCAGCCCAGCGCCGCGCTGAGCAGGCTTGCGCGGTGGTGCAAATCCGGCCAGTCGTGGGCGCCCAAATGGGCGATGCCGTACCTGAAACTGCCCAACCATTTGAAATCTCGCAGGATCGCGCTGCGGCTCTTGGGAAAAGGCATCAACAGGACATCTGGAAAGTCCCGCTGGATCTGGCTCTGCAGTTCTTGCGACGGAAAAGAAATGTTTTGCTCAGACTCAAAACTTCGGTAAACGAAACTCGACGCCACGCCCACCGTGACTGGCTGGCGCGGCAAGGTGTCTGGGTGCTGCCCATGGGCGAGCGCCAGGGCACAGGCATGCAAGTCGATGCCACATACGCGCAAGTAGAGGTCTGAAAACTGCGCCGCCATGCGCGGGTTGAATTCAATGATGGTGATCTTGCCGCTGGCTTCATCGTAGAAAAATTCCATGTTGAAGAGGCCATGGTCAAAGCCGATTTCACTGAGGAATTTTTGGGCGAACGCCAAGGCCCGCTCCTGCACGCTGTCGGCCAAACGGCTGGGGAAGTCCCAGCGCATGAAGGCTTGTGTGCCCGGGTACATGATGGCGTCTACAACGCCGAGCATGGCCGCTTTGCCTTTCCAGACGTAGCCGTCGAGGTTGTACTGCGGCGCCTTGACGGTTTCCTCAACCATCAACCGGTGTGCGCTGCCGTTCCCAGGCATCCGTTTCTGAAACACCCGTTCAAATGGTTCCACCAAGTGGCGGATGATCCATAACTCCCATACGCCAAACCGGGTGTGCCGGTGCAATTCGTCATGGGATTTCACGACTTGCGCCAAGATCGAGAAAGCCGCCTTCACAGGTTTGACGAAAGCCGGGTAACGCAAGCCCTCGGGAATCGAGGCGCCGTATTCTGCGTCCAGCACATGGGCCGCAATGCTGGCCTCAGGGCAAATCCGGTTGAGCACCTGGCGCGCATACAACTTGTGCTGGCAGGCCAATACGGCGTTCACCGACGTGCCCGGCCAGCCCATGCGTTCGGCCAACAGCGCGGCTGTCAGGGCGCCGAACTGCTCCTGGCTGGACACCACCGCTTGCCAACCGGCCCGCACGGCGCGCTGGGCCAGCCGGTCGACCATGCGTTCGATGTCAAAGAAGGCCAGTTGCGCGTTGCTGGGAAAGGAGAACAAATCAAACCCAGCTTCATCCGGTGGGTTTTGTCCATTGGCCGCAGCGGCGCGGGCGAACCCGATCGCATCAAAATCGTAATTGAAAACCGCCAGCGTGGTGTTTTTTGTCATGAAAGGTTCAGGCGTGCAGTGCGGCGATTTTCGCAGCCGATTGCAGGGTTGTTTTGTAACCGGCCTCGATGGCCCTTTCGCGGAATTCACGGCTGAGGTTCACCCAATAACCAAACTCTGGATGGAGTGTCAGATCAGCGGCGCGCGCCTCAGGTTCTGTGAGGGCGCGTTTGCGTAAGTCACTGACGCGATAACGCGTGGCGCCAGCAGGTGCCTGCTCTTCATGGGCGGAGGCGTCAATGGCCAACACCTTCGACGCGCCCAGCCGGCGCGCCAAGCCCACCGGCAACGGCTGGTAATGGTCAGGATCGACGTATTGGTCGCCGCGGATCCGAACTGGTGTGAATTGCCCTTCAACAGCGCAACTGGCCTGAACGGCCAGGCCGGTGTCACCGGCGTTGAAGCCGACCACCTGCGCGTCTTTGCGCCGAGCGACGACACACACCACCGGCAGGCGAAGCTGCTCAAGCATTGCGCCACCCACTTCGCGGCGCACCAGGTCGGCGATGGCTGATCCGCTTAACCGCTCGGAGCCACTCAGCGCCAGCCGCCCCAGCCCAGTCAATTGAAGCTCCAGGGACATCTGCTCCACCTCGCGCGCAGACCGACCCGACGCGTAAACCACGGCGACCAGGGCGCCAACCGAGGCACCCACCAGCAAGTCTGGCTTGTGCCCCAATTCGGCCAACGCCTTAAGCACACCTACGTGGACAAATCCACGCGGCCCGCCGGAGCTGAACACCCAGGCCACCCGAGGCTTGTGGGCCAGCGGCATGCTTTTTGGCGCTTCGACGTCGGTATGGTCGGCGTCCGGCGCCAATGTGCAGCCCGCCAAGCCAAACGCGCCGACGCCGCAAATTGCAGACATGACTTGACGCCGCTTCAAGAGCGCCGCAGGGACATGGGCGAATGGATCGTGCAAATCAAGTGTCTCGTCAAAAAATCATTGTTAGGGCTCGCGCTTCACACAGCAACCGTGCGAAAGCCGGCAAATATGTCCGAGCGATGCGGCAAGAAAAAGTTCCGGTAGCGCGGGTTGTGCATGCGTGTTTCTGTGGCGAAAGCGCCGCCGCGCAACTCTCGGTGGTTGCCAAACCAGGGCTTCGAATAATCGCGGTACGGGCCGGGGGAAAAACCCGGATAGGGCAAAAACGCGTCTGCGGTCCATTCCCAGACCGAGTGGCCCCAATGAAGGCCGGGCGCGGCCAAGGCGGCATGTTCCCATTCGGCAGCAGTCGGCAGGCGGCGTTTTGCCCACAGGCAATAAGCTTCGGCCTCAAATGCGTTGACATGAATCAATGGCGTGCGGCCATCAAGGGGCACCCATTGGTCAAACCAGCGCATTTGCCAATCGCCAGTTTTGCTGGATGGGTTTTTGCGCCACTTGGCTGGGTGGCTGATGTTGGACTGCGCACGCCAGTCGGCGGCTGCGCCTGGCCAAAAGCAAGGGTTGTCGTAACCGCCGGCTTCCACAAACCGGCTGAACGCCAGCGCGCTCACGGGAGTCGCGTCAATCTGGAACGGGGCCAGGTTGACAGTGACGGCGTCACGCTCGTTGTCAAACGCAAACCCCAGGGCGCCTGCAGGCTGCCCGATCTGAACCTCGCCGCCAGTGACACGCAGCTCGTTCGAATCCACGAGCGGCGCAAGCGCGATTCCATCCGGCGCGGAGTACCCAAGGGTCGAACGCAGCCAATACAGGGCCTCACAGTGCATGTCTTCATGGAACAACGCGAGGCGATGGAAATACAAATCGGCGTCAAGTGATTGAACGGTTGGGGAGGTGGGCGATGGAGACGCAGTCATCGCCGCCAACGCGATCAAACTGGCATCGAGTTGGGCGGCGTGAATGTCTTTGAGTTCATGGCGCGAAGGCAGCAGTGTCGTCCACCGGGCTGCGTGCGGCAGGCGCGACGAATCGAAATGGGCGTCAGGGCCAGCAAACCGGGGCGCCACTGGGCTGCTCGAAAACCCCGAGGTATCGACGCCATGCGGGCTGCGCAATGTCCAGTACTCGGCGAACCAAGCCAAATGAGCGAGTTCCCAGGCGATCGGGTTGATGCCTGCCTGGCAGGTCGGCAGCCACTGGGCGTCAGTCAGATCTTCAACACAGGCCCAGGTGCGCGCGCGCGCGTGACGCAGGGCGCGGGCGAGGTCGGTATCGGCAAGTTGGCGAGCGTCCAATGCAGTGTTCGGGTGTTAGGTCTGGATGAAGTATGCCACTCGTGTTTTTAGTTCAAGCAGCCCCCACTTGAGTCAGACAAGACGCGAGAAACTTACATGAACGCCTTTGTGGTTTTCAAAGCCAAACCGTTGAATTTTCGTTGCCTGTACATTTTACGACAATTTAGATCTAAAAAAGTACTTTTTATTATCCATTTTAATAGCAAACAATTAATATTTTACGTGACTTATATGTCAAAAATATATGTCGTTGAAATATGAAATAACAAATACTCACCTGAACACGCAAATGGGTTGCGCTCAGGCATGAAAAAAGCACCTGGGTCAAAAGACCAAAGTGCTTGATTCGTTTCTTATTTTTGGCTCCTCGACCTGGGCTCGAACCAGGGACCTACGGATTAACAGTCCGTATAGACTCGTGTTTGCATTTGTTGATGTAAGTAGATACAATCAATATAAATCAACAACTTACATAAACATTCAATCCGTAAGTGTTGATGAAAATTCGGTTGTTTTCTGGAAAATTGCTTACATCCATAGTTACATTCTGGCCGATGTAAGCAAATCTGAGGCGTCAACATGGCTAAGATTGCTTTCACGGCGGGGCGGGTTTCAGGGTTCAAATGCCCGCCTGGCAAATTGCAGGCGTTTCTTTGGGATGCCACGGTGCCGGGCCTGGCGCTCAGGGCAACCGCTGCCGGGCAACCTGCCTATGTTTTTCAGGGCCGTTACCAAAACAAGTCACTACGGGTCACGATAGGCAGCCCCGGCGCGTGGCGCATTCCTGACGCGCAAGGCAAAGCCCGTGAGTTGCAGCGACTGATTGATGAAGGCCGCGACCCACGTGAAGTGAAGGCCGAACGCACCGCCGCCGATGTGGCCAAGCGACAAAGCGCCAAAAGCGACGCCATCACCATGGCCGAGCTGTGGGCCAACTATCTAGCGGAGCGCCGCCCGCATTGGGGCGAGCGCCATTACCGCGACCATGTTGCACTGGGCAAAGCCGGAGGAGTAGCGGCAACGCGTGGCACCAGCGGCAAAGGGCAGACCATTGCCGGGCCGATTTTCCCGCTGCTGGCAAAGCCTTTGGCCGACCTGACACCCGAGACCATCGAGGCATGGGCCACCAAGGAAGCCAGGACACGCCCCACCTATGGCCGCCTTGCCTGGCGCTGCCTGAAGGCGTTTCTGGGGTGGTGTGCCGAGCAACCCGCCTACCGGCAAATGTTGGCCGTGAATCCTGCCAAAACCAAAAAGGCCCGCGAGGCCTTTGGCAAACCGGCTGTGAAGTCTGACGTGTTGCAGCGTGACCAGTTGACGGCATGGTTTGGCGCTGTGCGCGGCTTGAATAGCCCGGTGGTGGCCGCGTACCTGCAAACCTTGTTGCTGATTGGAGCGCGCCCAGGCGAAGTGCTGGCCATGCGCTGGGTAGACGTGAACACAAAATGGAAGGGCGTCACCATCCGCGACAAAGTGGAAGGGGAGCGCGTTGTGCCCCTGACGCCCTATGTCGCGCAACTGCTGCACAGCTTGCCACGTCGCAGTGAATGGGTTTTCTTAAGCCCGGTTCAAAAGGCGGGCCAGCCCCCGCGACCGGTGAGCATTCCGCGCAATCAACATGTGGAGGCCTGCCAAGTGGCGGGCATTGATGGCCTGACGCTGCACGGGCTGCGCCGCTCGTTCAAATCTTTGACCGAATGGCTGGAAATCCCCGCCGGGGTGGTGGCGCAAATCATGGGCCATAAACCTAGCGCGACCGCTGAAAAGCATTACACAGTGCGCCCGCTTGACCTGTTGCGTGTGCACCATGAAAGGATTGAGGCCTGGATATTGGAGCAAGCTGGGGTGGCGTTTGATGCCAAAACAGCGCCGGGTGCACTGCGGGCGGTCAATTGACTTGTAAATCAAGGCTTAACAGTTTATGATTCTCTCATTCAAGCACAAAGGCCTTGAGGCCTTTTTCAAGACCGGGCGCATGTCAGGCATTCAGCCCATTCACGCCAAGCGATTGCGCGAGTTGCTAACGGCCCTGAATGCCGCCAGCGGGCCGAAAGACTTGGGCCGACCGTCGTGGCGACTGCACGGGCTGACTGGCGACCGTGCCGGGTTTTATGCCGTGACCGTGCAGGCAAATTGGCGTCTGGCCTTTCGGTTTGTCGGTGCAGATGTGGAGCTATTGGACTATTTGGATTACCACTGAGAGGCAAAGAATGAACATGCATAACCCCGCACACCCCGGCGAACTGCTGGCGGGCTGGCTTGACGACCTGGGCGTGAGCGTGACCGCCTTTGCAGCGCATATCGGCATCAGCCGGGTGATGTTGTCGCGCGTACTGCATGGCCACGCCGCCGTGTCGGCTGACATGGACTTGCGCCTGGCGGAAGCACTGGGCACCACGCCCGGCTATTGGCTGGCGCTGCAAACCCAGCGTGATTTGTGGACGGCGCGACAAACCGCCAAAGAGCGCAAGCGCATCAAACGGGTGGCTGCGCCTGAGTTGGTGGCCGCCTGAGGGTTTGCCCCGGCTAGGCCTGATTCGAAACCAGGCCAAAAAGCGGGGCACTTTCACCCGCCTGCTGGGGCTTCTTGTGAAGGGCACTTGAAGGCGTGCAATGAAAATTTTGTATGTGAGGGAACACGAAACTGACATTGAATTTGCCGAGTTTCAACAATGCTTGGCAGTGGCACTCTGCCGTGACCATCCCCAATTAAATTTGTGCTTAGCGGCACTTGCGGAAGAACTACCCAAAGAACTTGAAGCCGCCGTATTTGCGGGTAAATTGCCTGTCAAAAACCCCCTGAGCATGGGGCCAGAGTTGTTTCCTATTGGCGAGTCGTTGCGTACCTCCCGCGTATTGGTGAGCGACATACGCACCTACGTCGCGGAAAGAGGCGTTTCAGTGGCCGTCATGCCTGAGGTAGTCAAGCAGGCGTGCATCACAACCGTT
>JANOYE010000319.1:0-5312 GCA_031428695.1 Rhodoferax sp. | reverse complement strand
CTCACGGCTTCGCCGCGCCAGTACCCCCTTCTGCGATAAAAAAGACCCTAAACTTCCACTTTTAAACCCAGATCAACTCATCCCGACAAATCACTCGCTTTGTCCCGGCTTCAGGCTCATACCTGAATTGGAAAATACTGGTGATCTCTCGGTCGCAGCGGACAGGTGCAACCAACGCACCGGATAGATTGCTTGCTATAATCATGGGCTTTCCCCTTGCCGCACCTCATCTTGACGCTGAGGGCGGCTTTCATCCACGCCAGGCCATCGGGTTCGAACAGAATCTTGCCTGACCTGGCAATCCACAAGGAGTTTCGATGCGTCACTATGAAATCATTCTCATGATCCATCCGGATCAGAGCGAGCAGGTTCCGGCCATGCTTGAGCGCTACAAGACCATGATCACCACCGGAAGTGGTGGCGTTCCGGGCAAGGTGCATCGGGTTGAAGACTGGGGCCGCCGCCAGCTGGTCTACCAAATCAACAAGCTCTCCAAGGCGCACTACCTGTGTGTGAACATCGAAGCCGACCAGGCCGTGATGGCCGAGCTTGAGCATGCGTTCAAGTTCAACGACGCCGTTTTGCGCCACCTCACCGTGTTGAAGAAAAAAGCCGACACCGGCCCGTCTTCCATGATGAAGACGGTCGAGCGCGAAGAAACCCGCAAAACGCAGCAAGCCGAATACGCTGGCGGCGACCGTGGGGATCGTGGCGACCGCGGTGGTGACCGCGGTGAACGCAACGACCGTTAAGCCCAGGCTGCCCTGAAGTTTTTGCGCAAGGAGTGAGCCAAACCACCGAGCCCGATGACAACCTGTGTGTGCTGACCGCGAGTATTGCCGAGCTAGAAGCCCTGCGGTACACACCGGCTGGCATACCCGCCCTGAATTTGAAGCTCGAACACGAGTCTGAAGTGCAGGAAGCCGGGCAGGCAAGACAGGTCAAGGTGGCGATGAAATCTGTGGCGTTCGCGGCTGTCGCTGAAAGGCTTGTAAAACAGGTCTTGGGCAGCAAGTGGCGCTTCAAGGGGTTTCTGGCGAGCCAGCGCAATGGCAAAGGGGTTGTGTTTCACATTCAGGAATTTTCGCAAGATTAGCCAACACGATTGGCGATTCAGCAAGATTGATTTAATTAGGAGGCTTTCATGCCCGCATTCAAGAAATTCAACAAAGACAAGCGCCCCAAGCGCCCCGCACAAAACCTGCTGTTCAAACGCAAGCGGTTTTGCCGTTTCACCGTGACCGGCGTCGAAGAGATCGACTACAAAGACATCGACACGCTGCGCGACTTCATCGCCGAAAACGGCAAGATCATTCCTGCGCGCCTCACCGGCACCCGCGCGATTTTCCAGCGCCAGCTCAACACCGCCATCAAGCGCGCGCGTTTCCTCGCGATGCTGCCGTACAGCGACCAACATCGCGCCTAATCGCGCCTGTCCAGCGCGCTGATCGCTACTACTTGGAGTAAACAACATGCAAATTATTCTTCTCGACAAGGTCGTGAACCTTGGCACTTTGGGCGACGTGGTTAAAGTCAAAGACGGCTACGCACGCAACTTCTTGATCCCTTCCGGCCGCGCCCGCCGCGCTACCGCGACGGCCAAGCAGGAATTTGAAGCCAAACGCGCCGACCTCGAAAAAGCCGCAGCCGCCAAATTGGCAGAGCAGCAAGGCCTGGGCGAAAAGCTCGGCGGCACGACCATCAAGCTCACACAAAAAGCCGGTGTAGACGGCCGTTTGTTCGGCTCGGTGACTAACTATGACATCGCTGAAGAGCTGATCAAAGGCGGCTACAAGGTTGTGAAATCACAGATTCGCATGCCCAATGGCCCGATCAAAGTCGTGGGCGACAGCTCGGTTGCCGTGGCCTTGCACACCGACGTGGTGGTGGACATCACGGTGTCGGTTTACGGCGAAACGGCATAGCTGCCCGTTAGCGCCTCTCTCGCTGAATAAAGGCCACTGGGTTCGCCCGGTGGCCTTTTTTCATTGGCGGCAAAAAAGTTGATTTCTCCACAGCAAACAAGCTCAAACACACAGATTCTCCACAGAGTTATCCCAGTCATTTTCGGGCGGCGGGGGTAGCATCTTGAACCCCAGTAAAAATTGAAAAAAAACATGTCCGCCGTACTCACCGCTGTCCCTGACGAATTCCCGCCTGACCGGCAAATCGCCCAACTGCGAATCCCGCCGCATTCCATAGAAGCCGAATCCAGCGTGCTGGGCGGCATCTTGCTGGACAACGGCGCCTGGGATCGTGTCGGCGACCTGCTGGCCGATGGCGACTTCTACCGTTTTGAGCATCGCATTATTTTTGGCGCCATCAGCAGCTTGGTGAACGCCAGCAAACCGGCCGATGTGATCACTGTGTTTGAGCACCTGCAAAACCAGGGCAAGGGCGAAGAAGTGGGCGGATTGAGTTACCTCAATTCACTCGCGCAGTACGTGCCCAGTGCCGGCAACATCCGCCGCTACGCAGAAATCGTCCGCGAGCGTTCCATCTTGCGCAAACTCGTCGGCGCAAGTGACGAAATCGCCACCAACGCGTTCAATCCCAAGGGCCGCCCTGTGGCGGAAATTGTGGACGAGGCCGAACAAAAAATCTTCAACATCGGCGAGCAGGGCTCGCGCATGAAGCAGGGTTTTCAAGGCATGGACACGCTGGTCGTGGCTCTGCTCGACCGCGTTCAGGAGATGGCAGACAACCCGAATGACGTCACGGGCGTGCCGACCGGGTTCTACGATCTTGACCGCATGACGGCGGGCTTCCAGGCCGGTGATTTGATTGTGCTGGCGGCGCGCCCCTCGATGGGAAAAACCGCATTGGCCATCAATATTGCCGAACACGTGGCCTTGCACGAAGGTTTGCCGGTGGCAGTGTTCTCGATGGAGATGGGCGCGGCGCAACTGGCGGTGCGTATCGTCGGCTCCATTGGCCGCATCGACCAGAGCCATTTGCGCACCGGAAAATTGACGGACGAAGAATGGCCACGACTCACGGAAGCCATCGAGAAGTTGCGCAACATCTCACTGCACATCGATGAAAGCGCCGGCCTCACGTCTACCGAGTTGCGTGCCAACGCCCGTCGCCTGGCGCGCCAATGCGGCAAGTTGGGCTTGATCGTGGTTGACTATTTGCAGTTGATGAGTGGTAGCGGCGGCTCCAGCGAAGAAAACCGCGCCACCGAGCTGGGCGAGATCTCGCGGGGACTCAAGATGCTGGCCAAAGAGCTGCAATGCCCCGTGTTAGCGCTCTCGCAGCTCAACCGCAGTGTGGAAACCCGCACCGACAAACGACCCATGATGAGCGACTTGCGTGAATCCGGCGCGATCGAGCAAGACGCCGACATCATCATGTTCATTTACCGCGACGAGTACTACACCAAGGACGCTTGCAAGGAGCCGGGCGTAGCCGAGGTCATCATTGCCAAGCAGCGAAATGGCCCCACCGGCACGGTGAAACTCGCCTTCCTTAAGCCGATCACCAAGTTTGAAAGTTTGGCAACGGGATCATCCGGGGACTATTGAAGCGCTATCGGGGCGCGTGCTGTTCAGCCTAAAAGCCTTCGGGAAGGGTGTCGACTGGTGTCGCAGTTCCGTGAAACACGGTTGCCGCATCCGGCACGCCAGCATTCGCGGGTTGGGTTACGCTGGCCTGTTCGGTGTTGGCCGTCGCCAAGTCGGCAGTGCCCGCAGCGGATAAGCCATTTGCGCCAACCAGGTTCTCCCAGCCGGAAGCCGCAAGCATCAGCAGCGCAATCAACACCAACACGCCGACAAGGGCGTGGGCAACTTTGAACCAGGGGCTTTCAGTTTCATCTTGTTCGTGCCGGGAAAATAATGCAGTCATGATTCACCTCCAAGGCCCGCGCGGGTTGAGAAATTTGCGCGGGTACATCACTTTAGGAAGTTCGGCGTGAGAAAGCCAGGCTCCAATCGCAGTAAGGTGTCAAATTCGTCACACAGATGAGGTAGGGAATTTTGCACCGGGACATAATACTGTGACTTAATGCACAGCGCCTACGGCGGCGCGCAACCCGCCAGTTGCCGAGGAGTCCCTGAGCGTGGCCGAGGAGTGGCCCAGGCATTGCCAGTCTACTGAAGCAACTGTCTCAGCCGAATCACCGCGCTTTGCGGACTGGTCAGCACAGGTCGGCTCACCCGTCTTTCAACAACCGCTTGCGCAGTGGCCATAGAGAACTGGCCGAGCAGCACGACGTCACACTTTTCAAGTGATGCCGCGTGTTCGACGATGAGCCGGTCATGGGTTTCCCCGTCGCCCCGGTTCAGAGCCTCCATAGCCCCGGTTGCGCACGTAGTGTCGATCACAAGCGGCATGCACAGGAGGCGCGCGGCCGTTTCAAGTTCCAGAACCAAAGGTGCTGTTGAAGGGGCAAATGTGGTCATTAGCCCGACCCTTGCGGGCGTATCGCGCGGCAATGTGGTTGCAGCGAGGCACAAGGCCAGTGCTTCGTCAAACATGGCTTGGTTAGGATTCAGCGCAGGAAGGCCGATGGTTTTTTTCACCGACTCGATGGCCGGGCCAAACGCCGAGCAGGTGAACAAAATCGCATCGGCGCCGCAGGTCTTGGCGTAGGCGGCGAGTGTGTGAAAACGCGCGAACATGGCCTCGTCCAACACACCTGCCAGGGCCAAATCCTGCGACAGTCGGTCATCCAGCAAATTCATGCGCCGGGCCTCGGGCCAGAGGCGTTCAAACGCCGCCGCCACTGGCGCCATGGCCAGCGCCGTGGCGTGGATCAGCGCGATTTTGGGCACTTGCACGCAGAGGCACGCGGATGCGAAAAGCCTGAGCTACAGCACTTCGCTGGCGAAGTCCGCCAAGCGCGAACGCTCGCCGCGCGCCAGCGTGATGTGGCCGCCGTGTGGCCAGCCTTTGAATTTGTCAACCGCGAAAGTCAGGCCGGACGAGCCTTCGGTGAGGTAGGGCGTGTCGATCTGCGCGAGGTTGCCCATGCAAATGATCTTGGTGCCCGGCCCAGCGCGCGTGATCAGTGTTTTCATCTGTTTTGGCGTGAGGTTTTGCGCTTCGTCGATGACGACGTATTTGGTCAGGAAGGTGCGCCCGCGCATGAAGTTCATGCTTTTGATCTTGATGCGGCTGCGGATCAACTCGCTGGTGGCGGCGCGGCCCCATTCGCCAGCGGTGGTTTCGGTTTTGCTTAAGACTTCGAGGTTGTCGTCCAGCGCGCCCATCCACGGGCCCATTTTTTCTTCTTCGGTGCCGGGCAGGAAACCGATGTCTTCGCCCACACTCACGGTCGCACGAGTGACGATGATTTCGGTGTAACG
>JANOYE010000318.1:0-3177 GCA_031428695.1 Rhodoferax sp. | reverse complement strand
GGATGTAACGCACCTGCAGGTGCTCCGGCGCGGCCAGCACCACCAGCTGCTGGCACTGGCTACCAACCCAATCCATCATGGACATGACCGGGCCGTTGGCATCCAACAGCGGTGACAGCCACGCGCCCAGCAACTTGACCCTCGGCGTCGGGCGGTAGACCCGCTTGTCGCCCTGGATCAGGTAGCCGCGCTCCACCAGGCTCTGAAGGAGCATGGAGGTGCTCGAAAGCGGATATCCCAACGCGCGCGCGATCTCGCTCAGGCTGGCTTCGCGTTGGACCGAGTCGAAGAATTCCAGGACTTCGATGACCCGGATGGCGGATTTGACATTCATGGCGTGTGTTCCGGCAAGTGGTGACTGTAGTTGGCGTCGCCATGAATGTGAAGTACAAATTCACATATGTGAAAAGATAGAAAAAAACGTCGCCGCGCAATTGCGGCCGACGTCGCGAGATCAAGCCGCTGCCCAGTGCGTGAGAGTGGAACAAACCGGAGGCTGAACCATCTGGCCGGGGATTGCTGCCATTGTGGGTTTTCGTCAATCTTTTCATTTATATACCGCAACATGACACTGCCGGGGTTGCAAACCAAACGGACTAACCGATGTACTTTTTTCTCCGACGGTTTCGGGGTCGATTTGTTTTCGCTGCAATTTGTGACGAGCAGTTCATTTGGTGGGGTGAGCAAACGCTAACTTTTGGTTCGCACTTGCCACACCACTTCCCTCATGTCTGCATCGGCAGAAAAAACCCGGTCACAAGAACTATAGGAGGCTGTGCACCACCAAGCAGCCTTCCGCTCAGCAGCCGAAGTTGCTTTCCCACCACGTTCAACCGCAAAAGGGAACGAGTTAAGGGGAGTCCACGATGGCAGCAAACCCATGCCAGATTGCTCGGCCCCCGGTTTGCCCCACTCTCCCCTCAAGGCTTGATCAGCACGCGCCAGCTATTGAGCTTGCCTTGGTCCTGAGCAGCGCCGTCCGCAATTCTCAGCCGCCAAGCGCCCGCCGAAGGTTTTCCGATCAAGGCCCCGAGGCCGGGAGCGTTCGCCAGCGTAAAAGTGCGCACCAAGTTTTTGGCGGAACCGCCGCTGGCATTGTGCAGCAGCACCTCGGCATTGGTTGGCGACACCAGGCTCACACGCAGGTCGCCGATCCAGCTGTGTGCGACATCTACCGAAACTTCGATGCTGCTAACCTTGCCTGCGCCAGCAGCGACAAGACCGCGTTCAATGCCGGCGGCTGGATGGTCTGGGATCGCGGTACCAGGTGACTCGGTGAGATCTATGACGGCGGGCGGCGCAGCCGCAGCGGCGAATTCGAGCTGCCAGCGGTTCAGCCGCCCGGTGTCAGCCGGGGCGAGGTCTTGCACGGTGAGCCGCCATGCGCCCTGGGCGCTGCGCCCGCGCAGGGTGGACAAAGCGGGCAGCCCGGTTTCGTCGAAGGTGAGCTTCAGGTCGTGAGCGTTGCCGCCCGTTCCTTTGGGGTGCAGCTCAACCACCGTGCCCCACGGCGTGGTCAGCGTGACGCGCAAGTCGGCCCGGTAGCTGTGGCTGATGTCCACACCAATCTTGACACTGGCAAACGTCAGCGCCTCGGCGACGTTGATGGTGTCAGTGGCACCGGCCGGGTTGTTCTCGGGGATGGCGGCGTTGGGTGTTGAGGCTTTGGTCAAGGCTTGCAGCGGTGGTGGCGGCACCACTACGGCGGCCAACAGGCAGCGGAAGGTGATGGCCGCGCCGGCGTTTGAGATTTGGTCGATGCTCAGGTTGGAGGCGGCGCCGCTCCACCATTTGCTGCTGGGAGTGGTGTTGTCGGCAAAACGCGCCGCCGCGCCGACGAACAGGTCGTTGCCGTCGCCGATCTGGTCGGCCAGGCGCTCCAGCTGGAACTGGCCGTCGGCCTGCTCCAGCGAAAGTTCGTAATGGCTGTCGCTGGTCATCTGCTCGCGCCGGTTGTCGCCTTCTTCGTCCACGTGCCAGATGGCGAGGCCTTCGTCGGGCAGGGCGGCGTCGCGACCTGTGCGATGGCGGTTTTCCAGCAGAAAATATTCACGCCCGCCGCGCGCAAAGATGGCGAAGTCGTTGCTGCCCGCTGCCAGCGTGACCTGCTGGCCATGCGCCAGCGGCGTCACCGAGTGGGCCCAGCCCGACAGCCGCTTCAGGTAGGCGCTGATGGGAATCGGGTTCTTCTCGTTGACGTTGTTGCCCGCGCACATCAAGCAATAACCGCCCACGCCGCTGGACTCGTTGCCGTAGTCATACAAGTCCGGGTAGTCACACAACATGTGGCCGTTTTCATGGCAAAACGTGCCCAAGGTCAGCTCAGCACCCATGGCGGTGAACTGGTAGTCAAACGCCGCCTTGCCGGGGTGAAGCGGCACCTTGCTGCCCAGATGGTGCGCGTGCGGCCACAAACCCTGGGACCAGTTATTGGTGTTGCGGCCTGCGTAATAGACGTTGGTGGCGTAGACAAAACCCTGAGGGTCTGCCGTGAGCCCCGATAAGTCAAACCCGTTGGCCAAGTGGTGGGCCAGCGCTTCGTTGATCAATTCGATGGCGCGTTGGGTGTAGGCGATGTTGGGGTCGGTGTAATGTGTCTTGGGATGCAAGGCCCGGTAATAGGGCGCAACGACATTGGTATATCGGCATCGGCCGATTGAGTTGTCGCGAAAGAAATCAAACACCGAGCCTCGGTTGCCAAAGCCGTTGTAACCCGGCTGGTTGCAAAACCGTTCGACTTCCTCGCGGGCGATCGTGGCCGGTTCATCGCTGAAGTCGATCAGCAGGCACAGGCCAGTGAAATCACCCACGGTCTGTCGCTGCGGTGGCGCCAGCAGCGGGCCGCCCGCAGCCGCCATCGTCCGAACAGCGCGCATCTGCGCCCGTCGCTCCTCGCGACGTTGGTCGCAGCGCCGCCCGGCGACGATCAGCGCCGACTCACGCCCGCTGGCAGCGGCGCTTTCGCGACGCACCCGCAGGCCGCGCGCCACGCCCGCATGGACGCCATCCAGCCGCCCTGGCGCGCCTGGAGCGGGTTGCAAGGCATTGCCGTCGGGCGACAACTGGGCGACTTCGTAAAACCCGCTGACCGGGTTTTGCGCCACGGTGAAGCCGTCAAGCGTCTCGAAGACCGCATGGTGTTGGTCACCTGAGCCGCGCAGCTCGATCTTGCTGCCG
>JANOYE010000317.1:0-8329 GCA_031428695.1 Rhodoferax sp. | reverse complement strand
CTGCCCCAGGAAAGGCGGCCATTTGCATGGTCGATTCCATGTCCGACGGCGCCGCTGCGGCCACTGCAGCCGCCGCAGCCAACGTACCGGCACCGAGAGCCACTGTCGATGTGACTGAGGAATCGGCCATCCCCGCGCCGGCCCCAGTGGCGCTGAACAATGGATTGCCCGGCATCAGGGCACGCCCGAGTTCGGCAGCACGAGCCCAATGCTCCCCCTGTCCTCCGGTGGCCGCGCGCAATTCCTTGGCATGGCTTTCGAACGACGCAGCATCCCCGCGCTGGCTGAAGATTTCCATCAGTTTGGTGCGAACAGCGTGCCGGGAAGGGTCTTTTTGCAAGGCCTCCTTCAGTATTTCCTCGGCTTGGGCGTCGCGTCCGTAGGCCATGTAAACATCGGCTTCAGCAACCGGATCGACGTCGTCTGCGGCGTCGAGCTGGCTCGGCGTGTACACCATGGAGGAGCCACCAGCCTGGCTGTCGCCGGTGTCGACGCGTTGCCCGCCACTGCCGCCAAAGAAGGAGTCGGGTTGCAGGCGGCTTTCCAGAAAGGCGCTGTCGGCTTCCAGTGCTTTTTTGCGCTCGCGGGCGCGGTACAGGCCAAAACCGGCCAACAAGGCCAACAAACCAACACCGGCGGCAGGAATCAACGGGTTCTCGGTCAATTGGTCAATCAATGTCGGTTCGGGCACTGGCAATGCGGGGGCTTTGACCACGGGTTTGGCTGGCGTCGATGCGGCTGCGGCGCTGGTCGCGGCCGGGCCGGGCGCCGCCATCCCCGCGGGCGGGGCTGCGGGCACAACGGCTGGAACAACGGCTGGAACAACGGCCGGCACTGCAATCGCAGGTGCGGTCGCCGCTGGAACTGCCGGCGCGTTTGCCACTGCTGCAGCGCCTGCAATGACCGGTGCTGCGGGTGCCGACGCCGCGCCGAGTTTGCTAAGGTCGGCGTTGATTTTGGCGGCGGCGGCTTTTGTTGCGGCGGCGTCTTTGGCGGCCAAATCTTTCGCCAGCTTATCGGCATTGGCCTGCGCTGCGACGGCGCCTTTGGAGAGGGTGAGTTTGTCTGGCGCGGTTGAACCCGGCTTTTTGTCGTCAACCCGGGTTTGCACACTTCCACCTGATTGGCGGTCAGCGGCTGCCACTTGGGCGGTAGGCGCTGCGCCCGCGAGTTTCCTGCGGAAATCGCCAAAATCGCGACTCTGCGCGATCACGGCCTGGCTGGCTTCTTTGGCGCCCATCGCGTTGGCTTGTTCTGCCGTGGGAACATTCAGCACCGCGCCGCTCTTGATGCGGTTCAGGTTGTTCTTGATGAAAGCGTCTGGGTTGGCCTGCAGCAGTGCGACCAGCATTTGGTCCAGCGACACGTTGGCCGGTTTGGTCGCCATGGCGATCTTGGTGGCAGTGTCACCTGGTTTGACAGTGATCTGGCCTTCGCCAGCTTTTTCGCCAGCCTTATCGACAGACTTTGAAGGTGCCGGTTTGGCTTGCGCGACTTCGGCCCGGGCAGCGGGCGCAGCGCGCGGCGCAGCTGCGGGCCGTGCAGGGGCGACAGGCGCAATGGCTGCGGGTGCTGCCGCAACTGCAGGCTGGGTGGCTTGCGCGGTGGCGGCAGGCGCTTCGCGCAAATTCGGCGGGTCAAACAGCATCGTGTAGTCACGCACGATTTTTCCGTTGGACCAGGTGGCCTCCAGGATCATGTCAACAAACGGGTCGTTGACGGGGCGGTCGCTGTTGAGGCGGATGTAGCTGCGGCCATTGGCGCGGCGCAACAAAGTCACGCGCAGGTTGGCCATGGCGGCGTTGTACTCCAGCCCTGCCGCGCGGAAGGCCTCAGGCGAGGCCACCGTGGCTTTGAGTGACGCTGCCTCTTCGGCATTCATCTCCAAAACGTCAATCTCGGCGCGCAGTGGTTCACCCAGGGCAGATTGGACCACGATGGGCCCAAGCGACAGGGCCTGCGCGCTGGGCGCAGACAAACCCAGCAGGGCGGCGGCAAACACAGTGAGTGCCGTGGTGAGCACCCCCTTGGACGCTCGCCCAGACCTCGGATTCGACCCCGGATTCAACACTCGTTTCGACGTTGGATTCGACATTGGTTTCAATTGGCAAGCCTCCGGGTTTCTCTCGAGGAGCAACTATAGCCTGCGAAGCTGCCCGACCTGGGTGCCACGGCGGTACTTCGACTGACTGCTGCAATCATCAAAAGTACAATAACATCAATGTCTTAGCCTGACAAGCTAAGAAACCACTTAAGTGCTTGGGTGGCTGTCAGGGGCAGTTTGCCAACGCGATTGCGTTGCCAATCGACAACGCAATCGACAACGATTCATCCTTCATCAGGCGTTTAGCAATATGCGTAGCATGCGACGCAATGGCTCTGCCGCTCCCCACAACAATTGGTCGCCAATCGTGAACGCGCCCACATACTCGGGGCCCATGGCCATTTTGCGGATGCGCCCGACCGGGATGTTCATGGTGCCGGTCACGGCCACCGGCGTGAGGTCTTTCACCGTGGCTTCGCGCGTGTTGGGCACCACTTTGACCCAGGCGTTGTCTGCGGCGATCAGGGCTTCGATGTCGGCCACGGGCACGTTTTTCTTGAGCTTGAAGGTCAGTGCCTGGCTGTGGCAGCGCATGGCGCCCACGCGCACGCAAAAGCCGTCGACCGGCACCGCTTGCGTTCCGGCAAAACCATCACCCAGGCCCATGATCTTGTTGGTCTCGGCCATGCCTTTCCACTCTTCTTTGGAAACGCCATTGCCCATGTCCTTGTCGATCCAGGGAATCAGCGAACCGCCCAGAGGCACGCCGAAATTGGCAGTTTCGTCTGCCGACAAGCCGCGCTGGCTGGCAGCGACCAGGCGGTCGATTTCCAGAATCGCGCTTTTCGGGTCGTCCAGCAAATGGCGCACTGAGGCATTGAGTGTGCCGTATTGCGTCAGCAACTCACGCATGTGTTGTGCGCCGCCGCCGCTGGCCGCCTGGTAAGTCTGGGTGCTCATCCACTCGACGAGACCGGCCTTGTACAAGGCGCCCACGCCCATCAACATACAACTCACCGTGCAGTTGCCGCCGATCCAGTTTTTGCCACCCGCCGCAAGTGCGCTATTGATGACGGGCATGTTCACGGGGTCTAGGATGATGACGGCGTCGCTGTTCATGCGCAGCGTCGAGGCCGCATCAATCCAGTGGCCGCGCCAGCCAGCAGCGCGCAGCTTCGGGAAAACTTCAGAGGTGTAGTCGCCGCCCTGAGCGGTAATGATGATGTCGCATTTTTTAAGCGCGGCAATGTCAAACGCGTCTTTGAGCACGGTTTCGTTTTTCGCCTGCGCTGGCGCTTTGCCGCCCGCGTTAGAGGTGGAGAAGAACAAAGGCTCGATCACGTCGAAATCGCGCTCGGCGATCATGCGGTCGATCAGCACCGAGCCGACCATGCCGCGCCAGCCGACGAGGCCAACCAGAGGATTTTTAAAGTTCATTTTTTGCGCCTTTCAAAATAAATCAAACAAATCGAAACTTGGCTGATTCCCCCGGCTCGTCAAGCTCCGGGGTGGACGCACGACGAACCGGGCTAGCTAGCCCTTAATGGTGGTCGTTTTAGTGGTGGCAATGAACGCGCCCACACCTGCCGAGGCGGCAAGGGGGTTTGAATGAATCAAAAAGGCGTTCATGACCAGCAAATTATATCTTCAATCGAAGCCATATGGAAATATGCCTTCCAAGTCACGAAAAACGTGCGCAACATGCTATTCAAACAGGAGTGAATGCCGCTAAGCCTTAAGCGCTTTCACCACCGCATCGCCCATCTCACGGGTTCCAACCTTCTGCGTTCCCGCGCTGTAGATGTCGGCCGTGCGCAAACCCTGCGACAAAACGGCTTTGACAGCGGCTTCAATTCGCAGCGCTGCTTCGGGCTGGTTCAAACTGAAACGCAGCATCATCGCCGCGCTCAAAATCGTGGCCAGCGGATTCGCGATGCCTTTGCCTGCGATGTCGGGCGCGCTGCCGTGGCTGGGCTCGTAGAGGCCCTGGTTGCTGGCATTGAGCGAAGCAGACGGCAACATGCCGATCGAGCCGGTGAGCATGGCCGCTTCGTCCGAGAGGATGTCGCCAAACATGTTGCCGGTGACAACCACGTCGAACTTTTTCGGGGCCTTGACGAGCTGCATCGCCGCGTTGTCCACGTACATGTGGTCCAGCGCCACGTCGGGGTACTGCTTGCCGACTTCAGAAACCACGTCTTTCCAGAACTGGAAGGTCTCCAACACGTTGGCTTTGTCCACACTCGTCACACGCCCTTCAGTTCCAGATTTCTTGCGCTTCTGCGCCGCTTGGAACGCCACATGCGCGATGCGTTCGATCTCAGGGCGGCTGTAACGCATGGTGTCGAAGGCTTCTTCGGCGCCGGGGAAGTTGCCATCCGGCGAGACGCGGCGGCCGCGGGGCTGGCCGAAGTAGATGTCGCCCGTCAGCTCGCGGATGATCAAAATGTCGAGCCCGGCGATCAGCTCGGGCTTCAGACTGGAGGCATCGACGAGTTGCTCATAACAAATCGCCGGGCGGAAGTTGGCAAAGAGGCCGAGGTTTTTGCGCAGGCCCAGAATCGCCTGCTCGGGGCGGAACTGGCGCTCCAGGTTGTCGTATTTCCAGTCGCCCACCGCGCCGAACAGGATGGCGTCAGATTCTTTTGCGAGTTTGAGCGTCGCGGGCGGCAGCGGATGGCCATGCGCCTCATAAGCCGCGCCGCCGACCAGCGCGGTCTCCATTTCAAACTTTAAATCCAGTGTGTTGAGAACCCTGACGGCCTCTGCAACGATTTCTGTGCCAATGCCGTCGCCTGGGAGAACTGCAATTTTCATAGCAAACTATCCAATAAATACGTGACTTAGGCACGTAAAAGTTTAAAAACTCTTTGCAAGAGGGTAAAAATTGACTTTATCATACCCAAAATGGGTATGATTAAAAGTTCTTCCTTGTCCCATTGACTGCGCAGTTGGGGTTGATTTCGGCACTCAAATCGTGTGGGCAAGCCAAGGCTTTTGCGCCAGCCGTTGCGCTTCAAACGCCTTGATCTTGTCGGCGTTGCGCAGTGTCAGGCCAATGTCGTCAAAGCCGTTGAGAAGGCAAAACTTGCGAAACGGCTGCACGTCAAACGGCAACTCTTCACCTTGGGGTTTCACAATGACTTGGCGGGCCAAGTCGATGGTGAGTTGGTAGCCCGGAAACGCCAAGGCTTCATCAAACAATGCGCCAATTTGTGCCTCAGGCAACACGATCGGCAACAAGCCGTTCTTGAAACTGTTGTTGAAAAAAATGTCGGCGTAAGAAGGCGCGATGATGGCTCTAAACCCGAACTGGTCCAGCGCCCACGGCGCGTGTTCGCGCGAGGAACCGCAGCCAAAGTTTTTGCGCGCCAGCAACACAGAGGCGCCCAAGTAGCGGGTTTGGTTCAGCACGAAATCCGGGTTGGGTTGGCGGCTCTTCGGGTCTTGCCCCGGAAAGCCCGCGTCTTTGAAGCGCCACTCGTCAAACAGGTTCTCGCCGAAGCCGGTCTTCTTGATCGACTTCAAAAACTGCTTGGGAATGATCGCGTCGGTGTCAACGTTTTCGCGATCCATCGGGGCGACGAGGCCTTGGTGTGTGGTGAATTTTTGCATGACGTTCAGGGTTTAGACAATGTGGGTTTGATATGGGCGCTGTTGAATTCCACGACTTTTCGCCAGTCCACTTGGCCCGATGCATCGGTGAAGTCAAGGAAGAAACCCTTAACCAGGGAGGCGCGTTTTATTTCGTAGGCCTGTTCAAAGGCCAATTTGTGTGCTCCTGCCGATTTTGCGATGGCATCGGAAATCCGCAGGTAAAAATCGTCTTCCTGCGTCAACAGCTTCCAGAATTCCTGCCCGGCCTTTTTGCCTACAGCCTCGTCAGTCCGGTGTCTTTTGCGACCATAACCGTAGCCGATCAAGGGCAAAAAGGTTTTGCCCAATTTCCGCATACGCCCCTGGGCCGCAGAGAACTCGGAGTTTTGCCCTTGGGCGCTTTGAGAATTGAATATGTTTTTGCCGGACTTGACAGAGATCGCGTAATACGCTGTTTCTGTAATGATGGACATGTCTGCGCCAGCCGCATCGCTGACAGAGGCGGTTCGACCTTTGATTTTGGCTTCCTGCGCCGACCACAGGGCGAGAGGCTCAAAAAAGTCATTGCCGAAAATCGTTTCGTCAGAACTGGAGATCCGGGCGCTTAAAAGCGCGTCCAGGTAGTCTTCAGCCCTGGTGTGGCCTTGCGACTGGTAAAGGTAGGGGTTCTTGTTGAGCAGATCGGTCGGCGTCAAAGCCTCCAGCGGTGCAACGCGTTTGGCGCCTATGGCTGTCAGCAATGCCATGACTTTCGCATCGAGTTTTTGGGTGCGGATCATTTCAGAACAGCTCCCGAGTGTCGGATTCGCCAGTTGTGCGAGTTGTGCCCGTTTTGGCGGCCCTGCGTTTGCCAAGCGGGCCAAGTGGCTGCGTCATGCGCCGATGCACCGACGTGCCCCGCATGCGTTTGACGCGCACTTCCGAATCCCCCTGGGCCACAGAAAGCAGCATCTGGCCGATGGCTTTACCCAGCGGCACGGGCACCGCATTGCCGATCTGCCGGTAACTTTCGGTGATGCTTCCTTCAAACTTCCAGCCGTCGGGAAAGCCCTGAATGCGGGCGTACTCAGCCACGGAAAGTGGACGATCTTCGCGCGGGTGGCACAGGAGCGTGGCCTTTTGAACCGGGCTGGTGACGAGTGTGGGGGAGGGCTCCGAAAACGGCAAGCGCCTGTAAAAACCGACCTTGCCGCCGCCCGACTCGAACGCGCCGCCCATGGCGGCTTGCACCAAGGTGGGAGGCAGTGAGCGCCAGTTGCCACCTTCGGGAACTTGCGTCAAATATTGTGCGATCTTGGGTGAAAAATTGGCGTGTGGGCCGCAGTCGTCCTGCAAGTCGGCAATGGCGTGCGCCAACGTGCGCCAGCGCATCTGCGGGTTTTGATGCATGTGGAAATGCGTCGGTGCGGGCAAAAAAATCGCTTCTTTGTCACGGCTGCCGATGATGACCAGGCGCTCGCGAAACTGTGGCGTGCCGAAATGCACGGCGTCAAGCACACCATGTACCGTGTGGTAGCCAGCGCCTTTGAAATGCCCCAGGATCACGTCCAACAATGCGGGCGACGCCTTGTCACCCGCAATCGACGGTGTGGAGGCCAAGCCTTTGACGTTTTCCATTGCAAAAAACCGCGGCATCAGTGTCTGCACCACATGCAGAAACTGGTGGTACAGCGTGCCGCGCGCGTCATCCACCCCCATTCGTTTGCCTGCAGTAGAGAACGATTGGCAAGGTGGCCCTCCCACCACGGCGAACACGTCGTCGGCCTTCAGTTTTGCGGGTTTGAGCAGAAAGCGACAGGCGGGATCCTTTTCAATCAGTTCTCTGATGTTGCCTGCCACAGCGACGTGGCCGTTTTTGCGAATGGTTTCAACGCACCACTTGTCGTAGTCTTGTGAGACGGCGACTTTTAACCCGGCCTGCTCCAGCCCCAAATCCAAACCCATTGCGCCTGAGAACAGGGAAACCACGGGGTACAGCGGGCCACCGGTGATGGAAACGACCTTGTCTTTGGAAAACATGCTGTTTCGGCTTGTCAAGCTGGTTGGTGGCTACACAAAACGGCGCACATCCACAAAATGCCCGTGCACCGCCGCCGCCGCCGCCATCGCCGGGCTGACCAGATGGGTGCGGCCCTTTGCGCCTTGGCGGCCTTCAAAATTGCGGTTGCTGGTGCTGGCGCAGCGCTCTTCGGGCTCCAGTTTGTCGGCGTTCATGGCCAGGCACATCGAGCAGCCGGGTTCGCGCCACTCAAAACCAGCGGCTTTGAAAATCACGTCCAGGCCTTCGCGCTCGGCTTGTTCTTTCACCAGGCCAGAGCCGGGCACCACCATCGCCAGCTTGACGTTTTTCGCTACTTTTTGGCCAAGTTTTTTGACAATCGCCGCCGCCTCGCGCATGTCTTCAATGCGGCTGTTGGTGCAGGAGCCGATGAAAATTTTGTCGACAAAAATATCGTCCAGCCGTTTGCCGGGCTGCAGGCCCATGTATTTGAGCGCGCGCTCGATGGCGTCGCGTTTGTTGGCGTCTTTTTCTTTGTCAGGATCAGGCGTGAAGCCGTCGATGCCAAACACCATCTCGGGCGAGGTGCCCCAAGTGACTTGCGGGATGATCTGGGCCGCGTCCAGTTCGACCACGGCGTCAAAATGCGCGTCGGCGTCGGATTGCAGACCTTTCCAGTAGGCGACGGC
>JANOYE010000316.1:0-5524 GCA_031428695.1 Rhodoferax sp. | reverse complement strand
GCGTTGCACGTTGACGGGTCGGCGGTACTTGTCAACGACGGCGTGCAGCGTGCCAAGTTCGTCGGATGCGCAGGTGGCAAACGTGATTTGCGCGCTAGCCTGGGGGCCGATCTGCAGTCTGACCCCCAAAGCGCACACCGGGTCAAGCCCGGTCGCCAGCCGCACCGCCTCGGGTGCTGTGGCCGTCGCAGGAAAAGTCAGTGGCGGCGATGGCGCGTTGTCCATTTCCGCCGCAGGGCGACTGGCAGGATGGTTGCGGCCAAGCCAGCGTTGGCGGTCAGTTTGGATGCTCAAGGCGCCGCTGGCCGGTTGCGAATCAACCAGAAAATGGGCTGCATGCAGGCTGCGCTCTGAGGGAAGGCGCGGCTTGCGTTCAAACAGCAGCGCCTTGACGTCGGCAAGCCATTCGGCGCCCACAAACAGGTTGCTGAATGCCGGGTGGGCTTCGTCAGCCTGGTGATTGGCCAAGGTGATGTCGAAAGCAGATATCAGGTCAAGCTCAATCGTTTGGCTGGATGTATTTCGCAATTCAACCTGGCGGAACTCTATATCGTCTTCCGGACTGACCCAAACCGTCATGGTGGATTGCAGGTCTGCCGATTCAGTCAAAAAACAAACGCGATCTGCATGGAAAACGCTTTGGTACCTGGCATCTGGATCGGGCGCGGGATGTTGCGTCAGTGAATGCACGGGTGGCTGCGTTGTGCCAGCGTGGCCGCCACTTGACCCGATCTGCCTGCGCAGGTAGATGAAAGATCCGCTGGTGTCGCGCAATGCGTCGTCACGCCAGCGATTGATGCCGGCCTGGCCCCATCTGCTCCATCCGGCGCCGTTGCTGCGCAACGCCACGCTGTAGCGGCCATTGGACAAGAGATGGGTTGGCTCAACCGCATGGGCGCCGGGCAACACCTCGCGCAACAGCCCCGGCGTGCGGCTTCGGAAATTCAATGCCGCAACGTCGGCAGACATCGGCGGCAACACAGAAATTTCACGCGGAACTCGCTCGTGCAGCAACGAACTGACAGCTTCAATGTGCGGGTTAGACATGCCCCATCGTTGAGCCACACCGTCAAGCAGGGCATTGGCCAGGGCGACGATGGTCATTCCCTGGTGATGTGCCATGAAGGTGGCAACGGGCGTGCCTGCCACCGCCTCGGTTTGTCTGCCCGCAGAAAAATCCAGTGCGTCAACGAAACCATAGTCTCCTCGGCCACCGATGGCCTCGAGAGCCTTGAAGTTGGGTATCGCCTGGTGAACTGAAATTTGCGCCGCAAGTGCGGTGGCGTAGGGCGCAACCACCAAATCATCGGCTGGCGTGCGGCGCAGCGCCAGGCGAGGCACGCCGTGGGGCGCATACTGATAGGCCAGTGTGTGGTCACGCGCCGCATAGGCAGATTCAGAAATTCCCCATGGCACCTTCTGCCGGGTGGCAAACGACATTTGTTCTGCCAGAGCGACTTGGCAGGCGCTTTGCAGCACGCTGCCGTAGGGCGCGTCCAGCAGCAGGCCTGGCATCAGGTACTCAAACATCGAACCCGACCAGGAGCGCAAGCCCGCTGAGGTCCCCAGTGCAAAAAATGGCCGACCCAATGCGGCCCAATGGCGCACCGGCACATCGCCTTTTGCAATGGCCAGCAGGCTGGTCAAATGCGCTTCCGAAGCCAGCAAATCGTAAAAAGATATGTCGAGTTTTTGTTCGGCGACCTGAAACCCGATGTGAAATAAGCGGCGTTTGGCGTTGTACAAAAATGTGAAATCAGCCTGCCAGGCGAGTTCCTCGCAGGTCTTCGCCAAGCCGGCGAGCCGGCCCGCCAGGCCACCCTCCACTGACCCGATGGGGCTGTTGGCCAGGCGCCGGCAGGCTTGCCCCACGGCCAACAATTGGCCACTCAGGTTGCCACTGTCGACGGTGGATACATACATGGGTGCCAGCGGTTCCAGCGTCTGCGTGTCGTACCAGTTGAGAAAGTGTCCCTGGTGCCGTCGCATTTTCAACAGCGTCTCTACCGTGTTTTCAACGCGGTCGGTCATTTCCTGGGCAGTGATCCAGCCAAACTCCCGGGCGCAGGCCACACTCATCAGGTACAGGCCAATGTTGGTGGGGGAAGTCCGGTGCGCCACCATGTCGTAAGGCATCGTCTGCAAATTGTCGGGGGGCAGATGATGGTCGGCCACGCCTACACAGCGTTCGAACAAGCGCCAGGAGTCTTTTGCAATGCCGAGCAAGTAGCTCCTGTCGCTGGCAGTCAAGGCCGTGCCTTCATTTTTCTGGCCGGGCGCGCTGAAGCGCCAGGTCCAAACTGCAGAAGCCGACCAGCACAAGCAGAGAAACGCCGCAAGATAAGGGTGTGGGGTGGCGAGGGCCAGCAGCGCCACGAAGATCAGGCTTGCAGCCAAAGCAATGGTCCAGTGTCGGCGGATCAATACAACCAGTTCAACCGAGGTCTTTGCTTCTGCCGCAGCCATTGGCATCCACTGAAGGAGTTTGCGGCGGCTGATTGCCATCCGGTAGAGGGCTCGGAATATCGCATCTGTTGACAGCATGGCCTGCTGCAGCAACTGGGCCAGCCACCAAAGGCCACCGCTCACCGCCCGACCTAAATCAATGAACGCCAGGCGGTAAAAGAAAATTCTGGACAGGTCGTCGCGGCTGGGCGCGAAACCCGCAACCGCTCCCAAAATCGGCCCCGCCGAAAAAGCCGCCATGACCAGCAGCAACGCGGCCCACGGTGAAAGCGCGTTCCCGGCAAGCGACGTTACCAGCAAGGCCAGCGACACTGGCGGCACCAGGGAGCGGCGCAGGTTGTCGATCATCTTCCAGCGGTTGATGCCGCGAAGGGGAAAGGTCTGCGGGCTGGCCAGGATGGGCAGCAATTGCCAGTCACCCCGCATCCAGCGGTGCATGCGCGAAGCCGCCACATCCGGGTGGAATGGCGCGTCTTCAATCAGCGTGATGTCGGAGACGGCAGCGCAGCGCACCAGTGCGCCTTCAAGCAGGTCATGGCTCAAAATCTGGCCCGTGGGGAGCCGGCCCGCCAGCACTTGGTGCATGGCCTGCACATCGAGCAGGCCTTTGCCGGTGAACGTGCCTTCGCCAAAAATGTCTTGGTAGATTTCTGAGGCGGCAGCGCTGTAAGCGTCTATGCCCAGTTGCCCGGAAAACAGCCAATGAAACAGGGTGATGTTTCGGGCGGCAGGCAGGGGCGTCACGAGACGTGGCTGAAAAATGCCGTAGCCTGCAATGACCCGGCGCTGGGTCGCATCCAGGCGGGGCCGATTTTGCGGGTGCGCAGCGACGGCCACCAGCTCGCGCAGGCGCCCCGGTGGCAGGTGCGTGTCGCTGTCCAACGTGAGGACGTAGCGGGTGTCTGCGCTGATGCTTGAAGCCAGCCCCAGGTCCAGAAAGGCCGCGCTGTCGCCAGTGGCCAGCGCCTTGACCAGTTGTTCGAGTTTTCCGCGCTTCCTCTCCCATCCGATCCAGGCCTGTTCAGTGTCGCTGAACGTCCGGTTTCGATGCAGCAGGATAAAGCGCGGATCGGCACCTTGGGCCACGGGATGCCTGTCGTTCAGTTCGCCGAGCAGGCGCAGGGTTTCGCCCAGCAATGCCGGGTCAGTGGGAAGGCTGGCCGAGGCGGCATCGGTCCAGTCGGTCAACAAGGCAAATTGCGCGTGCCGCTCGGGATTGGCAAGGTAATGCAGATGAAGGCGGTGAACCAGGTTGGCGGCATCGCCCGTGCTGGCCAGAAGGCCAGGGATCACCACCATCACGCGGTGTTCCGGCGCCAAGCCGCCATTCAACGCCAGCCGGGGCAGAAAAACCGGGCGCGCTGATTCGCTGATCACCCGGTTGGTCACCGCCACGACCGCCTCGGACGCCGGGAACAGCATGAGTGCCGCAACCAGCAGGCTCCCGCCCAAGCTGGACGCAGCGACAACCTCTCCCATGTTTTGGTGAAGCAGTATCCAGGCCACGAGCGCGAGCGTGCCTGCCAGCACGGTGCCCAGGTAAATTGGCAACGCCAGCTTCTTTGGGTTGATCGGCCAAATCGACCAGGCCCTGGCGCGGCGCTGCAAACTGGCCATCAACTGGGGTTTGCCGTCCCCGCTAAGCCAGTGGTCGGCAACCGCGCCCGCATGATCCTGGCTTACTGTGCCACCTATTAATTTGAGCAGGGTTTGGGCAACATCGATCTCCCGCTGGCGGCATTTGACGGCCAGCCGCCCGATGCCATGCAGTGTGCGGTTTTGCGTCGCTTCGTCTTCCGCCTCAAAAAGTGGCTGGGTCAGCAGCAAGCGCATCAGAGGGCTGCTTTGGCCAATGACCTGCGCCCATTCAACCTCACCAATGGCACGCAAGGCTTTGACAGCATTGCTCATGCTCAGGTTGTCGGCGGCCTGGTCTAGCGGTTGCTGTATCTGTGCAGCCGCCAGATCCGGCAAGGCGACCTTCAGCCATTGCGCGCATCGGGCGGTGCCGCCAGTTTGGGTGGACGTGCCTGGTTCTCCCAAGCGCAAGGCCATCTGCACGAGGAACGCACGGCCGGCGCCGCGCTGGTTCATCAAGAACAAAAGCTGGTCAAATTGCTCGGTCGAATAACTGTCTATCCGGTCGCAACAGAGGTTGGCAATTTCCCGGGCGGCTTTGTTGGCGGCCACGCGTTCAGCCAGGCGCCGCAGATTCTCTACCAGGACGACACGCAGCGTTGTGGGCAGTGCCCACAACTCATTCAGCGTCAATTCGCGCGTTTCCTGGTAGGCACTCAGAAAATGCACATACAGGTCTTCATCGACGGCGCTGTCGGTGTGGGCGACCAAGGCCCAGGCGATGCCGTAAACACGGGGCAACCCCGCGAGCGGTTCGTCCTGCAATATCGGAAGGGTACGGAAATACCCTCGCGGAAGACCTTTGTTGATTTCGCTGACCTGCGTTTCTACCAAGTGAAAATTGTCAAGCAGCCACTCGGCCGCCGGGCTGATGTCATACCCGACCCGCGCCTGCATGCTGATGTAGTGGTGAGCCACCCGCAGTGTTTTGATGTTCTGCTGAATCCTCGGGAAAAAGCTTGCCGCGCGTGCATTCGCTCTGGCGCCGCGGTGGGTTGCGCCCAGGCTACGACCGTGCTGTGCAAACCTTTGCGGGCCAAAAATTTCGGATCTTATGGGTGCCTGAAGCGGTCCTCTTGCGGCATCAAGGATGTCGCGCGGTTCCTGGGGCGCATCTGGCACCAGACGCATCAGCGAAGTCGGCGCCATGGTTTACAACAATTGGGCACCTGCGAGGATCAAAAAGACGGCTGCAACCAGGCTGGTGACAAAACGGGCCGAGACGAATCCGCTCACCGTTTCGGCGGCGCAGCGGGCGGCAAACAGGCGCCCGTGCGTCTTGCGGCACAGGTTCAGGTGATCGCCCAGGGCGGTCAATTCCATCGGCGACGTGTCAGGTGCGCCGCCCATGGCTGCGGTGGTCCAGGGGGCCGTTGCGGAATTTTTTGTGTTCATGGGTTCTCCCCCGCGCCGATGGGGT
>JANOYE010000315.1:0-8680 GCA_031428695.1 Rhodoferax sp. | reverse complement strand
CGCCTCACGGATTGTCATTCCCCTGCGCACAAAGGAGAGTTTTGGCCTGCAAATGCGCGACCTGAATCCACTGGTCACCGTCGCTGGAAAAACCTTGGTGCTCGACACCGCCGCGCTGGCCGCGTTTCCAACCTCGGGGTTTAAAAAACCCGCTGCCAACCTGGCCGCATCGCGTGTTGAAATTGAAGCCGCGCTCGATACGGTGTTTGGCGGGTATTGATGAAGGCTGCAAGAAAGTGGCAAACCCAGTGAACTCCCTCCTATCGCGTCCCGTTCGCTTCCAATACGAAGACTTCATGCGCCACGTCTACACGACAGGCGTGCAAAAGACCGACCGCACCGGCACCGGCACCAAAAGCGTGTTTGGCTACCAAATGCGCTTCGATTTGACCGAAGGTTTTCCGCTGGTCACCACGAAAAAAGTGTTCGCCCGCGCCATCATCCAGGAACTGTTGTGGTTCCTCACCGGCTCCTCGAACAACCACTGGCTCAATGAACGCGGCGTCACCATTTGGGACGAATGGGCCAAACCCGATGGCGACTTGGGGCCGGTTTACGGCGTGCAGTGGCGCAGTTGGCCGACGCCCACGCCAGACAATCCCGGCGCTCACATCGACCAGGTCAGCGAGCTCGTCAAGACGCTTAAAACCAATCCCGATTCACGCCGCATGATCGTGAGCGCCTGGAACGTTGGTGAGCTGTCCAAAATGGCGCTGATGCCCTGCCATGCGTTCTTCCAGTTCTACGTGGCGCCTGCCACGCAAGAAGGCGGCAAAGGCAAATTGAGTTGCCAGCTCTACCAACGCAGCGCCGACATCTTCTTGGGGGTGCCCTTCAACATCGCCAGTTACGCCCTTTTGACCCACATGCTGGCGCAGCAGTGCGACCTCGATGTCGGCGACTTCATCTGGACGGGCGGCGATTGCCACATCTACAGCAACCACCACGAACAGGTCGAGCTGCAACTGAGCCGCGCGCCCTTCGCTTACCCCACGCTCAACATCAAGCGACGGCCAGCGTCGATTTTTGACTACCAGTTCGAGGATTTTGAAATTCTCGACTACCAGAGCCACGGGGCGATCAAGGCACCGGTTGCGGTTTGAGATTGACGGCGATGAAGCTGCACCTCATTTGGGCGCAAGCCCGCAACGGCGTCATTGGCCGTGAGGGCGGCATGCCTTGGCACATTCCGGAAGACTTGGCGCATTTGAAGGCCAAGACTTTGGGCTGCCCGGTCATCATGGGGCGCAAGACCTGGGAGTCGATTCCACCCAAATTCAGACCCCTGCCGGGGCGGCGCAACATTGTGCTCACCCGCGCATTGGGTTGGAATCAAACAGGAGCTGAGGTCTCGAATACCTTGCGTGACTCGCTTCAAAAATGTGAGCGAGCAGAAAATGTCTGGGTGATCGGCGGCGGCGAAATCTATTCCCAGGCGCTGAACTTGGCCCACAGTGCCGAGGTCACCGAAATCGACGCTGACATTGACGGCGACGCCTTTGCCCCACAATTTGGGCCTAGCTGGGTGAAGACCTCGGGCGCACCGCAAGTTTCATCCACCGGCTTAAAGTTCTCTTTCAACACCTACCGCAATACGGCGGTCCAACCCCAACCCAATTAAGGAATCTCAATGTCAGGAGCAGGTTTTCACGTTCACGGGCCACACGACCACGAAATCGAACATGCCACCCAGGCGGGCCACAGTGACAGCCACGGCGCACACGCCAGTGGCGGCATGATCAACCAGATAGCGATGTTCACCGCCATCATCGCCACGGTGGGCGCGATCTTCGCCTACATGGGCGGCGCCACACAAGCCAACGCCGGGCTTTACAAGAACAACGCGGCGCTGAAGAAGACAGAAGCCTCGAACCAGTGGAACTACTTTCAAGCCAAAAGCACCAAACAGTCGTTGGCCGAAGTCTCACGCGACCTCACCACGGTCGAAGGCGACAAAACCAAATACATGGCCAAGATCGACCGCTACGAGAAAGAAAAGGGCGAGATCAAGGTCGCCGCAGAAAAGCTCGAAGCCGAAGCCACGCAGTGGGACAAAAGCAGCGACGAGCAAATGCACCAGCACCACCGCTGGGCGCAGGCCACCACCGTGCTGCAAATCACCATCGCGCTGGCCGCCATCGCGTTGTTGACCAAAAAAAAGTGGGTCGAGTACGCCATGTTCGCGACGGGCGGCACAGGCGCGGTGGTCGGCGCACTGGCGGCGTTTCACATCTGAACTAAGCGCAAAAAAAAGCGTCGCAGGGTTATAGCGGCGCCAGCGGCATCCCAGCAGCCGCTTCGTCGGCACGCAACACGGCGATCAGTTGTGAGAGGTCGCGCTCAAGCTGAAGCAGTGTGGCCAGGTCGAGCTGGTTCAGGGCCTCGGGCAAGACTCCGGCGAACGGCCCTGGCGCTTTTCGCATCACAGCGACTCCTGCCGGAAGCAGCCGCAACTGCACGGCGCGTCGGTCTGCGCCGCTCCTTTGAGCGCTGGCCAAGCCATTGCTGACCAGGGCCTTCACCAGATTGCTCGCCGTGGTTTGATGGATATCCATCCTGCGCGCCAGTTCATTGACGCCAAGGCCGGGCGCCGCCTGAATCAGACTCAGCGCCCAGACCTGCGCGCCGCCCACGCCAGCCTTCTTTTCAACCTGCTGAAAGTGGGTTTTAACCGCATTGAAAACGCGGCGAAACTGGCGTAGCACCCGGGCCGCCGAAGTGCTTGTGTCATCCAGGACTGCTACGGGCCGCGCCTTGCCCCGAGCCAATGGTTTGAGTTCCGGCATCAGCTCATTATGAATAAGTGTCCGTCCACGTCCGCCCTCGTTGCGGCCAGTTCGATCACTGCGAAGTCTCCGGATCGAGCAATTCGATCATCTGGTCCAGCAGGCGTGCCATTTTTGATGCGCTGTCGATGAAAAACATCGCCTTTGAAGCCGGGTCGTCGCGTCCGATGCGCAGCGTGAGCCAACCCGGCGCGGCGGCGCTGAACACGGGTTCGTCGTTGGCGTCATCCCCCGCGAAAAAAGCCTGCCTGGCATTGATTCGAGCCATCAACGCCAGCAGTGCGTCGCCTTTGTTTGGCGCGCCCTTTGGTGCGATGTTGACAACCATCTTGCCAGGGAACACGTGCACCTGGCTGCCTAATTGCACGAGAAAGTCGTTGATGCGCGCCAACGCAGTTTGCGGCTGCCGTGCAAGCCGGTAGTGCAGCGCGATGGACTGGCCTTTGTCCTCCACAGCAACGCCCGCGCTCGCCAAGTCTGCAGCGGCCACCGCCAGCCGGGCGCGCACCGGTGCGATAACCTGCGCCAATGCCGCCGCTGAAATCGGGTTCGCCGGGTCTTCAGCGCCGTGGTTGCCCAGGATGTAGTGCGGCTCAAAGCCCAGGCGGCTCTGCACGTCCTTGACAGCACGGCCAGTGATGATCGCCACGGGCAACTGCTGGGCCAGCAGGCTCAGGCGCGCGACGACGCCTCGGGACATGCGGGCCTGCTGCGGCTGGGTGACGATGGGCGCCAGCGTGCCATCAAAATCAAACGCCAGCAAGGGCTTGTGCTGCAGCAACACGGCCATCGCCTGGTGCCCTTCGGGAGTGAAAAAGTGCCGCATGTTTGCTGTGTCCGCCAGTCATTTCGCCTGGTGGCTGCGCACCCGGGCTTCGATGCGCGCGCGCAGGCGCCAGTGCCCGGCGTCTGCCAACATGCGCCCGGCCCATCGGTACACATTGAATTCCCGCACCGTGCTGCGCAGGCTGGACATGCGCTCGCGCTGCTCGGCCGGGGGCATGATCGCCGCCCGGTGCAGTGCATCGGCGGTTTCTTCCACATGGTAGGGATTCACGATCAGCGCCTCGGGCAGTTCGCGCGCGGCCCCAGCGAAGCGGCTCAGCACCAGCACGCCCTGCAGGTCGTCGCGGGCGGCCACAAATTCCTTGCACACCAGGTTCATGCCGTCATGCAGGCTGGTCACCACACAAATATTGGCGGCGCGGAAAAGTTCATTCACCGCGCCATGTTCGTGGTGGTGCGCCAGCAAATGCACCGGCTGGTAACCCGGCCTGCCAAACCGCTTGTTGATGCGTTCGGCCAGGCGTTGCACACGCTCCTGGAAGCTGCGGTATTCGTCCAGCGCGCTGCGCGAAGGGGCAGCCACCTGGACAAACACAAACTTGCCGATCCACACCGGCCATTTCTCCAGCAGGCGCTCCACCGCATTGAGCCGTTCAACAATGCCTTTGGTGTAGTCAAAGCGGTCCACCCCCACCGCCAGGCACAAGTCGGCTGGCAATTCGAGGAGGCGGCTAACCCTGCGGCGGCATTCGGCCGGCGTCGTCCAAAGGGCGGATTCTTCGGGTGTCGGCCAGGCAATCGAAATCGGGTAGCCCTCGACAAAGGTTTCCTTCTCCTGGTAGGTGATGATGGAATGTTCGTGTTCGATGCGCGCCTCCAGGTAACGGTCTACCGTCTCGATGAAATTTTTGCAGTGAAACCGCGTGTGAAACCCGAGGATCGTGCTGCCCAGCATGCCCTGAAGAATTTCGCGGCGCCAGGGGCAAATGCCGAACGATTCCGGGTTGGGCCAAGGGATATGCCAGAAGGTCAAGATGGTCGCCTGCGGCAGCTTTTCTCGGACCATCGCGGGCAGCAAAGCGAAGTGGTAATCCTGCACCAGCACCACCGGGTCTTCGCTGCGCGCCTCGGCCACCACAGCGTCGGCAAAACGTTGGTTGATCACCCGGTAGGCCTCCCAGTCCGACTCCCGGAACACCGGGCGCACGTGGGCCACGTGGCACAGCGGCCACAGGCCCTCGTTGGCGAAACCGTAGTAGTAGCCCTGCTCTTCCTGCGGGGTCAGCCAGACGCGGCGCAACCAGTAGGCGTGCCCGCCGGGTGGCACGGCGACGCGGTTGGACGCGTCCACCACGTCGCGGTCAGCGTTGCCGCTGCCGTGGGCCACCCAGGTGCCCGAGCAGGCCCGCATCACCGGCTCCACCGCCGTCACCAAGCCGCTGGCCGGGCGTTTCACCACCACTTTGCCGCTGTCGTCGCGCTCGTGGATGTACGGCTCGCGGTTCGACACGACGATCACCTGGTCGCCACTGAGTTGCGAGCGCAGCAGGGCGCGCAGCCGCTCTGCCGTCCATTCGGCCTGGCCTTGCGAGCGCCGGTATTCGTCTTCCAGGTCACGCAGGCGGGCGTGAAGGTCAATCGCCAGCGGCGCCAGCTCTGGCGACGGCAACAGCGGCGTCAAGATGCCTTCGCCGCGCATCAGGGCGCGCGCGCCGTCGATCCAGCCGCGCCAGCTGAGCTGCGCCACCACCATCGTGATCACCGCGATCACCAGGCCTAGCATGGCGATGAGAGCAATCAAGTAGCGCCGCGTGTCTTGGCTGCGCCGGTCGATGAAACTCAGGTCATGCACCAGCACCAAGCGACCGATCAGCACCGTTGGCTGGGTGCCGTTCACCGCGTCAGCCACCGCATCAGGCGCGGCGGGCCCGACTGCCGGTGGATGGCCGAACACGTTGTGCACACCCACATGCACGGCGCCGCCTTCAAGCGCCAGGCGCGGCTCGGTGCGCTGGGCCAGTTCAATCGCAGCGGCGCAGCTCAGGTTGCGCGGAAACTGGCCGGTGCGGTACAACTGGCGGCCGTCCACGCTGCACAAACCAATCGCGAACAGGCGTTCGTCTTGCGCCGCGCGGTCAAACAGCGGTTGCAACCGCGCCACCCGGTCATTCATCAGCTCTTGCGCTACAGAATCAGACAACGCGCTGGCCACCAGCACACCACGGCTGTTGAGGTCGCGGCTGAACCAGCGCAGCGTCACCTGATCAATGAAGGGCACCGCCAGCGTGGCGGCCACCACCAGTGTGATGACCAGGGGCACCAGAAACCGCAATTGAAGCCGCAAGGTTCTCAGTGCCATTTGCAACCCGTTGCCAGTGATCGCGCCAAAATGATGCGTTGCGATGCCATTGGATTATTATATTGGTGCAAATGTAATAAATTGGTCACATTTGCCCGCCCCGGCGTGACCCACCGCCCCTAACTTTTGAGGCCGTCAATGAGTTCGACAGTTTTGAATGCAGCGCCCCAAGCCAGCTTGTCGTTGGCCTTGCTGGGCAACTGCACCGTCAGCGCGCTGATCGACCATAACGCGCGCATCGTGTGGTGCTGCATGCCACGTTTTGACAGCACGCCGGTGTTTGACGCGCTGCTGCAAAGCCGCAACGGCCTGCCGCTGGACGGCGCGATGACGGTTGAACTCGAAGGCCTTAGCCGCATTGAGCAGTCTTACGACCCCGGCACCGCCATCGTGCGCACCCAGCTTTGGGGCGACCAGGGCCAAGGCGTCGAGGTGGTGGATTTCGCCCCGCGTTTTGTCACCCGCGACCGCGTTTTCCGGCCAGCGCAATTGGTCAGGCGGCTGCGGCCGCTGGCTGGCCACCCGCGGGTGCGCATTACTGTGCGGCCGCATGGCGACTGGGGCGCCAGCCCCCCCGCTGTCACGCGCGGCAGCCACCATCTGCGTTATGTGTTGCCACACTGCACCTTGCGGCTGAACACGTCTGCGCCGCTCACTTACGTCACCGATGGCACCTGGTTCGAGTTGCCCGGCCCGTTGAGCTTGCTGCTGGGGCCCGACGAAACATTGGCCGGCGGCATTGACGAGACCGCACGTGAATTCGAGGAGCAAACGGCGCTCTACTGGCGGCACTGGTCACGCCGGTTGGCGTTGCCGCTGGAATGGCAAGAGGCGGTTCTTCGTGCCGCCATCACGCTGAAGTTGTGCCAATACGAAGACACCGGCGCCATCGTCGCCGCCATGACCACCAGCCTGCCCGAAGCGCCTGGCAGCGGACGCAATTGGGACTACCGTTATTGCTGGCTGCGTGATGCATTTTTTGTCGTGCGGGCGCTCAACAGCCTGGCCGAGGTGGGCACCATGGAGCGTTACCTGCAATGGCTTTACAACGTCGTGCGCAGTGCGCGCCAGGGCCACGTGCAGCCGCTTTATGGCATTGGGCTGGAGGCGGATTTGCCAGAGTCGGTCATCACGCAGGCGCAGGGCTACCGCGGCATGGGCCCGGTGCGTGTGGGCAACCAGGCGCATGAACATTTTCAGCACGATGTTTACGGCAGCGTGGTGCTGGGCGCCGCCCAGGCGTTTCATGACCACCGCCTGTTCCACCGTGGCGACGCCGCCGACTTCACCGCGCTGGAGGTGATGGGCGACCAGGCCTGGCGCCTGCATGACCAGCCTGACGCCGGCATTTGGGAGCTGCGCACACGGGCGCGTGTGCACACCTCGTCTGCGCTGATGTGCTGGGCCGCCTGCGACCGGCTTGGCCGCATCGCCGAGGTGCTGGCCCTGCCCTCGCGCGCCGCACACTGGCGCGAACGCGCGCAGACCATTCGCGAGTCGATTTTGCGGCTGGCCTGGAACCCCGAGCGCCAGGCGTTTGTGGAAAGCCTCGGCGGGCGCGACCTGGACGCCAGCGTGCTGTTGATGGCCGAGGTCGGTTTCCTGGCGCCGCAAGACCCACGTTTCATCAGCACCGTGCAGGCGCTTGAAAACTCATTGTGCGACGGCCCCTTCATGCGCCGTTATGAAGCCGCCGACGACTTCGGCCGCCCCGAGACGGCCTTCAATGTCTGCTCCTTCTGGCGCGTTGACGCGCTGGCGCGCATCGGCCAGCGCGAGCGCGCACGTGAATCGTTCGAAGCGTTGTTGGCCCGGCGCAATCCGATGGGCCTGTTGAGCGAAGACCTCGACCCGGCCAGCGGCGAACTGTGGGGCAACTTCCCGCAAACGTATTCGATGGTGGGCATCATCAACGGCGCCGTTCGCCTCTCAGCGCCTTGGGACAGCGCGGTATGACCGGCCTGCAAAAAATGCTCGCCGATCTGGCTTCTGTTTTGCAGAGCCTGGGCATCGCGGCGGTGTCGTTCATGCGCATCACCGCCATCATCATCGGCGCCTGGATCGTGCTGCGGGTGGCGCAACGCGCCGTGCGCACCTTGCGCGCGCGCATCGCCAGCCGCCTGGACGACCAGGAATCGGCCAAACGCGCTGACACGCTGGGGCGCGTGGTTCGGTATGTGGTGGCGGTGATAGTCACGCTGGTCGCAGGCATGCTGGTCTTGAGTGAACTGGGCGTGAGCGTCGCGCCGATTCTGGGGGCGGCCGGCGTAGCGGGGCTGGCCGTGGGTTTTGGCGCGCAGAGCCTGGTCAAAGACTATTTCACCGGTTTTTTCCTGCTGGTGGAAGACCAGATCCGCCAAGGTGACGTGGTGAAACTGGGCGAACACGCCGGCCTGGTCGAAGAGGTGACGCTGCGGTATGTGCAACTGCGGGACTACGACGGCCATGTGCATTTTGTGCCCAACGGCACCATCACCCATGTGGTGAATTTCGGGCGCGGGCACGCCAACTCAGTGATTGAAGTGGGTGTGGCCTACAGCGCCGACCTGGACCGCGCCATGGCCGTGATGAAAGAAGTGGGCTCCGCCATGCGGCTTGATCCGGCCTTCGCCGCGCGCATCGTCGGCGACGTGGAAATGGCCGGCGTCGAGCGCTGGGCCGACTCAGCGGTTTACCTGCGTGCGCGCATGCGTGTGACGCCGCTGGCGCAGTGGGACGTGCGCCGCGAGTACCTGCGCCGCCTCAAACC
>JANOYE010000314.1:0-38539 GCA_031428695.1 Rhodoferax sp. | reverse complement strand
TCAACGACCGATCAAGACCCCTAAGAGCGGCGCTGGCACAAGTCGATGCCCCTGGTTGATTTTCGTGCAGACCGCAGGCCACATGCCTGTCGTGGCACGTTTTTCCACCAGTCAAACCGACGCATTGAACAATTGAAACGGAATACAAAGTTGGCAGACACAAGCTGTCTGCCAGCGGATCGAAGCGAGATGTTTGTGGTGGTCAGCCTGATTCAACTTTGCCGGTGGGGCGTTTTCGCTCCGCTTTCAGGCATTGGTCGGCCATTTAATGCTCTAAGTCACGTAAAACGTGCGCAAGCAGCTATTTATTCAATAGCAACCACCCAAACCCATCCCCTCGCGACCCTCCACGCGCCTACGCCCCAACTTCGGCCCCTTCGGGCTTGAGCTGCGGTCTTTCGGCTTTTCCTCCAGCGTTCAAAGCGTTAGTTCAGCATCTTTGGCTCGTTATGAGCCGTTGGGTTGTGTCGCAAGACACAACCAGGATGAACGAAAAAGGAGAACCGCATGAAACGCATGCTGATCAACGCCACGCAGGCCGAAGAACGCCGCTTGGCCATTGTTGACGGGCAAAAACTGCTCGACTACGAAATCGAAATTGAAGGGCGCGAACAGCGCAAAGGCAATATTTACAAGGCCGTGGTGACTCGTGTCGAGCCCTCGCTCGAAGCCTGTTTTGTCGACTACGGCGAAGACCGCCACGGCTTTTTGCCATTCAAGGAAATCTCGAAACAGTACTTTGCCCAAGGCGTGTCCATCAGCCAGGCGCGCATTCAGGACGCGATCCGCGAAGGCCAGGAGATGCTGGTTCAGGTCGAAAAAGAGGAGCGTGGCAACAAGGGCGCGGCGCTGACCACCTTTGTCTCACTGGCAGGCCGTTATGTCGTCTTGATGCCCAACAACCCACGCGGTGGCGGTGTGTCGCGCCGCATCGAAGGTGAAGACCGCGCCGACTTGAAAGAAGCGCTGGACCAGCTCGAATACCCCAACGGCATGAGCATCATCGCGCGCACCGCTGGCATTGGCCGCTCTGCGCCCGAGCTGCAGTGGGACTTGAACTACCTGCTCAAACTCTGGACAGCGATTGACGGCGCCTCCAAGGGCGCCAAAGGCGCGTTCCTGATCTATCAAGAGTCGAGCCTGGTGATCCGCGCGATTCGCGATTATTTCAACCACGACATTGGCGATATTTTGATCGACACCGACGACGTGTACGACCAGGCGCAGCAGTTCATGGCGCACGTCATGCCCGAACACGCCGCGCGGGTGAAGCGTTACCGTGACGACGCGCCGCTGTTCAGCCGCTTCCAGATCGAGCACCAGATTGAATCGGCCTACGCCCGCACGGTCACCCTGCCCAGCGGCGGCGCGATTGTGATCGACCACACCGAAGCCTTGGTGAGTGTTGACGTCAACTCGGCACGTTCCATCCGCGGTGGCGACATCGAAGAAACCGCCACCCGAACCAACCTGGAAGCCGCCGAAGAAGTGGCCCGCCAGATGCGCCTGCGCGACTTGGGCGGTTTGATCGTCATCGACTTCATCGACATGGAAGAAAGCCGCAACCGCCGCGACGTGGAAAACCGCCTGCGTGACGCGCTGCGGCAAGACCGCGCGCGCGTGCAGTTCGGCACCATCAGCAAATTCGGACTGATGGAGATGAGCCGCCAGCGTTTGCGGCCTGCGCTGTCTGAAGGCGCGTCGATCCCGTGCCCACGTTGCGGCGGCTCCGGCCATATCCGCGACACGGAAAGCTCGGCGCTGCAGATTTTGCGCATCATCCAGGACGAGTCTTTGAAAGACAACACGGCTTCGGTGCTGTGCCAGGTGCCGGTGGAAGTGGCGTCGTTCCTGTTGAACGAAAAACGCACCGAGATCGCCAAGATCGAGCTGAAACAACGCATCAACGTGTTGATGGTGCCTAACAAGACGCTGGAAACGCCCAACTACCGCCTTGAGCGCCTGAAACACGACGACCCGCGTCTGGACAACATCGAAGCCAGCTACAAAATGGCGGAAGAGATTGAAGACCCGACATCGGTCACACGTCGCTCACAGGAGCCCACCAACAAACAAGTGCCGATCATCAAGGGTGTGTTGCCCGATGCGCCTGCGCCCATCGTGGCAGCGCCTCCCGTCAAAGCCCACGCCGCAGCGGCGCCTGCAGCGCACAAGCCTGCGCCCGTGGCCGCCCCAGTGCCTGCGCCAGTGGCGCCAGCGCCTGCGGAAAAAGGCTTCTTTGGCTGGGTCAAGAGCCTGTTTGGCACCACGCCCGCCAGCGCGCCGTTGACACCGCAGCAAACCAAGGCCGTAGCCGATGCCGACAAGAAAGACCAGCCCGACAGCCGCGTTGGACGCGATGCGTCGCGCCGTGACGGCCCCCGTGAAGGTGGGCAAGGCTCCCGCGACGGTGGCCGTGGCGGCAGAGGTGGCCGAGGTGGACGTGGTGGACGCAGCCAGGGCGCTGACCGAGGTGAGCGCTCGGATCGCCCGCAGGGAACCCGTCCTGATCAGGAAACAGCAGCCATGGGTGCCGAAGGCAACGCCAATGCCAACGAGGGGCCACGCGAACCGCGCAATGACGCCCAGCGTGAGCCGCGCGAAGCACGTGAAGCACGTGAAGCACGCGAGGGCCGTGGCCCGCGCAATGCAGAACGTGGTGGTGAACGTAGCGAGCGCAGTGAGCGTGGTGGCCGAGGCCGCAACGGCGAACGCGCGCCGCGCGCTGACGACACCGATGCAAACCGCGATGTTCAACGTGACGTCCAGCGCGACGCCCAGCGCGATGCTCGACGCAACGAAGGCCGCCCGCCACGCGAAGCACGCCCCACTGACGCGGCCGACGCACCGGCAGAAGCCAACGCACTGTTGAACGCAAGTGCACAAGGCGCCGCTCAGGCAGACTCAGGAGCCGAGAATGCGGGCGTCCAAAACGGGTTAGATAACGGCGCTGACAGCGGCCAAGCCCGTGAAAAACGTTCGCGTGACCGTTACGGACGGGAACGCGGTGCGCGCGCTGACCGCCCCGATCTTCGCGAACCGCGTGAACCTCGTGATGCCAAACCCACAGACGGCCAGCAGGCTTTGGACGGCTTCGCCGCTGACGGTTCAGATCGAAACAATGCTCCAAGTCACGGAAATGAAGCGCAAGCAGCTCCTGAAAATGTAGCGCCTAGATCCTACTTCGCAGAGCGTGCAGCGCAACAAGCGGCAGCGGCGAGTGCGGGCACGTCTGCCAATTCGATGGCCAGAGCACCCGCGAGCGCAAATCCCGACGGCTCCCACCCGGCGAGTTCAGAGACCGTGCCTGCCAGTACCGCTCCCGTTGCGGCGGCGTTGGCTGCACCTGCGGCAGCACCGGCTTCGGCGCCAGCACCAGCACCTGCGTCGGTAGCAACAGCAACGTCTCAATCGGCTGTCGCAGCGGCTGCAAATGCCCCCCAGGGCTTGCCCAAAGTGCAGAGCTTCAGTCTGCCCGTAGGTGATCTCGTGCAGGTAGCGCAAGGGTCCGGCTTGTCTTGGGTGAATTCTGATCCCGCCAAGATCGCCGCCGTGCAGGCCGGCATCGCTGCCGAGCCCAAAGCGATTCACGTGCCGCGTGTGCGCCCGGCAACGGTGAAGGTCGAGTCCAGCCCGCTGGTGTTGGTGGAGACCAAGCGCGACCTGGCTGATCTGAAGCTGCCGTTCGAAGTGACATCGCCGCAAGGCCTGCCACCTCAGTAAGGGCAAGGCAGGAAGCTCAAGGCCAGGGTGCTTGCACCTTTGCCTAAGCGTTTGCCTACAAAGACTCTGGCGACGCCGTAACGGCACTGCGCCAGGCTTGGGTTGCCGCTTGCGTGTCGCCGCGCTCTTCTGCGAGACCGGCCAGCGCAATCCAGGCGCTGCGCTCTAGGCGACTGCCGCGCAACTTGGGCATGCACTGGTTGAGCAGGTGCTGCGCCTTGCCCCACAACTGCAAATGCTGGCAGGTGATGCCGGCCAGGTACTGAAGGACCGGGTCGCCAGGGTCGCGCAGTTGGGCAGATTCGATGCGGGCCAGCCATTGGGCATCCGGCGCGCCGGATGCAGCTGAAAAACCCTTCGCAATGGTCTCGACCAGCGCGAGGCGGCCAGCGGGCTCCCCCTTTGTAGAGCGCTCCATCATTTGCTCCCAAACCGGCAACAACCACTGGCGCGACTTCGCCGCGTCCCCGCCGACGCTAAGCAGGTGCCGGGAAGCGACGGTGGCGATGTCGGCGTTGCTGCGCTCTTTGGCGTCCAGCGTATTCCAGATTTTTTCAAGTTGCGCAGGGTCGCGCGTGGCTTGAACCAACTCGGTGATCAAGCCGCGCAAGATGCTGTGGGCGGCAGCCTCGGTAAAGGCGCGGTGTTTGGCGAGCAGGCGCGCGGTGTCCAAGGCTGCGCAGGTCTGCCCAGCCATTCGAGCGGCCTTCAGGCGAAGGCGCAGTGCGGCCGTGCGCCGGGACGCACCTTGGGGCAATTCATCGAGCCATTTCAGCGCTGCTGGCGCGTCGCGGTCGTCCATCGCCCAGCGTGCCGCCCGCAACTGCACGCCTTCGCGGGCTTCTGTCGCATCGCGTTGCCCAGACACCTGCAACGCCTGCTGAAAATGCACTGAGCGGGCTTCCTTGTCGAGCAGAGAATGCGCGCTTTCCGCTGCCAACAAATGGGCCATCGTGCGCAGGCGGCCGAGATAAGGCGGAGCGCCCGCGCTTTTCTCCATTAAGTCTTCTTGGGTGAGCGCCAATTGCGCCGACTTGCGGGCGCGAAGGAACCGTCCTGCAACCAGATGCAGCAGGGCATCCAGCAAGGCCACAAACAGTGCCCGTTCGCGCTGCTGCATGCGCCAGCGCCGGGCTTGGTTGGGCATAGCGAACAAGGCTGTCAATGCCCGCAACGCCAGGTGCACGGTGACGAACGCACCCGCCAGCAGCAACAGCACAAGGTTCAGTGACAAATCAATGCGGTGCGGCGGCCAAAACAGGGTCACCGTGCCCTGGTTGTTGCCAGCCAACAGCGCCGCCGCAACCGCCACCGCGAACAACATCAAGACCGACAAAGCCGTGCGCATTGCCGCCTCTATCTTCCGGCCGCTGCTGTGGACAGCGCCGCCAGCGTTTCGTCAACCCGCGGCAGCTCCAGCGTCCGCGCCTGCGCCTGCACTTGCTGCAATAAGGCGGCGGCGCTCTGGGTTTTGCGGGACGAGGTATCGAAGTATTTGGTCAACGCCGAAGATGCCGCGCCCAAATCTGAGCGCGCAGACTCCAGTTGGCGGGCCAGCAAGCCCAGCCGCGCATTCAAAATTTTAAGTTTGAGGTTTTCGCGGATAAAAAAGCCCTGCTCCGGCGACAACAACACCGCCTCGGGGTTCTCCACGCGGCTGACCCGCAGCAGGCTGCGCGCCTCGCGTTTGAACACGTCCCACAAGCCCTGCCACCAGGCCTTCACCACGGCAGATTCGCCATCGGCCGTCATCTGGATGGAGGACACCGCATCGACGCGCCCGGACAAGTTGCCCACGGAGTTGGCCAAAGGCAAATCATCCGCAGCGCGGGCCAGCTCATCGAGTTTGGCCAAGAGCGCGGGCGTATCGCTCAGCGCGGTGGACTGAATCCTGCCGAGGTCGCGGGCGATGGCACGCTGCAAATTGGCCAGGCGGGGCTGGGCCGCCCGCAACACCCGCTGATCGGCTGATTTCAACGCCGCAATCAAGGGCTCGACACTGCCCGTCAACTGCGCCTGCTGCTGCGCCAAGCGCACGGCAGATTCGATGTCCACAACCAGGTTTTCATCACGCGAGCGCGACAGGCTTTGCATCAGCTCTTCGAGTTGGGTGCGTTGCAGCGTCGCCTCAGTAAGTTTGGCCTCATTGACAGCCAGCCTCGCCGCTGTTTCACGGGCGAGGTCAGACGCCTGTTTAGACAGGCTGCGCGCCTCAACCGCCAGCGCGCCTGAGTCAGCGCTTTGGCGCGCCAGTTGCTCTTGAATCATCCCGAGCCGCTGCCACAACAGCCCGGCTGCTCCCAGCGCGGCCACGATGGCTGCCAGCATAAAAATCAGCAGCAAGCGTGGCAGTTGCACGGTCCGACCAGGCGACGCTGCGAACGGCTCAGACCCGCCAATCGCTTTGGCTTCTGTGGGTGTTGAATCCGGGTTCATGCTGCCGATTCTATCGACGCGACCACGTCCTCCAGCGTCGGACGAGACGCCCAAACAACACCAAACCCGTGCGTTCGCGCCTGTTGGGCAATGCGTGGATGGGTGCAAATGGCTCGGGCAAACTGCCAACTTTGACCGGGCATGGCAAGGGCTAAATTGCTGATGGCCTCGCTGCTGCTGAAGAGCCAAACCACCTTTTGGGCGTCGCTGACATTTACCCATCGTTGCACTTGGGCCAACTGTGCGGCGCTGAGCTCGGGCCGGGCACGCTGGTAGGCCGAACAAAACGCCACCGTCGCACCTGCCAGGGTCAACTGGTTGGCAAGCCAGTCGCGCCCCGGGTTGCTGGCAAGTTGCTCTGGGTCTTGGTTGCCGGCGCCCCGCACAATCAACACGTGCTCATCGCCTTTGATCTGGGCACGAACTTTCGCCCACAGTGTCTCAGAGTCAAATTGGGCTGCATTCTGTTCCGGCGCGTCGATCTGGGTTTCGGGGACCCCGTGCGCCAGCAAGGCCCGCACTGTGCCGGGGCCGGTTGCCCACGCTCGGCGCTTTTCTGGGGCAAAGGCCGCCGCTGCATTTAGATGGGTTGGCTTATTCGCAAAAAACCCGGCCACCGCGTTGGCGCTGACAAACATCAACGCCTGAAATTGCGGCAAGTGCGCCCAACATTGTTCAACCTCCGCTGAGTTGGGGGCGGGCGCGATTTCGATCAATGGGAGCAACACCGCCTCATGCCCAGCAGCGGCCAAAGCCTTCGCCCAGACCTGGCCATCGTTCGCCGGGCGGGTGACGATAACCCGCATTCAATCTCCCTCTGCGGGCGATTGCGAGGCGTGCGTTGCGACGGTGACTTTCGCCCCTGCGGCGACCAAGTTCGCGGCGACGCGCCGCCCCAGCGCTTCAGCGCCCGCGGCATCCTGCACTGCTGCCGTTTGCTCAGCGCAAACCAAGGCGCGCGGCTTCGAGCCGTCAATCGGCACATCCGCCTCGCCCCAAGTGGCGCGCAGGTGAAGCTGGCCGCCCTGCCACACCGCATGCGCCGCCAAAGGCATCGAACAACTGCCGCCCATGGCCCGGCTGACCGCCCGTTCTGCGGCCACGGCAAGCCAGGTCTCACGGTGCGCCAAGGCGCCCAGCGCCAACGCCAAATCCTGCCGCCGGGCCAAAATTTCAATGCCCAATGCGCCCTGCCCGGCCGCTGGCAACATCGCATCGGTTTCAAAGACACTGGCGATGCGTTGGGCCAAACCCAAGCGTTTGAGGCCCGCAGCGGCCAGAACGATGGCCGCATAGTGGCCTTCATCCAGCTTGCGCAAGCGGGTGTCAAGATTGCCTCTGAGAGCTTCAATTTTCAAATCGGGCCGCAACGCTCGCAGCAGCACCGTGCGGCGCAGGCTGGAAGTGCCCACCACAGCGCCTGCGGGCAAATCTGCCAAATTTTTGAAGGCGTTCGACACAAAGGCATCGCGCGGGTCTTCGCGCTGCATCACACACGCCAGGCTGAAGCCCTCGGGAATGTCCATTGGCACGTCTTTGAGCGAATGCACGGCCAGGTCGGCGCGGCCTTCTTCGAGCGCAACTTCCAGTTCTTTCACAAACAAACCCTTGCCACCGACCTTGCTCAACGAGCGGTCCAGAATCTGGTCGCCTTTGGTGGTCATGCCCAGCAGGTTGACGGCATGCCCGCGTTGCACCAGCAGCGCTTTGACGTGCTCGGCCTGCCACAACGCGAGGCGGCTCTCACGGGTGGCGATCACCCAGGGTGCGGCTGGCCCTGCCGAAGGGGCTTCGAGGGCATGCACGGAAGGATTGGAGGGACGGCTCAAATTCGTAACCTGTTGGTAATCCGCGCAGTCGAAAAAGGCGCTTGCCGGAAGGACGGGAATGCTAGCATGGCTGATGGCAAAAACACAGCCCGCAAAACTTGCCGAAATGCCCCTGGTGAAGGACATCCGCCTGCTCGGCAGGTTGCTCGGCGACGTGATTCGCGAGCAGGATGGCGCCGCCGCGTTTGACTTGATCGAACGTATCCGCAAACTCTCGGTCGCATTCCGGCGCGACGCTGACGACGATGCCCAGCGGCAAATGAAAAAATTGCTCAAAAGCTTGAGCGGCGAGCAGGCCGTGAGTGTGATCCGGGCCTTCACCTATTTCAGCCACCTGGCCAATCTTGCTGAAGACCGCCACCACATCCGCAGGCGCAGGGTGCATGAGCGCGCCGGGCATGCCCAGGAGGGCAGCGTCGAAGTGAGTTTTTCCCGCTGCAAACAAGCGGGCATCAGCGCCAAAACCATTGCCGATTGCCTGGCCAGCGCCCACCTCTCACCGGTGCTCACCGCACATCCCACCGAGGTTCAGCGCAAAAGCATTTTGGATGCGGAGCGGGACATCGCCCGCCTGTTGGCTCAAAGGGAAGGCCTGGACGATCATGAGTCGATGGCGCACGCCGCGAAAGATGTGCTGGCCGAGCGCGAACTGGCCACCAACGAAACGCAAATCCGCACGCGCATACTTCAGTTGTGGCAAACCAGCTTGCTCCGTTATTCCAAATTGACGGTGGCAGACGAAATCGACAACGCGCTGAGTTATTACCAGTCCACGTTTTTGCACGAAATACCCAAGCTTTACGCTGAATTGGAAGAAAACCTGCCCGGCCTGCCGGTTCACAGTTTTTTGCGCATGGGCCAGTGGATTGGCGGCGACCGCGACGGCAACCCGTTTGTGACCGCGAAAACGCTGGAATACGCCTTCCAGCGCCAGGCGGAAATGGCGTTGCGGCATTACTTGACGGAAGTGCATCACCTGGGTGCCGAGCTGTCAATGTCCACGCGCCTGGTAGAGTGCTCGCCCGCTATGACAGTGCTGGCCAAGCGCTCGCCGGACGCAAGCCCGCACCGTCAGGAAGAACCCTACCGCCGCGCGCTCACCGGCATCTACGCCCGGCTTGCCGCCACTCTGAAAACGGCCACGGGAACCGACGCGGCACGGCATGCGCTAGCGCCGCAAAGCCCGTATGTGAAGCCTGAGGAATTCAGCGCCGATTTGCGCACCATCGAAGCTTCGCTGTGCGCCCAACACGGCGCTGCACTGGCGCAGCAGCGCCTGCACCCTTTGATTCGCGCGGTGGATGTGTTTGGGTTTCATTTGGCCACGGTTGATTTGCGCCAAAGCTCGGACAAACACGAAGCAGTGGTGGCCGAGCTGCTCGCCGTCGCCCGCGTCGCGCCTGACTACGCCCTGCTGCCTGAACCGGCCAAACGCACACTGCTGCTGGGCCTGCTCAACGAAGCCCGGCCCCTGCGCGTGCCAGGCGCCATTTACAGCGAATTGGCGCTCGGTGAACTCGCCATTTTTGAAACCGCCAAACACATCGTCGCCAGTTTTGGGCCTGCCAGCATCCGCCACTACATCATCAGCCACACCGAAACTGTGAGCGATCTGCTGGAAGCCTTGTTGCTGCAAAAAGAGACTGGCTTGATGCGCGGCCTGCTGCAAGAGCAGGCGCAAAACGACCTCATCGTTGTGCCGCTTTTCGAAACCATTGAAGACCTGCAAAATGCCGCCCGCATCATGCAGGAGTTTTATGCCCTGCCCGGCGTGAAGGCGATGGTGCTGCGCAGCGGCGCCGAGCAAGACATCATGCTGGGCTACTCAGACAGCAACAAAGACGGCGGCATTTTCACCAGCAACTGGGAGTTGTACCAAGCCGAAATCGCTTTGGCGAAGTTGTTTGATGACATGCCTGGCAATATCAAACTGCGTATGTTCCATGGGCGCGGGGGTACGGTGGGCCGTGGCGGGGGCCCAAGCTACCAGGCAATCCTGGCGCAGCCGCCAGGCACCGTGCGCGGGCAAATCCGGCTCACCGAGCAAGGCGAGGTGATCGGCTCCAAATATGCCAACCCGGAAATCGGCCGACGCAATCTTGAAACCCTGGTGGCCGCCACTTTGGAGGCGACCTTGTTGCAACCCACGCAATCGGCCAAGCCGGAGTTTTTGGAGATCGCCGCGCAACTGTCGAACTTAAGCAAAGCGGCCTACCGCAAGCTGGTGTACCAGACGCCCGGTTTTACCGAGTACTTTTTCGAGTCCACGCCGATCCGCGAAATCGCCGGGCTCAACATTGGCTCGCGCCCTGCATCTCGAAAAAATACTGAACGCATCGAAGACCTGCGCGCCATTCCCTGGGGCTTCAGTTGGGGCCAATGCCGGCTGACTTTGCCCGGCTGGTTTGGTTTTGGCTGCGCCGTCGCCCAATTTGTAGAGTCAACTGGCCCCATTGCCAATAAAAATAAGCGTAGGCAGCTACAACAAATGCAGCAGGAGTGGCCGTTTTTTCGCACGCTTTTGTCGAACATGGACATGGTTTTGGCCAAGAGCGACCTGGCGCTGGCCTCGATCTATTCGGAACTCGTGGCTGACAAAAAGTTGCGCCGCAAAATATTCACCGAACTCGAAGCTGAGTGGCAACGCACGGTGGACGCGCTGGCCCTGATCACCGGCAACACCACTCGCTTGGCCGACAACGCCTCGCTTCAACGCTCCATACGCCACCGGTTTCCCTACATCGACCCGCTGCACCATTTGCAAGTGGAGCTGGTGCGCCGCTACCGTGCCGGGCAATCCGACGAACGAGTGCAACGCGGCATTCACATCTCCATCAATGGCATCGCCGCTGGGCTGCGCAACACCGGGTAGAAGCCTAAGCGGAAATCGCTTCCCGCACGGCCGCGACTTGCCTGCGCGAGACAAACAACAACTCGTCAACGCCCTCCAGCCGCACCGCCCAGCCTTCACCTTCTTCCGGGTCACGGTGTTTTTCCAGCGCGCGCACGGCCCGCCGTGCGATCAAGGCGTTGCGGTGGATGCGCATGAATTTCCCAGCGTATTTATCTTCCAGCTCACTGAGCGAGCCGTCTAACAAATAACTTTTTTCGGGCGTTCGAACCGTGATGTATTTCAACTCTGCCTTGAAGTACACCACCTGCGCCAACGGCAGGCGCAGGGTGCGGCCACGCTCCTGGATGATCAACACCTCTTCAGAAAAATCAGGCGTCAAGTCACGAATGGAAAGCATTGAACGCTCTACTTTTTGTAGCGTCGTCTGGAGCCGTTCGAGGCGGACAGGTTTGGTCAAATAGTCCACCGCTTCGAGTTCAAACGCGTGCACAGCGTGTTCGGCGTGTGCAGTAACAAAAACCACCCGTGGCGCATTGGGCAAGTCTTTCAGCGTTCGCGCCAACGTCAACCCGTCTGCGCCGGGCATATGGATATCCAACAGCGCCAGGTCAAAACTCTGGCGGCGCAAGGCCTCAATGGCTTGTGTGGCATTGGCGGCTTCTGTCACCTGGCCCGCGCCGGGGGATTTGCAGTCGCCCAGCAGCGTGCGCATGCGCGAGCGGGCCAACGCTTCGTCATCAACGACCAGAACGCGCAAATCGGTCACAGCGGAACCTCGATGCGCACCTGAAAGACGCCGTCTTTCAAGCCGCATTGGAACCGGCTCTGCACATCGTGCATCAGGTTCAGCCGCGCCCGCACGTTGTCCAACGCCACACCATGCCCGCGCTCGCCCTGGCCTTGGGGCACGCTGTTGGTCACCTTGATCACCACCACCGAGCCGCGCAGTTGGGTTGAGACCCGCACGCTGGCGCCTGTGTCGCTGGGCTCGACACCATGGCGCACGGCGTTTTCCACCAGTGGCTGCAGCAACAGCGGCGGCAGGCGCGCGCCGTCGGCCTTTGGGTCAATCGACCATTCCACCCGCAAACGCTCGCCAAATCGGATCTGCTCAATTGCCAGGTAGCGGCGTGCCAACGCGACTTCTTCCGCAAGCGTCACGGCCTCGCCTTGATCCATCAGCGCATGGCGAAAAAGGTCGCTCAAATCTTCCAGCAACGACTCGGCCTTGGCCGGCTCCGCGCGCACCAAGGCGATGGCGCTGTTGAGCGTGTTGAACAAAAAATGCGGCCGAATGCGCGCCTGCAACTCGATCAGTCGCGCCGACGTGGCAGCGGGCGTGGTGCCCCGAGCGCGCCAAACCAACCCAGCCACCAGCGCGCCCGAAAGGATGGCGCCAGTGAAGGCGCTGGCCACCCAAGGCACCGGCAACGACAAACCCACCATGACCAGCAAGCCGCAGCCATACAGACCCGCGACCGCGCCAAACAACACGCCGATGATGATCTGGGTTTGCACGCTCAACTTGGCCAGCCAGCGCTTGAGGCTGCAAGCGACGATCAACCACAGGAGCACCGCCGGCAACGCGCCGCCGGTGAGCATCGAGGTGCGTGTGAGCCAGTCGATCAAGCTGCTGGCGCCGTACATGGCGCCCACGGCCACGACGGCCTCGACAAACAACACGGCCCGCAACACGACACCGACGTGGCACGCGTCAAACACCAGACGCGGCGGCGCCGCCGCTGCCGCGGGCCCCGGCGCGGGCTCAGGCGCCAGCTCGGGGAAGACCGATAATAGTTGCGAGTCCTGCATGGATGGGCTGAATGATCGCTGATTATTCGCGATTCCTTGGCAGCGTCCCAGCCACTTTATCAAGCCACCGCCTTACGTCCCATGTCCCACAACCAATTTGACAAAAAATCCGAGGCCTGGTCGGCCCTGTTTTCCGAGCCCATGAGTGACTTGGTCAAGCGTTACACCGCCAGCGTTTTTTTTGACAAACGTTTGTGGCAAGCCGACATTGAGGGTTCACTCGCGCATGCGGGCATGTTGCAAAAGCAAAACATCATCAGCCCGCAAGACCTTGCCGATATCCAGCGCGGCCTGGCGCAAGTCAAGGCTGAAATCGAAGCTGGGCGATTTGAATGGAAACTCGACCTCGAAGACGTGCATCTCAACATCGAAGCGCGCTTAACTGAAATCATCGGCGTGGCCGGCAAACGCCTGCACACCGGCCGCTCACGCAACGACCAGGTGGCCACCGATGTGCGCCTGTGGCTGCGTGGCGAGATCGACCTGGCCGCCGATTTGCTGGCCGAGCTGCAAGCGTCGCTGCTCGACGTTGCCGCGAAAAACGTCGACGTGATCTTGCCGGGTTTCACGCACCTGCAGGTGGCGCAACCGGTGAGTTTTGGCCACCACATGCTGGCTTATGTAGAAATGTTCGCCCGTGACGCCGCGCGCCTGCAAGACGTGCGCAAACGCGTGAACTGGCTGCCGCTGGGGGCCGCCGCGTTGGCAGGCACCAGTTACCCGCTGGATCGTGAAATGGTGGCAACCACGCTCGGCATGGTGGACGGCCAAGGCCACCCGCAAGTCTGCCAAAACAGCCTGGACGCCGTGAGTGACCGCGACTTCGCCATTGAATTCACAGCCGCCGCCAGCCTGGTGATGGTGCACATCAGCCGCCTCTCGGAGGAGCTGATCATCTGGATGAGCCAAAACTACAGCTTCATCAAGATTGCTGACCGTTTCACCACCGGCAGCTCGATCATGCCGCAGAAGAAAAACCCCGACGTGCCGGAACTGGCCCGAGGAAAAACCGGCCGCGTGGTCGGCCATTTGGTCGGCTTGATCACTCTGATGAAGGGCCAGCCGCTGGCCTACAACAAAGACAACCAGGAAGACAAAGAGCCTCTGTTTGACACGGTCGATACGCTCAAAGACACCTTGCGCATCTTCGCCGAGATGATCGGCGGGCAGTTGAACCCGGCTTCGGGCAAGAAGGAAGGCGGCATTGAGGTCAACGCAGTAGCGATGGAGCAGGCGGCGCTGAAGGGTTACGCTACTGCGACGGACTTGGCCGACTACCTGGTCAAAAAAGGCCTGCCGTTTCGCGATGCCCACGAAACCGTGGCGCATGCCGTCAAAGCAGCGCAGGCGCAGGGCGCTGATTTGTCGGAGTTGCCTTTGTCGCAATTGCAGCAATTCAACGCGTCGATTGAGAAGGACGTGTTCGACATCCTCAGCCTGCGCGGCAGCCTCAATTCACGGCGCACTCTGGGTGGCACAGCACCAGACCAGGTGGTTGTACAAATTCAGAAGCACCGAGTGAGGCTCGGATAACCGCTAATAAACTGATCAACCCTTCCGTGTTGCCGCTGTTTCAGGCTCTTGGGCTGGAAAATCGAGAGGCCTCTCGCGCCAAACGCGTAATTCGTGCCCAGTCGCCCAGAGCCAATGCGTCCGCTGGCACCAGCCAGGAGCCGCCGACACACAACACGTTGGGCAAAGCCAATAAATCAAGGGCGTTTTGCTGTGTGACGCCGCCTGTGGGGCAAAACGACACGTCACCAAACGGGCCGCTCCAGGCTTTGAGCATCGCCATGCCACCGGCCTGCATGGCCGGGAAGAACTTCAGCTCGGCAAAACCCTCTTCCTGCGCCATCATGATTTCGCTGCCCGTGGCCACGCCTGGCAACAGCGGCAGGCCGAGGTCTTTGCAGGCGCGGCCGACTTGCGGCGTGTAGCCGGGGCTAACCGCGAAGCGCGCGCCCGCCATCGCGGCGGCTTGGGCATCTGCCGCGCTGCGCACCGTGCCGGCGCCCACCACCGCCTCGGGCACTGCTCGGGCAATCGCCTCCATGCAGGCCAGCGCTTGCGGCGTGCGCAAGGTGATTTCCAGCATACGAATGCCGCCCGCCAGCAGCGCCTGCGCCATCGGTACGGCGTGGGCCACGTCGTTCAGGACGATCACTGGGATCACCGGCGCGTCCTGCATGACCTGGCGTGATGTGAGCTGTTGCATGTACATAGTCCTGTCGTTCATTGGATGAATTTGTGTTGCGCCTACAACCAACTGCAGGCGCCCTCTTCGGCCGCCAGCGCATTCCTGCGCATGCCAGCAAACAATTCGCGGCCCATGCCCAGGCCGTTGGCGTCGATTTGACTTTGCGGCATCGTAGCCAATGGCCGCGCTGCCCAATCGGCTTCAGACACGTGCACCTGCAAGGTACCTGCCACCGCGTCCAGCCGGATGATGTCGCCATCGCGCACTTTGGCCAGCGGGCCGCCTGCTTTGGCCTCTGGCGAAACGTGAATGGCTGCGGGCACTTTGCCGCTGGCGCCACTCATGCGGCCATCGGTCACCAAGGCCACTTTGTAGCCCTGCCCTTGCAACACGGCCAGGGGCGGGGTGAGTTTGTGCAGCTCGGGCATGCCGTTGGCTTGCGGGCCCTGCCAGCGCACCACACACACCAGGTCTTTCGCCATTTCGCCGTCATTAAAGGCCTTGAGCAGGGCCTCCTGCGAATCAAATACCCGAGCTGGGGCTTCGACAATATGGCGGTCTTCCGGCACGGCCGAGACCTTGATCACGCTGCGGCCCAGGTTGCCTTGCAGCAGCATCAATCCACCGGTGCCGCTGAATGGGTTCGACGCTGGCCGCACGACCGTTTCGTCCTTTGACGGGCCAGCGTCACGCCAGCCAAGTTTGCCGCCGTTGTCTTGCGGGATTGCGGTGAATTCGCGGATGCCCGCCGGGCGCACCGTCAACACATCCGCATGCATGAAGCCGCCATCGAGCAATTCGCGGATCACGAAACCTGGCCCGCCTGCCGCCTGAAACTGGTTCACGTCGGCGTTGCCATTGGGGTAGACGCGGCTCAGCAGCGGCACCACGCGGGACAACTCGGCAAAGTCGTCCCAGTCGATCATGATGCCGGCCGCGCGCGCCACGGCCACCCAATGAATCAGGTGGTTGGTAGAGCCGCCGGTCGCCAATAGAGCCACCATGGCGTTGACGATGCACTTTTCATCAACCACGCGCCCAATTGGACTGAAGTTTTGATCCTTTGTGATGCCCAAAACCGTGCGCGTTGCCTCCCGAGTCAGCTCTTCCCGCAGTGCCTGCCCAGGGTTCACAAAAGCCGTGCCCGGCACGTGCAGCCCCATCGCTTCGAGCAGCATCTGGTTGCTGTTGGCGGTGCCGTAAAAGGTGCAGGTGCCTTGCCCGTGGTAGGCCTGGTTTTCGGCGTCGAGCAGCTCGGCGCGGCCGACCAGCCCTAGCGCGGCCTTTTCCCGCACTTTCGATTTCGCGGTGTTGGAAAGGCCTGATGTCATGGGCCCCGCAGGCACAAACACGGTGGGCAAATGGCCAAAATGCAGGGCGCCGATCAAGAGGCCGGGAACAATTTTGTCGCACACGCCGAGCATCAGCGCCGCGTCATACATGTCGTGGCTGAGCGAGACCGCTGTGGCCATGGCGATCACGTCGCGGCTGAAGAGGCTCATCTCCATGCCCGAGGTGCCTTGCGTCACGCCGTCGCACATGGCCGGCACACCGCCTGCCACTTGGGCCGTGGCACCTCGCAAACGCGCTTCGTGTTTGATGATGTCCGGGTAATGCTGCAAAGGCGCGTGTGCAGAAAGCATGTCGTTGTAGGCGTTGATGATGGCGATGTTGGGCGCGCGCTCGGCGACGATTTTCAGCTTGTCATTGGCTGGCAACGCGGCAATCGCGTGGGCCACGTTTGCACAACCCAGGCGGTCGCTGCCACGAGGCCGGTTGGCGGCTTCGTCCAGCCGCTGCAGGTAAGCCGAGCGCGTTGCGTGGCTGAGTTTTGCAATCCTGTCGGTGACTGCAATGACCGTTGAATGAACAGGCATGGTAACTTTCAGTTTAAAAATCATGTAACTTAATTACCAATGGAATGGTACCCGGTTTCAACCCCGAAAATACGCCCGCCGGTTACCAAGGGGTTACCAAAAGAGCTTCATGGCGGTAAAGTAACTGCTTGCAAATGCAACACGTTCAACCCAAAAAATGACCTCGTTTTACGCCAATCCGGATTGGTACCCGCCACCAGTGCGCGACCCAGCTCCCATGCTGGCGGCCACGCGGCGTGAATGGGGCGGTAAAAGCGACTTGTGGGTATTTGGTTACGCGTCGCTGATCTGGCGACCCGATTTTGAGGTGGCAGAGAACCAAGCCGCCAAAGTGCATGGCTGGCACCGTGCGCTCAAGATGTGGAGCCGCGTGAACCGCGGCACACCCGAGGTGCCGGGCCTGGTGTTTGCACTTCTCACCGGCGGCAGCTGCCATGGCATGGCGTTGCGCGTGCGTCGGCGCGACGCCGAAGACGTGTTGCAAAAGCTGTGGTTGCGCGAAATGGTCACTGGCGTCTACGACCCGCGCTGGCTCCATTGCCAAACCGCGCGCGGCCCGGTCAAGGCGCTGGCGTTCACGCTGTCACGGAAAAGCAGCAACTTCACCGGCGACCTGCACCACACGCATTACCGCCAGATATTCTCTACTGCCCAGGGCCGGTATGGCACCACGCTTGACTATGCCAGGCAAACGCTGGAGAGTCTTCGGGCACAAGGCATCCACGACGACGCGCTGAAAAAACTGTTGCGCCACGCGCCAGGCTGAACGACGTCCGGCAACGATGCCTGGCAACGATGTTTCAGCGGGCCGCGAACAAAGACTCAGCCCGCGCCAGATCATCCACGGTATCGACATCCGTGACCGTGCCTACGTCATCCACCGGGATTTCCATCGTGTGATGGGAAAGCAAAACCAGGGCAGCGCCCTGGTTGCCCTTCAACAACATCAACTGCGCTTTGCAGGCTCTTGAAAACCCGACCGGGTGCCCGCGCTGGCCCAGATAAACCGGCACCACCACGTCATACCGCGCCAGTTTCCCCGCCAACATCAACAACGTGGAAGGCTGGATCAGCGGCAAATCCCCCGGCAACACCAGCCAACCCTGGCCATCGGGGGTCGCCCGCACGGCAGCGGCAATCGAATCCCCCATGCCGGGGTGGCCCGCGTCCTCCACGTGATACGGCAGGCCACTTGCCACCACGGCATCAATCACATGTTGCAACACGGCTTTGCCGCCCAGCAGCGCCTTCAATTTGTGTGTGGCGCCCCCAGACGCCAAAAAGCGCTCGCCCCGGCCTGAAGCCAGAACGAGCGCTGTGGGCAGAGTGCCTGTCAAGCCGCCTTGATGGCGTCTGCCGTCATCGGCATGGTGCGCAAGCGTTTGCCATTGAGTTTGGCAATCGCGTTGGCAATGGCAGGCGCGACCAGGGCCACGGCTGGCTCGCCGATGCCACCGGGCTTCTCAGTGCTCTTCACCAAAATCACGTCAATCTGTGGTGAGTCGCTCATGCGCGGCAGCAGGAACTGGTGGAAGTTGGTTTGCTGCACACGGCCTTTGTCCACCGTGATGTTTTGCATCAGCGCCATGCCCTGGCCGAAGTTCAAGCTCGACTGGATTTGCGCCTCCACCGTGTCTGGGTTCACCATGTAACCCACGTCTGCCGCAACGGTGTATTTATGCACCTTCACGGCGCCGCTGCTGTCCAGGCTGACCTCAGCCACCAAGGCCAAGTAGGAGTCATACCCTTCCATCACGGCAAGGCCGCGCGAGCGCCCTGCGGCTGGCGCGCTGCCCCAACCGGCTTTGTCTGCGGCCAGTTTGAGCACATTGGCGTAACGCGGGCCTTTGCCAAGCAGGCTCAGGCGGTACTCCAACGGATCTTGGCCGGCCTTCACCGCCAACTCGTCCACAAACCCTTCGTTGGCCCACACGTTTACCGCATGGCTCACCGAGCGCAGGTAACCCACGCGCAAGCCGGCGTCATGTTTGACAACGTCGTGTTTGGTGGCGGGAATGTCGTAGCCTGCTATGGCGGCTTCGGTCATCAGCGGGTCTTGCACCGGCGCTGGCAGGCCGAACACGCGGCCCGTGATGGACTGGCCCGTGTGGCGCCAGGTCATCGCCGTCGGTTTGCCGTCTGCACCGAGCGAGGCCGCCAGGGTGTGGATGGCCAGGGGGCGGTAGAAGTCATGCGTCATGTCGTCTTCACGCGACCACACCAGCTTGACGGGTTTGTTGCCGACGGCTTTGGCGATCAGCGCCGCTTGCACGATGAAGTCGATGTCGATGCGCCGGCCGAAACCGCCGCCCAGGAAGGTCGTCTTGACCGACACGTCTTCCGTCTTGATGCCCACCGCTTTGGCGATGGCCGACTGCGCCGCGTCTTGCCATTGTGTGGGGCCGATCAGGGCCATCTTGCCGTCTTTGAACCAGGCGGTGAAGTTCATCGGCTCCAGCGGCGAGTGCGACACGTTTTGGCTCACGTATTCAGCGCGCACCACATTTTGCGACGCGCCGATCACCGCGTCTGCATCACCCACGGCCTTCAAGGGCAGCGCCGTGCCGGACTTGGCCGCGGCGCGGGTTCCCTCGTACATGGCCGCCGTGTTGACGCTGGCGCCAGCGCCTTCGTCCCAGACGATGGCCAAGGCTTTGCGTGCTTGGTTGGCACGCCACCAGGTGTTGGCCACCACGGCCACGCCGTCGGGGATTTGCACCACGTCGATCACGCCGGGCATGGACTTGGCTTTGGCGGAATCCACCGATTTAACGGTGCCGCCAATCACCGGGCACTGCTCCAGCGCGGCGTAAACCATGCCGGGCAGCTTCACGTCAATGCCGAACTCGGCTGTGCCGTTGACTTTGGCCGGTGTGTCCAGGCGCCGCGTGGGTTTGCCCACGATGGTGAACTCGGCAGGACTCTTGATGGGTGGTTTCTCCGGCACCGGCAGCTTGGACGCTGCGGCAGCGAGTTGGCCATACGTGGCTTTTTGACCTGTGGGGCCAACCACCATGCCGTTGACGGCCTTGAGCTGGCTGCGGTCAACTTTCCATTTGTCAGCCGCTGCGCTGATCAGCATCTCGCGCACTTGTGCGCCGCCGACACGGAGCTTTTCCCAGGCGTCGCGCACCGAGGTGGAGCCGCCGGTGAGCTGCGGGCCGCCGACCAGCGGGTTGCCATACACCTTGGCGTCCGGCGGGGCAATCGCCACTTTCATCTTGCGGAAGTCAACGTTGAGCTCTTCGGCGATCAACATCGGCAGCGAGGTGTAAACACCTTGGCCCATTTCGGAGCGCGCCGAGATGAGGGTGATGACGTTGCTGTCGCTGATGTGCACCCAGGCGTTGGGCGTATGCACCGTGCCTGCGGCTTTCGCCACGGAGAACGGCAAGGCAAAACCCATCAATAAACCGCCACCGCCAATGGTGGAGGTTTTCAGGAACGAGCGGCGGGAAGCTTTCAAGCCAGTAGAAATTGAAGTTGTCATGTTCGTGCTCCTTAGGCTTTGCGCATGCTGGATGCGGCGTCTTTGATGGCGGCGCGGATGCGTGGGTAGGTGCCGCAGCGGCAGATGTTGCCGCTCATCGCTGTGTCGATGTCAGCGTCACTCGGGTTTTTGTTCGTAGCGAGCAAAGCCGCCGCGCTCATCAGCTGGCCCGACTGGCAATAACCGCACTGGGGCACATCGTGTTTGATCCATGCCTGCTGCAGCGGATGAGAATTGTTCTTCGACAGGCTCTCCACAGTGGCGACCTTTTTGCCGCCCACGGTAGACAGCGGCGTCTGGCACGAGCGCACGGCCTGGCCGTTGACGTGAATGGTGCAAGCGCCGCAAAGCGCCATGCCGCAACCAAACTTGGTGCCGTTGAGGCCCAGCTCATCCCGTATCACCCACTACATCGGGGTGTCGGGCTCGGCGTTGGCGGCGACCGCTTTGCCGTTGATTTGAAATTTGACGCTCATCTTGAAGTCTCAGTTAGGGTTTGGCAATATGGCCAACTGGCTCTTTGATCCAGAGTTTGATCCAGAGTTTGATCCAGAAATAAATCCAATGAGGAGACTAGATCAACGGCAACGGCAACGTATTCGGGAAACCCCTGAGAACGCGTCGGATTTCGCAAAATGATACACAGGGCTGCCACGGCCCTTGCAGCGTACCTGCGCCATGCGGGGAACGCCCCAAAACACCTGGAAAACACCTGGTTTAACCATCCTCTGCCTATACTGGCGGCCATGCCGACACCCTCCGAACAACTGGCCTCCTTGCGAAAAAGCTACGAACGCGCAGAACTTGACGAGTCGGCGTCCCACGCTGATCCCACGCGCCAGTTTTCAAAATGGCTCGATGAGGCGATTGCCGCCAAAGTCCCGGAACCCAATGCGATGACGCTGGCCACGGTGGGCCCAGACGGGCGCCCGTCCACCCGCATCCAGCTGATCAAAGGCTTGGATGAGCGCGGCATCGTTTGGTACACCAACTACCAGGGCCGCAAAGGGCGCGAGCTTGCAAACAACCCCTTTGGCGCGCTGCAGTTCCACTGGGTCGAGCTGGAGCGGGTGGTTCGCATTGAAGGCCGGGTGGAGAAGACAAGCGCTGAAGAAAGTGACGCCTATTACAAAACCCGCCCACTCGACTCCCGCATTGGCGCCTGGGCCTCGCCCCAATCGGAGGTCATCAGCAGCCGCGCAGTATTGGTGGCCAATGCCGCCAAATTTGCGGCCAAATTCGCCCTGAACCCGCCACGCCCGCCACACTGGGGCGGCTACCGCCTGGTGCCCGACCAATGGGAATTCTGGCAAGGCCGCAAAAGCCGCCTGCATGACCGGCTGCGGTACCGGCAAGACGCTTCGGGCGGTTGGATACGCGAGCGGCTGGCACCCTGAACCGGCTGATTCTAATCATACCCAATATGGGTATAAAGTCCTCTTTGAAGTCGTTCAGTTTCACTTTTATCTAATTTTTTGATCTTTTTTAGATCAGTATTTGTTATATTAATATAGCAACATTGGTAGTTTTTACGTGACTTGGGTGTTGATAAATTCTTCACAAACTACTTAAAATAAAATATTTCAGGCTTGTTGGATTTCGGTACGCCGCCACCTGCCGCCGTCACGTAATCTATGTCTGGTAGCGCACAGACAGGCCAGGCGCCAGCCGCGAACATTCATCGCCGCAGCGCTAACGGTTGAAATCGTGAACGCCGCGATTGATTTTGGCTGTTGATCCGTTCAGCCAAGTTTGGCTCACCCATCCACCGGGCTTGATTCATGAAAACTGGCATCCGATTTCTACCGGCGGGCCTCGCTGGCGGTTCAGCAACAACAAAAAGCGGCCCATCGCCATGAAAACGCTGGTGCTTTATTTCAGTCGCACTGGCCAGACCGGCCAAGTCGCCAAGGAAATTGCAAAACACTGCGCTGCTGACCTTGAGGCCGTGCGCCTGGTGCACCCAACCCAGTCCGTTTGGCGTTCTGCCTGGCAGGCGCTGACACGCACGCACCCGCCCATCCACAAACCGGTGCGCAACCCGCGCTTCTACGATTTGGTGGTCATCGGGGCGCCCGTGCAGCACAACGGCGTTGCGGCGCCGATGCGCTCCTATTTGCAAAAATACGCCGAACGCTTCAACCAGGTGGCTTTCTTTTGCGCTGAAAGCTCGGGCGCGCCTGACAGCGGTTTTGCCGAAATGAGCCGCTTGTGTGGCAAACCTCCGGCGGCCACCTTGGCGCTCGAAAAACACCGTTTGCCGGTCGCCGCCCACAAAAAGGAGATGGCCGAATTTCTGGCGGGCGCCGGTTTGACAAGCCGTCTTTTCTGATTTTTGCACCCGCATCACCCTGCGGGCAGGCTCCACCAGCGACCCGCCTGAACACCTGAAAAACCCTTGTCTGAATATAAGTTTTGGCTGAAAATCCGGGTGAATTGAAACCGTTTGGTTTTTTTATATACTTTATAGTCTGTTACGGACTAATTGGCATCAATTCCATCTGCGTCGCTATTGACGTTGGAAAATTGTGCATGACACCTGATTGGAGAAACCCATGAAAAAGACTTTGATTGCATCGGCAATGGCGGTTGGCATAGCGTTTGGCGCTCAGGCCAAAGGCATTGTTGACACCGCGGTTGGCGCGGGCACTTTTAAAACCTTGGCAGCCGCGCTGACGGCCGCTGGCCTGATTGACACCTTGAAAGGCCCCGGCCCCTTCACGGTGTTTGCGCCCACTGACGCGGCGTTTGCCAAGACGGCGCGTCAGGAAAAGGAGGGTTTTCTTTTTTCGACGAAGGCCATCACGGCCTCTTTGTGGTCCGCCGTTTTGTGGGCGATGGCCTGGTAACCGGCGGAGAGTTCAAGCAGCGATTCCAGGCTGGCCTTTTCCCCTTCGCGCAGCAGGCGTTTGGTCATGCGCAACACGCCGCCGGGGTTGGCGGCGATTTTTTCGGCGAGTTTTCGGGCCTCCAACATCAGTTGCTCAGGGGCCACGACACGCGAGACCAAGCCGCATTCAAGCGCCTCGGCAGCGGTAAGCGCCTCGCCGGTAAAGGCCATTTCCGCCGCTTTTGACTTGCCGACGATGCGCGGCAACAACCACGCGCCGCCGTCGCCAGGGATGATGCCGACGCGCACGAAACTCTCGGCAAAGGTGGCGGTGCTGGCGGCGATGCGGATGTCGCACATGCAGGTTAAATCCATGCCCGCGCCGATGGCCGCGCCGTTCACAGCGCAGATCACCGGCACATCGAGGTTGTAAAGCGCTTTGGGCAGTCGCTGGATGCCGTTGCGGTATTCCTCGCGAATCAGTTCGGGCGAGATGTCTTGCTCGAAGAAGCGCTTCATGTCTTTGACGTTGCCGCCCGAGCTGAACACCGGGCCTTCACCAGTGAGGATGACAACGCGGACGCTGGCATCCAGCGTGATGGCGGCGCAGGCGTCGACAAACTCTTGCACTGCCGTGTTGCCGGTGAGCGCATTGCGGGTGTCGGGCTGGCTCATGGTGAGCGTGAGGATGGCGCCGTCGCGGGTGGATTTCAAAAAATTGGCCATGTTTGTGGGTTTGGGTTGGGTTGGGTGGAAATCAAGAAGTGATTGCGGGGGAGTGGGTGGCCAGGTCGGTGGCCGCACGCAGCGATTCAAGCGCCGCGCCATTGTGTTGGTTGACCAACACGTCGCCGACTTGGCGGTGCCAATACGATTCCGACCCGGCGGTTTGCCGCCACAGGTGCAGGCGCCGGGTGAAGAGTTGCAGATCGACGGCTTCGGTGAACCCCATGGCGCCGTGGATGGAATGCGCCAAATCGGTGACGACCACGGCAGCCTCGCTCGCCCGCGCTTTGGCGATGCCTGCGCGCAAGCGGTCTGAGGCACCGGGCTGCGCGCCGCTCACCTCTGCGCTGAAGTCCAAAAAGCCAGCACACCCGATTTGCGCCGCCATACGCGCCGCGAACGTGTGTTCGGCCATCAAGGCCAACTGGTGCTGGATCGCCTGGAACTTGCCCAAGGCGCGGCCAAACTGCTGGCGCTCGTTGGCCTGGTTCAGCGTCATTTCCAGCACGCGCTGCAAGGCGCCGGCCATTTGCGCGGCGATGACGGCGGCGTGCAGGGCCTGCCTACCCGGCTGCGCACCCAGGCCGGGCTGCTGAGGCAAGGTTTTGGCGCTGGTTTCAACCCAATCGAGGCCCACACATTCATCGGGCGCTGGCACGCCGCGCTTGGCCGCCCAGGCGCGCACCAGCATGGTTTCAGCCAACGGCAGGGGCGCCACAAAACGCCCGCACAGTTCAAACAGGGCAAAGGCATCGGCCATCGAGAGGCCCGCGCCGCCGCTCGCCTCAGGCACCATGGCGTTGGCGAAGCCGGAGCCGTTGATGGCCTGCCACAAATCTGTTGCGGCTGGTGTGGCTTGAGCGGCTGCTGCGCCAAGCGCGGCTTGGCCGCTGTGCCCTTCCCGCTCGACGGCGCGCACCACGGCGGGCGTGCAGTGCGCGTCCAGCAAATCTTGCAAGGCCTTGGAAAAGATGTCGTCTGTCATGGTGTTGCCAGGAATGCGTTTGCAGGGGCTGCGGCTACCGCAAGCCCAGCCCGCGTGCGATCATGCCGCGCAAGATGTCACGGGTGCCGCCGCGCAGGGAGAACGACGGCGCCACCTGGGTCACGTAGGCCAGCGATTGCAGCAGCGACAGCGGCACGTTTTTCACGTCTTTGGAGAACAGGTCGTCGGCGATGGCGGTGGGCATCAGCTGTTCCAAAGTCACGCCGAGGTCTTTGACCAAGGCCGCTTCGACCACCGGGCTCTCGCCTTTCACGATTTTTTCAGTGACGGCAATCGACAGGGCGCGCAACGGCGCGAGCTGGCTGAACAACTTGCCGGCGAGTTGGGTGGATTCAGCCGACTTGCCTTCGGGCGTGCGAATCCAGGCCAGCCATTCGTTGAACAAAACCATGCTGGAGTAGATGCGCTCAGGCCCGCTGCGCTCAAAGGCCAGCTCGGCCGTGACTTGCGCCCAGCCGCCGCCTTCGGCGCCAATGAGCGCGTCTTCCTTCAAGGCCACGTTGTCGAAAAACACTTCGCAAAACTGGCTGTCGCCGGTCAAGTCTTTGATGGGCCGCACGGTGACACCGGGCAGCGACAAATCAACGATGACTTGCGAGAGGCCCTTTTGCCGGTCTGCCGCTTCGCCCGAGGTGCGCACCAGGGCGATCATGTAGTGGCAGTTGTGGGCGTTGCTGGTCCAGATTTTTTGGCCGTTGAGCAACCAGCCAGCTTGGCCCTTCACATCGGTGTTCACTTCGGTGTTCACTTCGGCACTCACATCCACCTTAACCGCGCGCGTCTTCACGCTGGCCAAATCGGAGCCTGAATTGGGCTCGCTCATGCCAATGCAAAAAAAGGCCTCTCCTCGGCAGATCGGCGGCAGGTAAAAGCGCTTTTGCGCTTCGGTGCCGTATTTGAGAATCAACGGGGCGCTTTGGCGGTCTGCTATCCAATGCGAGCCGACGGGGGCGCCGGCGTTGAGCAATTCTTCCACCAGCACATAACGCGCCATGGCGCTGCGGCCCGCGCCGCCGTATTGCGTGGGCAGCGTCAAACCCAGCCAGCCGCGTTGGCCCAGGGCACGGCTGAAAGCGGCGTCGTAACCCATCCAGGATTTGGCCCGCACGGGCGCTGGCAGGTCGCGCAACGCCTCGCGCAGGAAAGCACGCACGGGGCCGCGCAAGGCCTCGTCTTCAGGCGGCAGGGCAGTGTGTTGAAGAGAAGGCAGCATGTGCGCGGCTTTGTATTTTGGAAATCACTGAATTATTCGTTCAATCGTAATCTGATATAAAATAATGTTATTTTCATATTCTATTTTTATACAAATTTAGTAGCAATAAAACCAAATTTTACGTGACTTAGAATCGTTTTTATTCAATCTAAAATTAACTTAATTAAATATTTAAATATTTTCCACTCATCCTACCATGGCCGCCAGTGCCATCACGACTGAAACCGTGACGAGCGCCAGCCCTGTAGACAATGCCACACCCGCCGTCACCAACTCTTGCGCCACGTTGTAACGCTGGGCAAACATGAAAGCATTGGCGCCGATCGGCATGGCCGCGGCAATGATCATCACCGTGAGCGTCATGCCCGAGAGGCCCAGCATCCAGCCGAAGAGCGCCACCAGCACCGGCAACACGCCGTTCTTGAGCAGCGTCAGCATCAGCGCGGGTTTGAATTGCTCACCCACGCGCGCGCTGGCCAGCGCCGCGCCGACCAGCATCAGCGCCAGCGGGCCCATGGCCTGCGACATCAGCAGCAAGGTGCGATCCAACATGGCGGGCATCGTCCAGTTAGTCAATGCGAACCCAAGGCCCAACAACGTGGGCAAAGTGGCCGAGTGGAAGATGCCGTTGCGAAGCGCCAGCAAAACGTTGATGACCAGGTGGCGCGGGCGCTCGGCAGCGGCGCCGAGCAACTCGCGCTGTCCCTCTTTTTCCCGCGCGACTGCCAACTCAAACACCACGGTGGTCAGCGTCAACAAAATCAGCGAATGCACCGCGACGATGGTGAAAAGTGTCACCAGCGCCTGCTCGCCATACGCCAAGCCGATCAGCGGGATGCCAATCGCCACCGTGTTGCCAAAGGTGGCCGAGATGGCCATGGCGGCTGCGCGCCGCGTCAGCCCGCGTGAAGCGATCACCGCAGCAAACAGAAGAACCGCCGCTGGGAAATAGGCGGCGATGGGCCGCAAGTCAAGCTGGTCGAGGTGCACCCGGCTCATGGTGCGGAACATCAGCGCGGGCGTCAGCGCGAAGAACACCAGAGTTGAGAGGTCTCTTACCGAGTCAGGTCTCAACCACTGCGCGCGGGCAGCTATGAAACCTGTAGCAATCAAAAGGATGACGGGGACGAGCGACGACAGGACAATCAGGTTCATGGGCCGGGCAATGCTACCCAAAGAATCGCGCAGGCGGCATTGACGCGCGGGCTTGGCCTGATTCGCTTGTTGCTGGACTACTTCACCGAAACGGCGTCGGTGATACGGTAGTAGAGGCCGTAAGGGTCGTCGTTCAACACGTTGAATTTGCCTTCGACGACGACGATTTCCATCGAGTATTTCACCGGCGTTTTGGTTTTTACTTCGACCATGCTCTCGGGGCCGCCGGCCACACAAAAGCCGCACGACAAGGGCACTGAACTCAAGAGGAAGTGTTTTTGCTTGTCGCCCGGCTCCAGCGGCATCATGAAGCCCTGCACCCGCTGGGTTTTCTGGTTCAGCGCCTGGATGGGCGGGGTGAACACTGGCAACAGCCGGTTTTTCTCGGCGCGGGTTTTGACCTCGCTGAGCATCGACCAGGGCAACACATCGTTGCGCTCCTGAATCGGCGCAAACGGGCTGTTCGCGCCGTGTACGCCGGGGCCCGTGCCCGCCGGCAACGGCGAACTCAGTTGCGCCATCGCCGTCACTGAGAGTGACGCCAGCGTGGCGCTCAGCAGGAAGGGAATCAGTTTCATGTCTATCTCCAGTCAATCCAGGCAGTCGATCAATGCTCGTGTTTCATGCCACAGTATTTGCCAATTGCGATGCCTTTGCAAGCGGCTTGCAATTGTTTCTGGCAATTGTCTTCGCCCTTGCCCGCTTCGCGGCATTTGGCAGCGGCTTCATGAGCAGCGGCCATGGCGCGGTGGCGGGTGATGTCTTCTTTGGCCTCTTTGTCGGGGGTTGCCGCCGAGGCGCTGGCGGCCAGCAGCAAAGTGGTGAACAGAAACAACAAGGAATGGGTCATGTCAGCCTCCGTTTTGAACATCTGCCCATTTTATTCTGAAGTGGAATCCGGCCGCAGGCGGTGAAACAACGGCCAAGGCCCGCCGCTCAGCGGGAGTTCAACAGTGTCGTCACGTCCAGCCGGTAGGCGCTCAGTGCGGGCAAGGCCGCCGCCAACGTGGCCACGGCCATCGCCAGCAACGGCACCCACCATTCGGCATCAAACCAGATCCAGCCGGTCAGCGCCACCGAACGTTCGGCCTGCAGCCAGTGGCCGACCAGGCCGGTCAAGGCATGGCCCGCAGCCAGGCCGATGGCGGCGGCCATCAAGGCCAGCAACAGCGCCTCGCACCACAACAAGCCCGCCACTTTTTGCGGCGACGCGCCCAACATGCGCAACATGGCCAAGTCGGCACGGCGCTCGCGCACGGCGTTCCACAGGGCGATGAACACACTCAACCCCGCCGTGAGCAGCAGCACCAAACCAAAGCCACGCAAGACATCCGTGCCCACGCCCACCATGCGCAACAAGCGTGTGATTTCGATGGCCGGCGCGGCGGCCTGCATCTCGGTGGCGGTGTTGACAAAACGCGGCAGGCTCACTGCCGCCAGCGGGCTTTTGTAGGTGATCAGCGCCAGCGTCACCTCGCGCTCGGCCTCCAGCGCTTTTTGGTCGCTGGCATCCACCGCCGTGGCCTTTTCGTGCACCTGCCAGACCGATTCTGTCGCCGTGAGAATAAGGCGGTCCATCACGCAGCCGCAGGGCGCCATCACGCCGCTGACTTGGTAGGGCGAGTTGCCATGCGCGTGGCCTTTGCCGCCCAGCCCGTGCGAGCTGGCGAAGCGGCTGCCTAGCGCCAATTGGCCTTCACGCGCGGCCTGCGCGCCTGCCACCGCTTGCATCGGCTGCTTCCACATTTGGCCTTGCGCCAAGCTCATTTTGTAATGCTCGGGGTACGCGGGTGTGGTGCCGACTATCCGGAAACCTTGGTAGGTGTCGCCCAAGCTCAAGGGGATGAGTTTGGCCACCTGCGCGTTCTGGCTGAGTTCTTGCACGGCGCCCAGGGGGATGTTGCCGGGCGGCACGTCGATGTGGAACACGCCCGCCAAGATCAACTGCATGGGGCTGCCTTTGGCGCCCACCACGAGGTCGATGCCAGCCAGGTCGCGCTCAAAGGTTTGGTCCATTTGCTCGGAGGTCAGCAACACAAAGGTGATGGCGGCCAGACCGAGCGACAACAGCAGCAGGTTCAGGGCCGCTGTGATCGGCCGCGACCACAAATAGCGAAATGCAATCACTACTATTTTCATAGCTTCTTACGAACATTATTCGTGACTTGGAGGCTGATTTGGTATAAATTTTCGTGTGGCAAGGCCTGCACCACCCGCTGGTCGTGTGTGGCGATTGCCAGCGTCGCGCGAAGCCGCGCGGCCGTGCTGCGCAACAGGTCGAGCGCGGCACGGGCAGCGTCGTCGTCGAGGCTGGCCGTCGGCTCGTCGGCGAGGATCACTTGGGGTGCCATCAACACCGCCCGCGCCAGCGCCACGCGTTGGGCCTGGCCGCCTGAGAGTTGCGAGGGTTTGCGTCCTGCAATGTCTTTCAAACCAAGCGCGTCCAGCGTTTGCGCCACAGCCTCTGGGTCATCTGCAACACCGGCCGCCCACTGCGCCATGGCCAGGTTGCCTGCAACGGTCAAAGCCTCGCTGAGATGGAGTTTTTGCGGCAAAAAGCCAATCGACTTGGCCCGCCAAGCGTCACCTGCCACGGCCTTGAGCTGCGTCAAATCCTGCCGCGCCACGTCAATGCGCCCACGCGTGGGTCGAAGCAAGGCGCCCGCCAGTGCCAGCCAGGTCGATTTGCCCGAGCCCGAGGGGCCGCGCAGCAACAACACGCCGCCCTGCGGCACGTCCACATCGGGAAACGAGATGTCAGAGCTGTCGGGGTAGCAGTAAGCGAGGTCGGCACAATGGATCATCGGGCTGGATTATTGACGCAATGTGGACGCGAGCTTGCCGCAATAAAGCAGGCCTGGCCGCCAAACCCGCGCCAAGAAAGTAACATACCCGCCATATTTCATCCCGCAGCCCACCCCGCACCCCGCCCGAAAAACACCATGAAAACCACCACCGCATTGGCCCCATTGCGCCAAATCAGCGAGCTGCCAGGCCCGCGCGGCTGGCCGATTGTGGGCAACACGTTTCAGATCAAACGGGCCCAAATTCACCAGGCCGTAGAGAACTGGGCAAAGTCGTTTGGCCCGCTGTTTCAGATGAAACTTGGTGCGCGGCGGCTGCTGGTTGTCTCAGACCCGGAACTGCTCGCCGCCGTCATGAAAGACCGCCCGGAAGGTTTCCGTCGCAGCCCGTTGACCTCCATCATCAGCAGTGAAATGGGCCTGCCGCAGGGCGTGTTCAGCGCCGAAGGCGAGGCCTGGCGCAAGCAGCGGCGCATGGTGATGGCGAGTTTCGCGCCGGGCCATGTGCGGGCCTATTTCCCCTCGCTGGTGAAAGTCACCTTGCGACTGCAGAACCGCTGGCAAACCGCCACCCGCGCCGGGCAAACCATCAACCTGCAGGCCGACCTGATGCGTTTCACGGTAGACGCCATCGCCGGGCTGGCGTTTGGCAAAGATGTCAACACCCTGCAGGCGGGGGAAGACGTGATCCAGCGCCATCTTGACCAGATCTTGCCCTCCATCTTTGGCCGCGCGCTCACGCTGTTTCCCTATTGGCGCTATTTCAAACTCAAGAAAGACCGCCAGCTGGACAGGAGTGTGGTGGTGATCAACGCGCTGCTCAAGGACTACGTGGCGCAGGCCCGGGAACGCCTGCGCACCGACCCGGCAGCCCATGAGAAACCCAGCAACCTGCTTGAAGCCATGATCGTCGCCGCCGACCAACCCGATGAGTCTGGCAATGGCCTGGGCGACGCCGAGATAACCGGCAACGTGCTCACCATGCTGCTCGCTGGCGAAGACACCACCGCCAACACGCTGGCCTGGATGACGTACCTGCTCAAGCAAAACCCGGCCGCCCTGCAGCGGGTCCAGGCGGAAGTGCGCAACCACGCGCCCGACCCCGCCCTGTTCTCCATGGAACTGATGGACAGCCTGGCGTTTTTGGACGCTTGCTGTTCCGAAACCATGCGGCTCAAACCTGTGGCGCCCTTCATTCCCCTGATGGCGCTGCGCGACACCCAGGTGGGTGACGTGGCGGTTCCCAAAAACGCCATGGTCTGGGGCGTATTGCGCCACAACAGCGTCAGCGAGCCCTGGTTTCCAGACCCAGCCGCGTTCAAACCGGAGCGCTGGCTGGCCGACGCGCCCGAGCCGCTCTCGAACGACGCCAAACGCGCCTCGTTGCCCTTTGGCTCAGGGCCGCGCATGTGCCCTGGGCGTTACCTGGCGCTGTTGGAGATGAAAATGGCCATGGCCATGCTGCTGGCGAGTTTTGACATCGAAACGGTGACGACGCCCGGCGACGTGCCAGCGCAGGAGCTGATGGCGTTCACCATGAACCCGGTGGGTTTGTCTATGCGCTTGCGCGAGGCTAACGTGCCGGTTTAAGTGTTGGCCAAACGGCAGGCCATGATTTGGCCAAACGGCAAGTCATGATTTGGCCAGTCGGCAGATCATGATTTGGCCAGTCGGCCAAAGGTCTTGCGGAATTTCGCCACTTTAGGGCCGGCCACCGCCATGCAATACCCCTGCGTCGGGTTGCGCTCAAAGAAGTCCTGGTGGTAGCCTTCCGCCGGCCAATAATTGTTCAGTGGAACCACTTCGGTGACGATCTTGCGGCTGAAGAAGCCAGCGTCTTTGCCCATCTCTTTGATCAAATTCTGCGCAGTCTGTTTTTGCTCTTCGGTGGAGAAATAAATGCCACTGCGGTATTGTGTGCCGTGGTCGTTGCCTTGAGCGTTCAAGGTGGTTGGGTCGTGCACCACAAAAAATATTTCAAGAATTTCCGAGAGGCTGATCTGGGCTGGGTCAAACTCAAGTTTCACCACTTCGTTGTGGCCCGTGCCGCCGGCGCAAACGTCTTCGTAACTGGGTTGCTTCACATGGCCGTTGCTGTAACCGCTTTCAACGTCGGTCACGCCTTTGACATTTTTATAGACGGCTTCGGTGCACCAAAAGCAGCCGCCGCCCAGTGTGATGGTTTGGGAGGAAGATGTCATGCTGGCTCTCCTGAAAAGTGTGATCGGATTGCGGCAACCGCTTCGGGGCCGGTTATTCGTACTTGACCCTTGGCCCGATCTTACAAGTGTCCAAATTTGAAAAACCCTTGAGGATGTGAACGGCTAGGGTAATTCCGTAGGCAAAGTTTCGCGCGGCTCCGCTAATAATGCCTCACGCACTGGCATACAAGCCAGACAAAATAAATCTGAGACAAATCCATCACAACATGAGTTCCCCTGCTGCCGACGACTCGAAAGCTCTGTTGAGCGTGCGCGGCGTCACCGTCAGTTTTGGTGGCATCGTCGCGCTCGACGCTGTCAGTTTCGATGTCGCCAAAGGCAGCATCTGCGGCTTGATTGGCCCCAACGGCGCGGGCAAAACCACCCTGTTCAACTGCATGAGCCGCCTGTACAGCTACAGCAGCGGCGACATCCTGTTTGAGGGCAACTCCATCACGGCAACGCCGACCCACGAAGTCGCGGGCCTGGGAATGGGGCGCACCTTTCAAAACCTGGCCATGTTCGCCTCCATGCCGGTGCGCGAGAACGTGATGGTCGGCGCGCATTCACGCTCGCATTGCGGTTTTGCCTCCAGCGCATTGCGCCTGCCCCGCGTGCGCGCCGAAGAGCGCCGCTTGCAAGAGCGCGCCGGTGAAATCATGGACTACCTGGGCTTGACGCAATTCAGCGGCCGCCCGGTGGGCGGGCTGCCGTTTGGCATTCAAAAACGTGTCGAGTTTGCGCGTGCCTTGGCGGCCGACCCCAAACTCTTGATGCTCGATGAACCCGCCGCCGGCTTGAACCATGAAGAGCTTGCCGAGCTGGCCCGTTTGATTCGCGATGTGCGCGACCGCCTGCACATCACCGTGCTGCTGGTGGAGCACCACATGAGCCTGGTGATGGGCGTGTCTGACCACATCGTCGCGCTTAACTTCGGCAAAAAAATCGCCGAGGGCGACCCGGCCCACATTCAAAATCACCCCGACGTGATTGAAGCTTATTTGGGCAAACCTGCCAATGAGGGAAAGAACAAATGACCCGGCTGCTTGAAGTCTCTGGGCTGCATGCGGCCTATGGCGCCACCAAGGTGTTGCACGACATCAATTTTTCACTCGAAGCCGGCCACATCACCGCGATTTTGGGCGCCAATGGCGCGGGCAAAACCACCACGCTGCGGGCGCTGTGCCAAACCGTGAAAACCAGCGGCAGCATCATGTTTGACGGCCAGCAGCTGGTCGGCAAGGCCACCGAAAGTGTGGTGCGCATGGGCGTCGCGCACGTGCCCGACGGGCGTGGCACATTTTCATCACTCTCCACCGAAGAAAACCTGCGTTTGGGTGGTTATGTGCGCGGTGACAAAGCCGAGCTGGCGCTCGACATGGAAAAGGCCTTCACGCGTTTTCCCATCCTCAAACAACGCCGCCACCAGCAGGCCGGCACCTTGTCCGGCGGCGAGCAACAAATGCTGGCCATCAGCCGGGCGCTGATGTTGCGGCCCAAGCTGCTGCTGCTGGATGAACCTTCATTTGGCCTGGCGCCGCTGATCGTCGCCGAGATTTTCCGCATCATGCGCACCATCAACGAAGAAGACAAAGTCAGCATGTTGCTGGTGGAGCAAAACGCCAGCCTGGCGTTGGATTTGGCCGATCACGCCTATTTGCTGGAGACTGGAACCGTAGCGCTTTCCGGCCCAAGCGAGCAGATCAAAAACGACGAGTCGGTGCGCAAAGCCTATTTGGGCTACTGAACAGGACCGCGAACATGGAAGCTCTTCTCCAACAAATTGCCTCAGGCCTGACCAATGGCTGCATTTATGGCTCGGTCGCCTTGGCACTGGTGATGATTTACCAGTCCACCCACCACATCAATTTTGCCCAGGGCGAAATGGCCACATTCAGCACCTTCATCGCCTGGGCACTGGTGCAGGCCGGTTGGCCGTATTGGGGAGCGTTTTTCGCCACCGTTGCGGTGTCGTTTGTCGCAGGCTTGGTGATTCAGCGGCTGATTTTGCGCCCCGTGGAGAAGGCGCCGGTGTTGACCAACGTGATTGTTTTCATCGGCCTCTTGCTCATCGTCAATGCGCTGTCGGGCTGGATTTTTGACCACACGCTCAAGTCGTTTCCCAGCCCCTTTCCCAAAGACGCCTTTTTCGCCAGCCAATATTTCAACGCCCATTCCGTCGGCTCTGCTGCGGTGCTGGTCGCCGTGTTGCTGACGCTGTTCGCTTTCTTTCGCTACACCCCCATTGGCCTGGCCATGCGCGCGGCCGCGCAAAACGCCGACTCGGCGCGGCTGGTGGGCATTCGGGTCAGTTGGATGCTGGGACTGGGCTGGGGCTTGGCCGCAGCCATTGGCGCGGTGGCCGGCATGATGGTGGCGCCGGTCGTCTTTCTTGATCCAAACATGATGGCCGGCATCCTGATTTATGGCTTTGCAGCGGCACTGCTGGGCGGCATTGACAACCCGGCGGGCGCCGTGGCCGGCGGTTTCGTGGTCGGCGTACTAGAAAACTTGTTGGGCGCTTACGTGATTGGCACCGAGTTGAAACTCACCGTGGCGCTGGTGCTGATTGTGGCCACGCTCACGCTGAAACCAGACGGCCTCTTCGGCAAGAAAGTGGTGACACGGGTATGAACATAATTTCCAATACCTTGCCATCAGCTACTGTTGCCGATGCCAGCGTCGGCGCAGCCAAAAGCAAATGGATTGGTTTGGCGCTGCTGGCGGTGGCTTTGCTGGTGTTGCCTTTTCTGTTCAAGAACTACCGCGTGTTCCAGTTCAACCTGGTGCTGGTCTACGCCATTGCCATTTTGGGCTTGAACATTTTGACCGGCTTCAACGGCCAAATCTCCCTGGGCCACGGCGCGTTTTATGCCTTTGGCGCTTACACCACGGCGATATTGATGGACAAGGCCGGCATGCCGTATTGGGCCACCTTGCCGCTGGCGGGCATCGTGTGTTTCGTCTTTGGTTATTTGATGGGGTTTCCGGCGCTGCGGCTGGCGGGGCACTATTTAGCGCTGGCCACCTTTGCCTTGGCGTTGGCGGTGCCACAACTGCTGAAATACAAAAAAATCGAGGCCTACACCGGCGGCGTTCAAGGCATCGTATTGAGCAAGCCCGAGCCGCCGTTTGTCTTCAGCCTGTTTGGGCAGCCGCTCAGCCCGGATCGCTGGCTGTATTTCGTTTGCCTGATCGTCACGGTCATCATGTTTGTGCTGGCCTACAACCTTTTGCACGGGCGCATCGGCCGGGCTTTGATCGCGGTGCGTGACCACCCGATTGCGGCCACGGCAATGGGCATCAACTTGCCTGTCTTCAAATCTCTGACATTTGGCGTGTCGGCGGCGTTTTGCGGTGTGGCAGGCGGCCTCGGCGCGATTGTTGTGGCGTTTGTGTCGCCCGACAGCTTCACCGTGAACCTCTCGATCTTTTTGCTGGTCGGCGTCGTGGTCGGCGGGTTGGCGTCGATTCCTGGGGCGATTTTTGGCGCGATTTTCATTCAGTACATGCCCAATATCGCCGACGAACTGTCCAAATCGGCGCCTGCAGCGATTTACGGCGTGTTGCTGATTGTGCTGATGTACGTGATGCCGTTGGGCATCATGGGCGGGATTCGGACTGCCTGGGCGAAGTTCCGCGCTCGTTCCGGGGGTTTGTCCGGACAGCCCTGACGCTTAGGCGGCGTTTTAATACGTGTGAGTCGGTCCTGAAATTACTTTTTTTGAAGGAGATAACGAGCCATGAAATTGAAATCATTCGGTCTAACCCTCACGCTGGTCGCTGCTGCGCTGCTCAGCCAGCAGGCGTTGGCACAGAAGAAATACGATGTCGGCGCTGACGACAAAGAAATCAAACTGGGCCATATCGTCGCCTATTCCGGCCCAGCATCCGCCTACGGAACCATCGGCAAAGCCATCGGGGCCTACTTTGAAAAGGTCAACGCCGAAGGTGGCATCAAAGGCCGCAAGATCAAGTTCATTTCATTGGACGACGGCTACAACCCGGCCAAAACCGTTGAAATGGCGCGCAAGCTGGTCGAGCAGGAAGAAGTTTTACTTCTGTTTCAACCCCTGGGCACACCACCCAATTCCGCCATTCACAAATACATGAACGACAAGAAGGTGCCGCACCTGTTTGTCGCCACCGGCGCCACCAAATGGGGTGACCCGAAAAACTTCCCCTGGACGATGGGCTTCCAGCCCAACTACCAGAGTGAGTCCAAGGTGTTCGTCGCGCACATCCTAGAGACCAAGCCCAACGCCAAAATCGCGATTCTTTACCAGAACGACGATTACGGCAAAGACTACCTGAAAGGTTTTGAGGATGGTTTGGGTGCCAAAGCGGCTTCCATGATCGTCAGCAAACAAACCTATGAGGTGACCGACGCCACAGTAGACAGCCAGATGGTGTCGCTCAAGGCATCGGGTGCCGACACCTTCTTCAACATCACGACGCCGAAGTTTGCGGCACAGGCGATCAAGAAGGCGGCTGAAATGGGCTGGAAACCAGTCCACTACCTCAACAGCGTTTCGAGCTCAGTGGCTTCGGTGCTGACACCAGCGGGCATCGACAACTCCGTCGGTATTTTGACGGCAGGGTACATCAAAGACCCAACCGATCCGCAATTCCAGAAGGGCAAGGAGTGGGATGACTGGCTGGCTTGGATGAAAAAATACCAACCGACGGCCAATATCGCCGACAACTTGAACGTCTACGGCTACACCATCGCGCAGTTGATGGTGCACACGCTGGAGAAGGCCGGGGATGACCTCACGCGTGCCAACGTGATGAAACAGGCCGCCAGCCTCGACTTGACTTTGCCGATGTTGTTGCCCGGCGTGAACGTGAAAACCTCGGCCGATGACTTCTACCCGGTTGAGCGCGAGCAAATGCAGCGTTTTGACGGCAAGACCTGGGCCTTGTTCGGCAAGGTTTACGGCCGCTGAAAACTCGCTGAATCCGTCGGCCCAGTTGGCCGGCGCCTAAAAATAGCAACTGCGCGCAAGCCAGTTGCTATTTTTTTGGCTTGTTTCGCGCTCAGTCATCCTTCTTCGTTCCGCGAATCACCCGGCACAACGCGGATTTTCCGTGCCCTTGCGCGCCTTTCCCGCCAAGCAGGCAATCCCGCGCTTGCGGGTAGGTTTTGAGCAGGAACAGGTAGCGTCCCACGCGGGCGGTGTCGGTGAAGTCTGAGAAGAAACCGTCCACACCCAGTTCGTAAAACGTCACGAATTCATTGACCGGGTTGCCGCCGTAGTTGCTGGCCAGGCGCGCTTGTTCGTTGCGTTGCGTGAAGGGGTGCACCAACAGCCCAAGCGCGTGCGCGTCTGCCACCACGCTGGTGGGCGGGTTCAACACACGGTCTTGTTCGTTGACGGCGCCATCGCCATTGGCGTCGGCGCACTTCGCCGCAGCCACCGTGATGCAGCGCGCGCCGATCAAATACGGCTTCCAGGGGCCAATGCCATCGGCATAGGTGGCCACTTCTTTCAGGCCTGCGGGGGTCAGCAGGTCTTTGTACGTGCGCGGGTCGTTGGCAAGCGCAAAGTCGAAGGGTTTGTCAAAGGGCGGCGCAAGTGTGACGGTGCCGTCGATGGCCACATCGTCACCGTCCACCAGTTGCACGAGTTTCACTTGCGTGCGGCTGCGCAGGTACTTCAAGTTGGCGACTTCAAAACTCTGAATGAACACCGGAGCGTTGCGGTGGTTCATGCCGAAACGGGTGAGAGACGCGAGCAGTTTGTCTTCGAGCGGCAGGCTCAAGGCGCGGTGAAAGGTCGGGTGTTTGGTCTCGGGGTAGACGCCGATCACGCGGCCCTCTTCCTCGGTTTTGCGGCGCACGAGCTGCAAAATTTCATCAAACGTCGGGATTTCAAACAGGCCGTTGAACGATTGGTCGCGGCTGGCCGTGGGTTGAACTGCGCGCAGGGTTTTGATCTCTGCCAGCGTGAAGTCGGCAGCGAAGAAGCCTTCTTCATTGACGCCATCAACGTTGCGCGTGGTCCTGCGGCTGGCGAATTCCGGGCGGGTTTTCACGTCGGTGGTGTTGATCATGTTCGGCTCATGCCGCGCGATCAGCACGCCGTCTTTGGTGGAGACCAGATCAGGCTCCACGTAGTCGGCGCCCAGTTCAATCGCCAAGGCATAACTTTGCAGCGTGTGCTCGGGCAAATACCCGCTGGCGCCGCGGTGCGCGATCAAGATCGGGATGTGCGGCTGTGCGTGCGGCTGTAAGTGCGGCTGTTGCGCGGCCCGCTGCGCCAGCGCAGGTGACGGCGCCATAACCAGCACGGCGGCTATCGAGGCCGCCATTGAAGCGACCGACAACATCGCCAACAGAGAGGTTTTGCAGGTCGGCAAGATTGGCAATGACCTTAAGGCAA
>JANOYE010000313.1:0-4013 GCA_031428695.1 Rhodoferax sp. | reverse complement strand
GATTCTGATTTTGGGTGGCCTGTTTCTGATCTGGAAAAGTACAGGTGAAATTCACCAGTCGCTTGAAGGCGAAGAAGCGCATACATCCAGCGCCGTCAAGGCCACGTTTTCAGCAGTCATTATTCAAATCATGATTGTTGACATGGTGTTCTCGCTCGACTCCATCATCACAGCTGTCGGCATGGTCGATGAGCTCGCCGTCATGGTAGCGGCTGTCGTGGCCTCGGTAGGTTTGATGATGCTATTTGCCGCTGCCATTGGCCGCTTTGTATCCAATCACCCTACTATAAAAATGCTGGCGCTGGCCTTTTTGGTTGTCGTCGGCGTGGTGCTGGTGGCCGAAGGATTTGGCCATCAGATGCCGAAGGGTTATGTTTACTTCGGCATGGCATTTTCACTGGGGGTGGAGTTGCTCAATATCCGCCTGCGGCGCAATTCTGCCAAGCCAGTAAAGTTGCATGCACCCCATATCCCGGACGATTGACGAAATGGTCTGCGCTGTCAACGTATTGATTGTTGACAAATTTGTTAATATGTATGTTAACAAAAAAACAATTTTCAGCGAGTTTTTGAGTGTTCTTAAGAAAATAGGGATTTAAGTCACGAATTAAGGGTCTAGTTTGCTATTTTTTTTATAGCATTCACAAGCACACAGTCAGCCCCTCAATTCAATCTGCCACTTGTTTGCCCCACCCTCAACCTGCCACCATGCCCTGGACTCCCTCTCTCGTCCAAGCCTTCACCCCCGCAGGGCACTTGCGCGCCGCCATCAACCTCGGCAACCCAATCTTGGCCAACCGAGAACCCGCCAGCGGCGCGCCCTTTGGTGTGTCGATCGACCTGGCGCGTGAGTTCGCCCGCCAGCTCGGCGCAGAGATCGAACTGGTTGTTTTCGACGGCGCGGCCAAGTCGGTAGACGCCGTCACCCAGGGCCAGGCAGACATTGGTTTCTTCGCCATCGACCCGCTGCGCGGCGCGGGCATCCACTTCACCGCAGCTTATGTGCTGATCGAAGGCAGTTACCTGGTGCGGCAAGATTCAATGCTGCAATCCAACGCGCAGGTGGACGCCGCAGGCCACCGCATCGCCGTGGGCCAAGGCAGCGCCTACGATTTATTTTTGACGCGCGAACTCAAAGCCGCAGAGGTCATTCGCGGCGAAGGCGCAGAAGGAGCCGTGGCCGCGTTCGAATCGCAAAACCTCGACGCCTTGGCTGGCATCCGTCTGCAGCTTGAAGCCCAAGCCGCCACCAAGCCGGGGCTGCGCATGTTGCCGGGGCGCTTCATGGTGATCCGACAGGCCATGGGCTGCCCCAAATCGATGGGCGAAGCGGCCGGTAAATATTTGGGCCAGTTTGTCCAAACCATGAAAACCAGCGGTTTTGTTGCCAGGGCCATGACACGCCACCATATTCACGGCGCATCAGTGGCACCATGACTTTCTTCACTCCCGCTGCGCTTACGGCGGCACTAAGATGCGGCCATGACTGCCGTGCCTCCCACGCCTGACGTTGCTCACACACCCGGCCCCACCGGGCTGCTGGTGGTGGACGACCATGAGCTGGTGCGCTTGGGGCTGCAAACGCTGGTGCATGCGCAGGCCGCCGCGAATGAAAAGTCCGTCAAAGTGTTTGAAGCCCGCACCTTGCAAGGTGCGCTGGATGTCTACCGCAACGAACAATCTGCCATCGGCCTGGTGCTGCTGGACTTGCACCTGCCAGACGCCCATGGCCTCTCGGGCTTGACCACCTTTTTGCACCAGTTTCCCAGGGCGCCGGTGGTGGTGTTGTCTGGCGCGAGCGAGCCAGCCATCATGCGCCAGGCGCTGGCGCACGGCGCGCGCGCTTACCTCACAAAATCAGGCGACCTGCAACCCGTAGTGCACTACATCCGCTCGCTGGGCCTGCTGCGCAAAGATGGCGCGCAGGCAGATAACCCAGCCGACCTCGATTCGCACCCGCCGGGCAATGCCAATGGCAGTGGCGATGCCGACATCACCGCATCGCGCCAGGTCACCACCCTTGCTGGGCAGCAGGTGCGCTTGACCCCACGTCAGGGCGAAATCCTGGACTGGATTTTGACTGGCCACACCAACCGCGAAATCGCCGACAAAGCGCATTTGAGCGAAGGCACCGTGAAAAACCATGTCTCTGCGCTGCTGTTGATGTTTGGCGTGCGCTCCCGCGCGCAGCTCATCAGCCAGTTGCGCTGAGCCACGGCGCAGACCCAGATGCCCGCGCCGCCTGCCCCCGCCCCAGCCCCTGCACAAGACACCGCCACCCGCGTGCTGCGCGAGCAGGTGGCGATGCTGTATGCGTCGTCATTGAGTTCCACCATTGTGGGCACGCTGTTGGCTTGCGTTCTGGCTGGCCTGTTGTATTGGCAACTGGGCGACATCAAGGCCCTGTATTGGCTGGCGCTGAATTTCGCTTTGCTGTTGCGCCGCCCCTTGTATGCCGCCTATTACAGCGACCCACAGGCGCCTGTGCACAGTGCCTTCTGGGCACGCAGGCACTGGCAGTTGATCCTCGTTTACAGCGCGGTCTGGGGCCTGGCGCCCTGGTTCTTCCTGCCGGCCGACAACCTACCGATGACCAGCCTGATGATTCTCGTCATGCTCGGCTTGGCCAGTGGCGGCGTGCCGGCTGTGGGCATGCGCCGCGCGTCGTTGCTGAGTTTTGTGTTGCCGATGGTGCTGAGCCTGATTGCCGCCTTGATCTGGCAGGGTTCGACGCTGCATTTGATTCTGGCCGCCTTGGCCGCCGTCCACCTGCTGGCCACACTGGACTTTGCGCGGCACCAAAAACGCATGCTCACCGATGCCCTGTTGGCGCGGTTTGAAAAAGAAGCCCTCTCCGATCAACTGGCGCAACAGGTGGCCGCGACCCAGCGCGTCAGCGACGAAAAAACCCGCTTCTTCGCCGCCGCCAGCCACGACTTGCGACAACCCCTGCACGCCATCGCACTCTTCGGCGCCGTGCTTGAGAAAGACCTGCAACACCTGCCCCAACACGCCAACGCCACGCGCCTCATGCGCGCCGTCGGCGCCCTGGGCAATTCGCTGGACACCATGCTCGACGTGTCGCGCCTGGACGCCGGCGTGATCGTGCCATCCCGGGAACCCACGCCGCTCAACCCGGCGTTCCAGGCGCTCAACCAGTTGTTTGCCGCCAGCGCCGAAGAAAAGGGCCTGCAACTGCGCTTGCGCGCCAGTCCGCTGTGGGTGTTGACCGACGCCCAGCTGCTGCAGCGCCTGTTGGCCAACCTGATCGAAAACGCCCTCAAATACACCCAGAGCGGCGGCGTGTTGGTGGTCGCCCGCGCCCGCGCCCAAAACGTCTGGATTGACGTGATTGACACCGGCACCGGCATCGCCGCCCTGCACCTTGACCTGATCTTCCAAGAGTTCTTCCAGGTCAGCAACCCCGGGCGTGACCGCGCCAAGGGTTTGGGCATTGGCCTGTCGATCGTGCGGCGCTTGTCGGCATTGCTGGCGCATCCGGTTCAGGTGGACTCGACGCCGGGGCGTGGCAGCCGCTTTCGCGTTATCGTGCCGATTGCATTGCCAACGCCGGCGTCCCCAGTGGCGATTCAATCGGCAACGTCAAGCCCGCCAGCCACTAAGGTGCCCTCACAAAATTTGCCCCGGCGCGTGCTCCTGATTGAAGATGAAGCCGATATTGGCGACGCCATGGTGGCGCTGTTGAACGCGCACGGTGTGCAAGTGCGGGTGGCCCGAGACGAGGCGCAGGCTGTCGCCGCGTTCACCCAAGCCGCTGCCAGCGCCTTGCCGCTGGACGCCCTGATCTGCGATTACCGCCTGGCCAACGGGGTCGATGGCCTCGCGCTGGCGCAGCGCCTTCGCCAACAATTTGCGCCGAATCTCCCGTTGTTGGTGGTTACCGGTGAAACATCGGCCGAGCGCCTTCAGCGGGTGCGTGATTCCGGCCTGCCGGTTTTGTTCAAACCGGTTTCGGCACCGGATTTGCTTGCCGCATTGGCAGCAATACCGCT
>JANOYE010000312.1:0-6503 GCA_031428695.1 Rhodoferax sp. | reverse complement strand
TTCCAAAGTTTCCACCTGGATCAGGTCGGCGGGGCGCTCGGCGCAGCGGCATAAAGGCGGAGCAGTCGGCGAAGGCCGCTGCGGGGGGCAGCCGCGGAGCAGAGTGCCACGTCGGCGTGATCCCGCCCACAATCGATACATAAGCCTGTTATTTCCAATCCCGTTAAAATATTAACATGAGTATTAACAATTTTCAAAAATGTTAATACCCTTATTAATTATTTTGTCAAATCAGGAAAATTTGACGATCTTCAAGAAAAATCAGGCCTTAAGTCACGTAAAATGGCCATTTATTGCTATAAATAATATAGCAAACCAAACTTGCGCCAACTCAACACAAGATCAGCTCACCGCATCGGCCGGCTGGCGCTGCAACATGGCCAGGCCGTTGGCGATGGTTTTGCGCAGTTCGCGGCGGTCGGAGATGAAGTCGATGGCGCCTTTGGTCATCAAAAATTCTGAGCGCTGAAAACCTTCAGGCAAGGTGACGCGCACAGTCGATTCGATGACGCGGGGCCCGGCAAAGCCGATCAGCGCTTTGGGTTCGGCGATCACCAGGTCGCCCAGGAAGGCGAAACCGGCGCTGACGCCGCCCATGGTCGGGTCGGTCAACACACTTACGTAGGGCAGGCCTTTTTTAGCCAAGCGCGTCAAGGCTGAATTGGTTTTGGCCATCTGCATAAGTGACAGCAGGCCTTCTTGCATGCGCGCGCCACCCGTGGCAGTGAAACAAATGAAGGGCACTTTTTGTTCGATGGCCGCGTGCACGCCGCGCACAAAACGCTCGCCCACTACCGAACCCATGCTGCCGCCCATGAACTCGAACTCAAAACACGCGGCCACCACGGCGATGGAATGGACGGCGCCGCCCATGACGACCAGCGCGTCGGTCTCGTCGGTGTTGTCCAGCGCCTCCTTGAGGCGCTCGGGGTATTTGCGGCTGTCCTTGAACTTGAGCGGGTCGATTGGCAACACCTCCTGGCCAATTTCGTAGCGGCCTTCGTTGTCCAGGAACACGTTGAGCCGCGCCCGCGCGCCGATGCGGTGGTGGTGGCTGCAGGTCGGGCAGACGTTCTGGTTCTGCTCCAGATCGGTCTTGTAGAGCACCGACTCGCAGCTTGGGCACTTGATCCACAAGCCCTCGGGCACGCTGCGCCGGTCGGCCGGGTCAGACGGCTGGATTTTGGGCGGGAGAAGTTTTTCTAACCAGGACATATTGGGTTTCCTCAGGTGTCCGAAATGGGAATCAGCGCCATTATGAATCCAGTGTTAATGATCCAAGGCCGCGCGGATTTCTTTCAGGAAAACCGTCACCGCCGGCACCACGTTGCCCCGCGGCTGGTCGGCAATGATTTGAATGATTTTGGTGCCGATCACCACCGCATCGGCCACCTTGCCGATGGCTTTGGCAGTGGCGGCGTCGCGAATGCCGAAGCCCACGCCGACGGGGATGCTCACGTGCGCGCGGATGCGCGGCAGCATGGCCTCGACCGCGCCGGTGTCCAGCGTGCCCGCGCCCGTGACGCCTTTGAGCGAGACGTAATACACGTAACCCGTGGCGATTTTGGCGATCTGCGCCATGCGCTCGGGTGTGGAGGTCGGGGCCAGGAGGAAGATCAAGTCCAGGTTGGCGGCGCGCAGCTCGGCGGCAAAGGCTTCGCATTCTTCGGGCGGGTAATCGACGACCAACATGCCGTCTACCCCGGCGGCTGCGGCGTCGCGGACGAAGGCGCTTTGGGTTTGGCCCAGTGTTGAAGGGTGTTTTTGGTTGTAGCGCTCGATTGGGTTGGCGTAACCCATCAACACCACCGGTGTCTGCGTGTCTTTCAGGCGGAAATCGCGCACCATTTTCAAAATTTGCACCAGGCCCACACCAGCGGCCAAGGCTTGGTCACCGGCCTTTTGGATCACCGGGCCATCGGCGCTCGGGTCTGAAAATGGCACGCCGAGTTCGATCACGTCAGCGCCCGCAGCGACCATGCCGTGCATCAGCTCGGGGGTGATGTCGGCGAATGGGAAACCGGCGGTGACATAGGGGATGAGGGCTTTGCGGCCCTTGGTTTTGAGCGCCGCGAAGCTTGCATCAATGCGACTCATGCTGGCACTCCCGCTTTGTGCAGCGTGACGGTTTGCTCGCCCCCTTTGACAACCTGCCCCTGGCAACTCGGCCGGCAAAAGAAGTCGCCGCCGCTCAAGTCGGCGACGGTGCCGATGTCTTTGTCGCCCCGCCCGGAGAGGTTGACCAAAATCGATTGGTCAGCGCGCATGGTTTTGGCCAGCTTCATCGCGTAGGCGACGGCGTGGCTGGACTCCAGCGCGGGGATGATGCCTTCTGTGCGGCACAAATAGTGGAAGGCGGCGAGCGCTTCTTTGTCGGTGATGCCGACGTATTCAGCGCGGCCAATGTCCATCAAATGCGCGTGCTCCGGGCCCACGCCGGGGTAATCCAGCCCGGCGCTGATGCTGTGGGTTTCAGTGACTTGGCCGTTGTCATCTTGCAGCACGTAGGTGCGGTTGCCGTGCAACACGCCGGGGCTGCCGCGTTGCAGCGAGGCGGAGTGTTTGCCGCTCTCCAGGCCTTCACCGGCAGCTTCCACGCCAATCAGCCGTGTGTTTTTATCCGCGATGTAGGGGTAGAAAATGCCCATGGCGTTGCTGCCGCCGCCCACACAGGCGACTACCGCGTCGGGCTGGTCACCCTTGCAGCCAGCGGCTTTCAGCATCTCTGGCATTTGCACCAGGCATTCTTTGCCGATCACGCTTTGGAAATCGCGCACCATCATCGGGTAGGGGTGCGGCCCGGCCACGGTGCCGATGATGTAAAACGTGTTGTCCACATTCGCCACCCAGTCGCGCATGGCTTCGTTCAGCGCGTCTTTCAGCGTCTTGCTGCCGCTCTCCACGGGGACGACCGTGGCGCCGAGCAGCTTCATGCGGTACACGTTGGGGCTTTGCCGCTTCACGTCTTCGCTGCCCATGTAGACCACACATTCCAGCCCGTAACGGGCGCAGATGGTGGCTGTGGCCACGCCGTGTTGGCCAGCGCCAGTCTCGGCGATCACGCGTGGTTTGCCCATGCGTTTGGCCAGCATGGCTTGCCCGATGGTGTTGTTGACCTTGTGCGCGCCGGTGTGGTTCAAGTCTTCGCGCTTCAAGAAGATTTGCGCGCCATTGCCTTTGCCGTCAGCCATCTCGCGACTCATGCGCGCGGCATGGTAAACCGGCGACGGGCGGCCAACAAAATGGGCCAGCTCCGATTCGAATTCAGCGATGAAGGCCGGGTCGTGCTGGTATTTGGCGTAGGCGGCTTTAAGCTCGTTGACGGCGTGGGTGAGGGTTTCTGAGATGAAACTGCCGCCGTAAATGCCGAAGTGGCCGGATTTATCCGGAAACTGGTAATCTTTCATTGAAATGTCCTGCAAGGCGTCTGTCGGCTTCGCGCACGGCGGCGACAAACTGGTTGATCTTGTCAGCGTCTTTGATGCCCTTGAGGGGTTTCCCGTCAGGGCCATCGGCTTCGACGCCGGAGCTCACATCCACGGCCAGCGTTTTACAACGCGGGCGCACCTGCGCAATGCCGTCGGCCACATTTGCAGCAGTGAGCCCACCACCTAAGACGAGGTGAGCGTTGACGTTTAGAGGAAGCAGTGACCAATTGAAGACCTTGCCGCCGCCGCCGTACCCCTCAACGTGGGCGTCGAGCAGGATGGCTTGGGCGTTTGAATAATCGTGGGCGTATTTTACGAGGTCAAACGACGCCGCGCCATCACCCAATGGAATGCGTGCCACTCTTAGGTAGGCGCGCCTGCCGCCCAAGGTGGCCTCTTCACAAGCTTCCGGTGATTCATCACCATGAAATTGCAATGTAGGTCTCGCAAGATAAGCGTAGTTAGATATTATATTTGTAGCGCTTTCGTTGACATACAAAACCACCGGTGTGACAAAGGGCGGCAAGCGCCGGGCGAGTTCCGCCGCGCGCTGGATCGTCACATAACGCGGGCTTTTTTCGTAAAGGTTAAAACCAATCGCGTCGGCGCCGGCTTCCACCGCGGCGTCCACATCTTGCTCACGCGTCAATCCACAAATCTTGATTCTTGTTCGGATCATGGCAACCAATCATACGCAGGTGCAGAGTCCGGCAGGCCCCAGTGCGGGGCATACCGCGGCCCGAGGAAATACAGGCCATGGGGCGAAAAGGTCGGCGCAGCAATGTCGCGGCGCCGGGCGGCGAGCACCTCGGCCAGCCAGGTTGGCGTTTGCCGCCCCGAACCGACGACGATGAGGCAACCCATGATGTTGCGGATCATGTGGTGCAAAAACGCGTTGGCCTCGAACTCAATGCGCCAATACGCGCCGCGTTTGCCGATGTCAATGCGGTGCAGCGTTTTCACGGGCGACAGGGCTTGGCAGCTCGACGCCCGAAAACTTGAGAAATCATGCTCGCCGATGAGCAACATTGCGGCTTCCTGCAACGCTGGCAGATCAAGCGTCTGGTAAACCCAGCCGACGCGCCCGGCCTCCACGCTGGGCCGCACCTTTGACTCCAGCAGCACATAGGCATAGCGGCGCGACAAGGCACTGGCGCGGCAATGAAAGGCGTCTGGCACGGGGCAGGCCCATTGCACGGCGATGTCACGCGGCAGCAGGGCGTTGACACCGCGCACCCAAGAGCTGGGCTCACGCTCGGCCGAAGTGTCAAAGTGAACCACCTGCATCAGGGCGTGCACGCCGGCATCGGTGCGGCCGGCACACAGGGTGCTGACGCGCTGCGTGAGGGCATTGCTGGCGGGGCCAACACCGGTGAATTCCGCCAGCGCAGCCTCAAGTTTGTCTTGCACGGTGAGGCCCGAGAGCTGGCTTTGCCAACCTTGGTAAGCCTGGCCGTTGTAGCTGATGCCGAGCGCGATCCTCACGGAGAAATGGTCAACCCAGGAATTCGATGGCCGAAGCTTGCCAGATCTATCAGCTCAATTTCGCCAGGGCGATCTGTGCCTTGGCCCTGACGTCGCCGCTGGCTTCGAGCAACACCTCTTCGATCAGGGCGCGCGCGCCGTCGGTGTCGCCAATGCTGTTGAACTCTTCCGCCAGAGACAGCTTGGTGGCCAAGGGGTCTTCAAGTGGCGTTGCCGCTGTGATCGGGCCATTGCTCGCCGGGCTGTTTGCCTGCGGTTTGGCATCGCCCAAGTCCAGCGACAAGGCGCTGAGGTCAAACTCCATCAAGCCAGGCGTGGGCGCCGCGGGCTCGGCGGCCTTGGGCGCAAAGGTTGCCAACGGCCCGGCCACGGTGGTGCCGAAACTCACGGCCGCCTGGTGTTTGAATTCGTCCGTCTCTATTGGCGAGGGTTCGAAGTCCAAACCATTGTCAACAGAAAAGCTGGGCTCAGGTTCCAGCGGGGCGGGGCGGGAGATTTCCCCCGAGTTGCTCAGCCTCGTGACACCGGGCAGGGTGAACTCCAGCGGCGATGACCGGGTGGTTGGCGCCATCGGTGAGCCGACTGTTGAGGGGCTGGCGGGCATGTCGAAATCCATGTCCAATGGCACGGAACCGGAATCGACTGCCCTCATTTTCGAGGTGGATTCAGAGCCGCTCAAGTCGCTGATGACTTTGGCGTTGTCTTCGTCGAGTGAAAAATCGAGGTCGAGGTCAAAATCAACGTCAACACCACTGGCCGGGGCCGCCTGTGCGCTCATGGAGGCCGTGGTGGCGTCGAAACTTTTGGCCGCCAGGGCTACCGTCGCCAGGCCGGCCGATGCGGCGGCGGTGGCAAACGGCGTAGACAGCCCCGGCGCTGCGGCTTTGCCAGCCTCGCGGGCAGCGGTGATCATGTCAAGCGACGCTGGCTGCGAAGGAATGCCCATGGCGACGCCAGGCTGGCCACCCGGCATGTAGAGTGGATTGGCGGGGTCGATGCTGATGCCCTGGTCGCAGATGCGTGTCCACTCCGGGCCTTCGCCATTGGTGAGTTTGTGTGCCTCGGTCGCAGCGAGCTCAAAATTGCGGGTGTCGCGGCGCTTGGCGTAAATTTCAAGCAGCTTCTGGTGGATGGCGATGCGGCCGCTGTTGCTTCTGAGCGCCTCTTTCAGGATTTCTTCGGCCTGAACGTCGCGGCCATAAGCAAGGTAAACATCGGCTTCAGCAACCGGATCCACATCCCCTGCGGCATCCAGCTGGCTGGGCGAGTAATTGAGCGAAGAACCGGAAGCGCTGCCGCCATCGCTGGTATCTATGCGCTGTCCGCCGCTCGCACCAAAAAAGGAGTCAGGCTGCAGACGGCTTTCAAGAAAGGAGCTGTCAACCGAGGGTTGCTCGTTGCGCTTTTTATACCGGTAAAAACCAAAAGCCGCCAGCAAAGCCAGTAACAGCCCCAAGCCTGGCAAAACCAGGGGGTTGCTCGTCAACTCGTCAATCAGGCTGGGTTCAGGCAAGGAAGGCGGTGCTGCAACGACTGGTTTTTTAATCGCTACGGGTGAACTGGCTACAGGAGATACTGTCAGCGGTGCGC
>JANOYE010000311.1:0-17060 GCA_031428695.1 Rhodoferax sp. | reverse complement strand
ACGGGCGGCGTGGGTCACACGGCCACCAAAGTTAGAACCGGGGCGCGACTCGGGGAAACGCTGCTTGGGCTCGAGGCCAGGAATCACGTCGGCCTTGATCGGCTGGCGGTTGTAGGCTTCGATGTCAAAAATCTTGCGGCGATCGCGGAACTCGGCGATGGTCACGGCCAAACCGTCACGCCCGGCGCGGCCGGTGCGGCCAATGCGGTGGGTGTAGTCTTCAGCCTTCATCGGCAAACCAAAGTTGAAGACGTGGCTGACGGTGGGCACGTCGATGCCGCGCGCTGCCACGTCGGTGGCGACCAAAATCTGCACATGGCCTTCGCGCAGCGCCATCAAGCGGCGGTTGCGCAGGCCCTGGTTCAGGGCGCCGTGCAAGGCGACGGCGCTGAAGCCGTCTTGTTGCAAATCATTGGCCAAGCCGTCACATTCGATTTGCGTGCTGGCAAACACAATGGCCTGGTTGATGGTGGTGTCGCGCAGCCAATGGTCTAGCAGCTTGCGTTTGTGCTGGGCGTTGTCGGCCCAAAACATCACTTGTTTGATGTTCTGGTGTTTCTCCTGCGGCGAATCGATTTGAATGCGCTGCGGCTCGCGCATGACGCGCCCGGCGAGTTGCTGAATTCGCGGTGCCAGCGTGGCGCTGAACATCATGGTCTGTTTGCGTTCGATGGTGAGCTGGTTAAGCTCGGCCAGGTCGTCGGCAAAGCCGAGGTCGAGCATGCGGTCAGCCTCGTCGACCACGAGAAACTGCACGTTTTCGAGTTTGATCTGCATCGAGCGCTGCAAGTCAAGCAAACGGCCCGGCGTGGCGACGACGAGGTTGGCGTTTTGCAACTTGGCGATTTGCAACTGGTAAGGCATGCCGCCCACCACGTTGGCAATGCGCAGGCCACGGCAATGGCGCACCAGGTCGATGGCGTCGTGCGCCACTTGCTGCGCGAGTTCGCGCGTTGGGCAAACGATGAGCGCCCCCGGCTCTGCCGCCTTGAAGTTGCGCATATTGGTCGGGTCTTTGCGTTTCGGGCGCTTGGGCGCGGGCTCGCCTTTGGCGGCCGCTTCGGCGGTGGCGCGGGCAAAGTCGTCGCGCTCTTTGGCCTCGGCATCGGCTTGTTGCTTGAGCAAGGTGTGCAACACGGGCAACAGGAAGGCGGCAGTTTTGCCGCTGCCGGTCTGGCTGGAGACCATCAGGTCGATGAAACGCGCGCCTTTACTGGAGTCTTGACCCGAGCCCTGCATGGCCATCGGGATGGTCTTGCTTTGCACGGTGGTGGGCTCGGTGAAGCCCATGTCGGTCACGGCCTGGATCAGCTCAGGTGCGAGGCCCAAAGCGATGAAGCCGTTGGGCTTGGCAGGTGCCTCAGGTTGGGCTGGCACAGCAATGTCACCCTCGGGCTGCGCAAGCGCTGGCACAGGCAGTGCAACGGCAGCCACAGCTTGAGTGAAGTGCTCGGCGGATGGGGTAGAAAAAGATTCGGCAGATGAAGAATCGCCAGAAAAATCAGCGGAAAAATCAGTGGCTTGGGCAAACGCGAATTCACCCGCCACAGAAAAAGTGTCAGTCATTTATTTCTCACACGCGAACGGCGGCTCATGGAGCCGCTGTCCCGTCAATGGTTGAGGAAGCAAAAACGCTTCCCTAAAAAACATCAACCATCAAACGGAACCTGCGTTGAAACCCGGCTCGACGGGTTTGACTGGCGCTTGGGGCTTTTGATTCTGGGATTCAATGCGCTGGTTTTTGTGAACCTGCGGGTGTTGAACCTGAAAGAGCCCTGTGAGTGACAGGAGATGTGCAATAGCGCTGGTTTCCCAGTGCAGCCTTCGATTATGGCATGGATTCGGGTTTTTACCTAATCATTTTTTAGCCGCCATCCTCATGCGGGCTTTGCAACGAGGAAATTGCCGCGGTAGTGCATCAACTCGTCGATGGATTCGTGCACGTCGGCCAGCGCCGTGTGGCGCTGTTTCTTCTTGAAGGCCTTGTAGACGTCGGGCCGCCAGCGCTTGGCAAGCTCTTTCAAGGTGCTCACGTCAATGTTGCGGTAATGGAAAAACGCCTCCAGTTGCGGCATGTAGTTGACCAAAAACCGCCGGTCTTGGCTGATGCTGTTGCCGCACAAGGGCACAGCGCCCTTTTTCACGTAGGCGCTGAGGAATTCGATGATCTGCGCTTCTGCGGCGGCTTCGTTCACGGTGGAGGCGCGCACTTTTTCTGTGAGGCCGCTGTTGCCGTGGGTGCCGGTGTTCCATTTGTCCATGCGCGCCAATTGCTCGTCACTTTGGTGGATGACCAGCACCGGGCCTTCGATGCGCGGCACAAGGTCAGGGCCGGTGACGATCACGGCGATTTCGATGATTTTGTCGGTCTCGGGGTCAAGCCCGGTCATTTCACAATCCAGCCAGACCAGGTTGTGGTCAGACTTTTTCAGCCGCAAATGGGGTTCAACGGGCGAATCAGGCGTTGTCTCTACCGGCGCGGCGGGCGCTCTTGGCTTTTTGTCAGGCATGGCTTGAATTGTCACCGATGGCCTAAACTTGAGGGCAATGACAGCCTTGACATCTCCTTCGAGCACCCTCACTCTGCTTTTTGCCGCCGCGTTGCTGATCGGCATGGCGCTTAAATTTTGGCTGGCGTCGCGCCAGATCCGCCACGTAGCGCAACACAGCGACGCCGTGCCCGCTGCGTTTGCCCACCAAATCAGCCTGGCAGCGCACCAAAAAGCGGCCCATTACACAATTGCGAAGTCGCGCTTCGGCCTGCTTGAGCTGGCCTTGGGCGCTGCAGTGTTGCTCGGCTGGACACTGCTGGGCGGGCTGGACACTTTGAACCAATGGCTGATGGGCCAGGTGGGCGCTGGGTTGTGGCAACAATTGGCCCTGCTGGCAGCCTTCGCTTTCATTGGCAGCCTGATTGATTTGCCGATGACGCTGTACCAAACTTTTGTGTTGGAAGAGCGTTTTGGCTTCAACAAGATGACGTTCAAGCTGTGGCTGGTGGACTTGCTCAAATCAAGCTTGATCGGCGCGGCCATTGGCCTGCCCATTGTCGCGTTAATCCTGTGGGTGATGGGCGCGCTCGGGCCCCTGTGGTGGTTGTGGGCCTGGGCGCTGTGGATGGGCTTCAACCTGCTGCTGTTGGTGATCTACCCGAGCTTCATCGCGCCCCTCTTCAACAAATTCAAGCCGCTTGAAGACGAGGCTTTGAAGGCGCGCGTCACGGCGTTGATGCAACGCTGCGGCTTTGCCGCCAAGGGCCTGTTTGTGATGGACGGCAGCAAACGAAGCGCGCATGCCAACGCGTATTTCACCGGCTTTGGCGCGTCCAAACGGGTGGTTTTTTACGACACACTGCTGGCCAAATTGTCCGCGCCCGAAGTGGACGCCGTGCTCGCCCACGAGTTGGGCCACTTCAAGCACAAACACATCATCAAACGCATCGTGTCAATGTTCGCGCTGAGCCTGGCTGGTTTTGCGCTCTTGGGCTGGCTGGCGACTCGAACCTGGTTTTACACGGGGCTGGGCGTCACACCCAACTTGGCTGGCCCCAACGACGCCCTGGCGCTGCTGCTGTTCATGATGGCCGCGCCCGTGTTCAGCTTTTTTCTCTCGCCGCTTTTTGCCCAGTTGTCGCGAAAACATGAGTTTGAGGCCGACGCTTATGCGGTGCAACAGACCAGCGGCGCTGATTTGTCAACAGCGCTGCTCAAGCTCTATGAAGACAACGCCTCCACACTCACGCCCGACCCGCTGTTTGTGAAGTTCTATTATTCGCATCCGCCCGCGAGCGAGCGCCTGACGCGCATGGCCGCCTGAAAATTGCCCAGTTTGGCGCAGGAATCAGCATGAGCTCAGACTTCAAGCAAAAAGACTGGTCAGGTCACAAGAGACGTGCACAGACAGCTACTGAAATGGTAGCAAATCTGGCTAAACTTGAAGGCTGGAAGTTGGGTGGCGACGGCGCTTCGCTCGCAATCGAGAAGGTCTTTCACTTCAACAATTATTTCGAAACCATGGCCTTCGTCAACGCGGTCGCCCTGGTTGCGCACCGGCAAGACCACCACCCCGATTTGTCGGTGCATTACAACCGCTGCGAGGTTCGATTTAACACCCATGACGTGGGCGGCATTTCGACCACCGACTTCGACTGCGCTGCGCAAATAGACGCGCTGCTGGCATGAGCGCTTCACCCCTGCAAGCTGGGCTCATCGTATCGAACCATGGCAGGCATTTTCTGGTGGAAGCGTCTGATGGCAAGCGCCTGATCTGCCACTCGCGCGGGAAGAAAAGCCAGGGCGTGGTGGGCGACCGGGTTTTGTGGCTCGCCACACAGGACGAAGGAACCATCGAAAAAATAGAACCCCGGCGCAATCTGTTTTACCGCCAAGACGAAGTGCGCACCAAGTCATTTGCGGCGAATCTCGACCAAGTGCTGATTTTGGTCGCCGCCGACCCGGAATTTTCTGCGACGCAGTTGACCCGAGCCTTGATTGCCGCCGAAGCCGAACACATCCTGCCGATCATCGCACTGAACAAAAGCGACTTGGTCGAGCCCTTCGAGCAAGCTTGGCAACGCCTGCTGCCCTACCGGCACATGAAATATGGTGTGTTGCCGCTGTCGCTAAAGCGGTCTGGGGACGTGGATCGGGCTGAGCTGCTCAAGTTGCTGCGCGGCAAAACCACGCTCGTTCTGGGCCCGTCCGGCGCTGGCAAAAGCACCTTGATCAATCTACTGGTGCCAGGCGCGATGGCGCAAACCAATGAAATTTCACAGGCGCTCAATTCGGGCAAACACACCACGACCAGCACCACCTGGTATTGGGTCAACAACGAAGTTGACCAGGCGAAAAACACGGCGATCATCGACTCGCCCGGTTTCCAGGAGTTTGGCCTCAGCCACATCGACCCGGCCCAACTGGCCGCCTACATGCCGGATTTAAAACCCCATGTGGCGAATTGCAAGTTTTACAACTGCACCCACCTGCACGAGCCTGGTTGTGGCGTGATGGCTGCGGTTGCAAAGGGCGAAGAGGCCTGCAGGTCAGACCAAATCAGCGTAAGCCGCTATCAAATATACAGCAGGTTGTTTGCGGAATTGAGCCAGTCCAAGTTCTGAGACTGGCAGGCTTGTCCGCTAACCGAGCAGCTTGGCCAAGGTCACCAAAGCCAGTACCACCATCCACAATACGACCGAGCGCCAGACCAGACCCACAATGCTGCGCAGGTGCGCCAGTTGCGGTTCCGCGTCAGTGGTTTGGCCTGGATTGTCTGGCGAGGGCGCTGGGCGACCTGCGCCAAGCCGCACGTTCACCGCGCCAGAAGTGGCCGCGAGGATGATGCCGTCGTGGTCCGCCGCGCCATCGCTGGTTTGGGCGTAAGTTCGCCAAGCGTCGATGGCTTCTTCGAAACTGCCAACGATGGCGAACCCCAGTGCCGTGATGCGCGCGGGCGCCCAGTCCACCAGGTACCAGATGCGGTTTGACGCGTTCAACAAGGCCGCGCTGACCGGTTGGTGCTGCACCTGGCTCTGATGCGCCCAGTACCTCGGCACGAATTCACTCAGCCGGTACAACACTGCGCCGGCAGGCCCCAGGCCCAGGGCGGCCAGCACCGAGAAACATGCCAGCACGCCAAATACATGGCGATGCGCCGCCAGCACCGAGTGTTCGATCACTTGGCGGATGATTTCGATGGTTTGCAACTCGCTGGCGTCGATTTGCCGCCACGCCGCAAGCAGGCGGCGCGCCTCGGCCTCGTCGCCCGCTTCCAGGGCGTCGCGAATGTCGGTGAAATGGTGGCTGAACTGGCGAAACCCGAGGCTCACGTACAACACCGCCACGCTCCACAACACGGCCACAAACCAGCCGAGCGTGGAAACCAACAGCCAATGGATGCCCAACGCCGCCAAGGTCGGCAGCAACACCGCTACGCTCCAGGCCAGCCAGGCGTGCGGGTGGCGGCCGGCGTCAAAATTGTGCCGCGCCATGCGCACCCAGGCACGCATCGTGGCGTGAACCGGGTTGCCGGGCCCCAAAGGACGGGCCTGTTCCAGCAACAATGCAAGAAGAATCGCCGAAAAACTCATCCAGCAATGATACCCAGGCAAAAAGTTGATGCGGTGGGATCAGGCGGCCAAAAAACGGTAGAGGTTGCGCAGCATGCCAGCGGTGGCGCCCCAGATGAAGCGCGATTCAAATCTCCCGGGTTCGTCGTAAGGCATGGAGAACCACTCGCGGCGCAGGCCGTTGATGTTGATCTGGTGGCGCTGGTGGTTGGCCGGGTCCATCAGGAAAGCCAGCGGTACCTCAAAAACGTCGGCCACTTCATTGGCATTGGGGCTGATTGCAAAACCGGGCTGCACCAAAGCCACCACTGGCGTAATGATGAAAGAGGTTCCGGTCACGTAAACCGGCAAAGTCCCCAATACCTGGACAAAACTGTGCGCCAAGCCAACTTCCTCCTCTGCCTCGCGCAGTGCCGTGGCAGCAGAATCGGCGTCGTCTTCGTCTGACTTGCCACCCGGAAATGCAATCTGCCCGGAGTGGGTGGACAAATGCGCCGTGCGTTCGGTCAGCAGCAATGTCGGCTCGTCGCGCATGACGATGGGCACCAGCACGGCCGCATGCATGGGTGCGCGTTCGGCGTATTTGGGCTCTTCACGCACTTCGGGCTGCCACAACGGCGGGTTTTGGAAGCGCAGGCGCAACGAATCGGGTTGCAGCTGGTGGCCTGCGACGCGCGGCAGATGGGAGTCCACCCCGGCCACCGTCACTTTGCGCGGGTCAAAGTTGGGCAAGCTCGACAGCGGCGTGAAAACAGGAAGTTGGCTCACTGGATCAATCTTTGCTAACCGCCCGCGCCATGAAAAAAGCCGCCGCAAGCAAACGCTTCGACGGCCTTGATTCCGCGCTTTGTTAGTGGCCCTCTTTCAGGCACAGCGCGGGCGCAAAGGCTTATTCGGCGACAGCCGCCTTGCGCGCTGGCAGCTTTTCGCGGATACGCGCCGACTTGCCGCTGCGGTCACGCAGGTAGTACAACTTGGCGCGGCGCACGTCGCCACGGCGTTTGACTTCGATGCCGGCGATCAGCGGGCTGTAGGTCTGGAAGGTGCGTTCCACGCCTTCGCCGCTGGAGATTTTGCGCACGATGAAGCCGCTGTTGAGGCCGCGATTGCGCTTGGCGATCACCACACCTTCATAGGCCTGAACACGTTTGCGCGTGCCCTCAACCACGTTGACGCTGACGACAACGGTGTCGCCGGGAGCGAAGTCGGGGATTTTTTTGCCGAGACGGTTTATTTCTTCCTGCTCGAGGGTCTGGATCAGATTCATGGTTGCCTTCAGTGATCTTGTGCGCGCCGCGCCAGGATGGCGCTCAATGTTGTCGGAAATGACGCGAAATGTTTTGAGGAATGCGCCTGCAGACTGCGGGCAAATCCAATTAAAACGGCCGGACAGAGGATCGGTTAGCCTTCCATTATAGCTTGAAACCCTAGGTCGCCCGCAGACCTGCCTCGTCTTCCCGGCTCAACAGGCCTTTATCCCGGGCATGGGCGATCAAATCGGGGCGATGTTGCGCCGTCAGCCGAAGGCGTTGGTCACGCCGCCAGCGCTCGATTTGCGCATGGTGGCCAGACATCAACGCGGGCGGCACGGTTTTGCCACGCCACTCTTCTGGCCGGGTGTAATGGGGGCAATCGAGCAGGCCGTCCAGCGCCGGGTTGAAGCTGTCTTGCGCGTGGCTGGCGTCGTCGCCCAACACACCCGGTTGCAGGCGCGCCACGGCGTCGAGCAAGGCCATGGCGGCGATTTCACCACCCGACAGCACAAAATCACCCAGGCTGATTTGTTCGGTGACGAATTCATCAATGAAGCGCTGGTCCACCCCTTCATACCGCCCACAGACCAGAATCGCGCCGGCACTGCTGGCCCAGCGTTGCACGGTGGCGTGTTCCAGCGGATTGCCGATTGGCGAGAACAACACCACGGGCGCTGCGTCAGGCCGCTCTGCGCGAATGGCGGCAACGGTCTGCGCCAACGGTTCGGCCATCAGCACCATGCCGGGGCCGCCGCCGAAGGAGCGGTCGTCAACCCGGCGGTAGTTGCCGCTTGCCACATCGCGCGGGTTGCTGAGTTTGACGTCAACTTGGCCCGACTCAAACGCACGCCGGGTCACGCCAGCCGTCAAAAACGGGGCGAAAAGTTCGGGGAAAAGTGTGATGACGTCGAAGCGCATCGGGGAAATTTTACAAAGCGCCAAATAGGCGCGTCAGTAATCCGGCTGCCAGTCTACGGTGATTTTGCGCCCCGGCAAATCGACGTCATCGACAAAATTGGCGACGAAAGGAATCATGCGCTCCTGGGTCTTGCCGTCCAGCTCGAACTCCAGCACCAGCACCGTCTGCGGGCCGGTGGAAAGCAGTTCCTTCACTTGGCCCAAGTTGACACCTTCGCGGTTGACCACGTCCAGGCCGATCAAATCGACCCAGTAATATTCGTCTTTGTCTGCCGTAGGGAAGCTTGACCGCCCGATGAACACGCGCGCGCCTCTGAGCGCCTCGGCGGCAGTGCGGTCGCCGATATTTTGCGCTGTGGCAACGACAGAATCCGAATGGGTTTTGGCCTCGCGGATGGCGAGTTTGAGCACCCCGGTGAAAGTTTTTTCACTGCGCTCGGATGGCAAGATGAACCATCGCTTGGACGAGAACAGCGCCTGCGGATCGGCGCTGTGGGGCAAGACCTTGAACCAGCCTTTGACGCCCCAGGCGTCTTGGATGCGCCCGACTTCGATGGCGTCCGCTGGCAATTCAGCGGCTTCGAGGCCGGGCAACATGTCAAACGATCAAACTGCGGCTTTTTTTGCCGCTTGTGCGACCAGGCGTTCGACTGTGGGAGACGCTTGCGCGCCCACACCACGCCAGTACGTCAGGCGATCCTGGGCGATGCGGATGCTCTCTTCTTTTTCGGTCGCGATTGGGTTGTAAAACCCGATGCGCTCGATGAAGCGGCCATCACGGCGAGTGCGCTTGTCAGCCACCACAATGTTGAAGAAGGGGCGTGCTTTTGCACCGCCACGGGCGAGTCGAATGACGACCATATGTATTCCAATCTAAGGGTCAAATCCGTTGGGCTGCGACCACCAGTTTTAGAACCAGCGTAGATATGCCACAGGCACCTAGAATCCGACATCTGACCCGGAGTTTGAGACACGCGACATGGCCACCCGGCCAGCGACACTCTGGGTAGCCTTCCATTATAGCCTGAGCCTACTTTCCAGTACTTCCAAGAGTTCCCCATGACCCTCATCCGAGCCAGCCGCGACGCCGACCTGCCCGCCATCACTGCCATTTACGGCCACCATGTGCTGCACGGCACAGGCACCTTTGAGACCGAGCCACCCTCGGTGGCTGACATGACAACCCGCCGCGCCGACGTGCTGGCCAAGGGCTTGCCCTACCTGGTCGCCGAGGTGGATGGCAAAGTTTCCGGCTTCGCCTACTGCAATTGGTTCAAACCGCGCCCGGCCTACCGCTTCTCAGCGGAAGACTCGGTTTATGTCGCGCATGATGTGCACGGCAAAGGCCTGGGACGCGCGCTGCTGGCAGAGCTTGCGGCGCAGGCCGAACGCGCGGGCGTGCGCAAACTGATCGCCGTGATTGGCGACTCCAACAACAAGGGTTCGGTGGGCGTGCACCGCGCGGCGGGCTTCACCGATGTGGGCGTGCTCAAGTCCTGCGGCTGGAAATTCGGCCAATGGCTGGACGTGGTGATGATGGAAAAGCCGTTGGGTTTTGGCGACCGCACGCCGCCAGAAGTGGCGATCGCTGCAAAAGCCCCCTCTGCATGAAAAACAAAACCCTCGCCGCTTGGCTCAGCTTTGTAGGGGGCCCTCTGGGTTTGCACCGCTTCTACCTTTTTGGCCTCACCGACACACTCGGCTGGCTGTTGCCCATTCCCACCGCCTTGGGGCTTTACGGCATCGAACGGGTGCAGCAATTTGGGTTGAACGACCGCCTCAGTTGGTTGCTGGTTCCTCTTTTGGGATTCACCATCGCCGGTTGCGCGTTGATGGCTATTGTTTATGGCTTGATGACGCCAGACAAATGGAACGCACGTTTCAACCCGGCACTTGATTCAGAGGCCCCTGCAGGGCACACCAACTGGTTCACCATCGGCGCGGTGGTGTTATCGCTGATGGTTGGCGCCACGGCACTGATTGCCAGTTTCGCCTTCAGTTTTCAGGGATATTTTGACTACCAGGTCGAGGAGTCGAAAAAACTCTCTCAGTGATTTCGCGCTTCGGCAAAGTCCACTGAGCACCATCGAAAAACGGTTTCAGAACAGTTGCAGGCTGAGCCAGTAACCCACCATGGCCATGAAACCGCTGGCCGGAATAGTGAAAATCCAGGCCCACACGATGTTGCCCGCCACGCCCCAACGCACAGCGCTGGCCCGCCTGGCCGCGCCGACACCCACAATGGCGCCCGTGATGGTGTGGGTGGTGGACACCGGAATGCCCAGGCCCGTGGCGATGAACAGTGTGATCGCGCCACCCGTTTCGGCGCAAAAGCCACCCACCGGTTTGAGCTTGGTGATCTTCTGGCCCATGGTTTTGACGATGCGCCAGCCGCCGAACATGGTGCCCGCAGCAATCGCGATGTAACAGCTGATGATGACCCAGTAGGGCGGCGCTTTGTCGCCGGTAGCCGCATACCCAGTGGCAATCAACAGCAGCCAGATGATGCCGATGGTCTTTTGCGCGTCATTGCCGCCATGCCCCAGGCTGTAAGCGCCAGCCGACACCAATTGCAAGCGGCGGAACCAGCTGTCCACCCGCGACGGCGTGGTCTTGCGAAACAACCAAGCCACCGCCAACATCATCAGCGAGCCGAGCAGGAAGCCCAGCAGAGGCGACACGAAGATGAAGGCCACGGTGCGCATGATGCCGGCAGAAAGCAATGCGCCGGTGCCCGCCTTGGCGATCACGGCACCCACAATGCCGCCTATCAACGCGTGCGACGAGCTGCTCGGAATGCCGTAATACCAGGTGATGAAATTCCAGGTGATGGCGCCGACCAGGGCGCCAAAAATCACGTGCGTATCGACCACCCCCGGATCCACAATACCTTTGCCAATGGTTGCGGCAACGCTGAGCTGGAAGACGAAGATCGCGACGAAATTGAAGAACGCGGCAAACAACACCGCCTGGCCCGGCCTTAAAACTCCGGTTGAGACCACGGTTGCAATGGAATTGGCCGCGTCGTGGAACCCGTTCATGAAGTCGAACGCCAGCGCCAGCGCCACCAGCATGATCACGATCCACAGGGCCGCTTGAATGCCTTGCATTGGGGCGGCCGGCTTAAGAGTTTTCGAGGACCACGCCCTCGATCAGGTTGGCCACGTCTTCACATTTGTCGGTGATGGTTTCCAGCAACTCGTAAATCGCCTTGAGCTTGATCACTTCGCGCACATCGGGCTCTTCGCGGAACAGTTTGCTCATGGCCGAGCGCATCACGCGGTCGGCGTCAGACTCCAGGCGGTCAATCTCTTCGCAGGTTTTCAGCGCCGCTTCGGCGACCTTCGGGTCTGCGACCTTCGCCAGCATGTAGACGGCGTCTTTCACGCGCTCACAGCACTTCACGCTCAGGTCGGTCAGGCGCGTGATCTCTTCCGTCATAGCGCGCACGTCATACAAGGCCATGGTTTCGGCCGAGTCCTGGATCAAGTCCGCCACGTCGTCCATGGTGTTGATGAGCGAGTGGATTTGCTCGCGGTCAATCGGCGTGATGAAGGTCTTGTGCAGCATCTTGTTGACGTCATGCGTGATGCGGTCTGCGGCGCGCTCGGCGTTGTCAACATCGCGGTTGTACTGCTCGCGCAAGTGCGGGTCGTTGTAATTGGCGACCAGGTGGGAAAAAGCCCGCGCTGCTTCAACGATGCGGTCCGCATGCAGGTTGAACATCTCGAAAAAATTGCCCTCGCGGGGCATGAGTTTGCCAAACAGCATCTGCGACTCCTGACTGCTTACACACTGAATGTTTCAATTTGATGACGGTGCGCAGTGTAACCGCCAGGATTTCCGCAAATGGATGCAGACGGCCGTGGGATCGGGCTGCAAAGGCCGGTCAGCGCGGTGTCAAGTTTGATCGGCGGGGAAATCGACCCGCGCGCCCGCAGGCAGCGGATACTGGTCCACGTTCAGCGCCATGCTGACCAAGGTGTAATAACTCATGGCGCCCATCAGATCCACCGCGCCCGCCTCGCCAAACGCAGCCACCAGGGCAGCGTAACTCGCATCGCTGACACGCCGGGTGGTGATCAATTCATTGCAAAAAGCAAACACCAATGCCTCATCCTGCGGCAGGCCAGACGGCGTGCGCTGAAGAAGAATGGCGTCTACCAACGCAGCACTGAGCCCGCTGTCCAGGGCAATCTGGCGATGCACCCACCAGACGAATTCACAGCGCCAAAACCTGGCCACCAGCAAAATCGCCATCTCATTGAGCCTCAAAGGCAGGGACGAATGAAACCGTGTGTGGGCGCCAAACTTCTGCGCCAAGTCACCCAAAGCCGGGCTGTGCAACAACACGTTGTAGGGCCCTTGCATGGATCCGCGCTGGCCGGCCAACACCTTGTCTGCCATGGCCGCCTGCGCGGGCGTCATGGTCTCCCAAGTCAGCGGTTTGAAACGATTGCCGCGCAGATTCAGCGGCGGTTTGGAAGGCGTCGATTTGGGTGATGCCGCTAGCGGGTTGGCCAATGGAGGTTCTTTCTGCAGGAAATAGTCAAGCAGGTTTCACCCCAGCGTGTCGCCCTTGTCAATCTGCCGTGGCACCTGAGCTTTTGACCACCACCGCCCACTTGGCGATGTCGGCCTGCAGCATCGCGGCAAACTCTTGCGGTGTGCTGTCAAACGGCTCGGCGCCAAGCGTGGCGAATTTGTCGATCGTCTCTTTGTCTTCGAGCACTTTTTTGATGTCGGCATTGATCTGGCGAATCACCGCAGGCGGCGTGCCCTTGGGCGCGAACAGGCCAAACCAGGGGTTGATGACAAAACCAGGGTAACCCGATTCCGCAATCGTCGGAATGTCTTTGAAGGCCTGGGCGCGTTTGGAGCCGGTGACTGCCAGCCCTTTCACCGTGCCCGCGCGGATGTGTTGCGCCACTGATGGCAAACTGGTGAAGACCAGCTGAATCTGGCCAGAAATCAAGTCTGTCAACGCTGGAGCCGCGCCTTTGTACGGCACATGCAGCGCCTTGCTTTGGCTCGCCGTGTTGAACATCTCACCGAGCAAGTGGTTGACGGAGCCATTGCCCGCCGACCCGAAAGAGATCGGATTTTTCGCTGCGTACGCCGCCAGCTCCTTCATGTTCGAAGCTGGCACCGTTGCATTGGCAGCGGCGACAAAGGGCACGTTGGCAAGCGTCGCCACGGCGCTGAAGTCGGCCTCAGGATCAAACGGCAACTTCTTGTAAATGCTGACGTTGATCGCGTGTGAGCCCACATAAGACATCAGCAACGTGTAGCCATCGGCAGGCGACTTGGCCACCGCGTCCATGCCAATGTTGCCGCCGGCGCCCGCGCGGTTTTCGATCACCACCGGCTGCCCCCATTTTTCAGACAACTTCTGCCCGACGATGCGCGCCAACGCGTCTGACGCGCCACCCGGCGTTTGCGGCACGATGATGCGAACGGGCTTGGTTGGAAATGCCTGCGCGAAGGCACTGGCGACCGGCATTGCGATAAGCGCCGCCAACAGGCCCTGCGCCAAAATGGAGTTGAAGTTCACGGTCGTATCCTCGTCATCAAGGTGGTCAATGTGGCTAATGTGGCTAATGTGGCTAATTGGGAAGGCTCAAGTTTCACACAATGCGGGGTGATTTGCAGAACAAGAATTTTATTAACATGAGTGTTAACATTTCTTCATTTCTTCATTTCTTCATTTTTGAGTCGTTTGAATCGATTTACGTGAAAAATCGGCACCTAAGTCACATGAAATGGCGTTTCTTAGCTATTATTAACATAGCATTTTTTCAGTGCTTTACTTTTCAATCGCTGTCGGTCATTGGCGCCTGGCATGCCATCGCCAGCCGCGTGCGTTGGGACTCGCCTGCGGACGCGAAGGCGGCCTATCGCAACGCCAGTTTCATTGCAGGAAATCGAGTGGTCTTCAATATCAAGGGAGCCGACTATCGACTGGTTGTGGCCAGGCAAAAACACATCAAGATGCCCGATGTCGATCCCGTCAGCTTGCTCCTGCACGTGATGGACGCGCGCAGCCTCACACGCAAAGACATGGAGCCCTACATCGGCTCCCGCGCACGGGTTGCCGAGGTGCTCAATCGGGTACGTCCGTTGTCATTGGAGATGATCCGGCGACTGTCGATTGGTTTGGATTTGCCTGCGGATTTGCCAAATGCGGGGTATGAGCTGCGGCGGGCGGCCTGATGCGGCAGGCGTTAGGCATTAGCAGCGCCATGTCTTGGGCACAGCCGCTCCAGAAATGAACCCGCGCGGCCATCGAGCCACTTTGCCCGCGTACTCGGGATATTTGTTGGTGCGCGCCCAGCTCAGTCACTACTATTTTGATAGCTATTCACGCACATTATTCGTGACTTAGACCTCTATTTATCTAAGAATTATCAAGGAAATCGCTTTTCACCTCAAAATGTTAACACGTATATTAACATTTTGAGAGATTTGTGACTGGAGCCGCTAACCAACCCTGCCTGCGAGTCAACCTCAGGCGGCCACGGATTCCGCCAAATCCGTGTATTCCTTAACCTTGTCAAAGTTCAGGTACTGGTAAATCTTGGAGCCATCTTTGTTGATGACACCCATGTCGGCCATGTATTCCTCTTTGGTCGGGATGCGGCCAAGTTTGGAGCAGATCGCGGCGAGTTCGGCGCTTCCCAAATACACGTTGGAGTTTTTGCCCAGGCGGTTGGGGAAGTTGCGGGTGGAGGTGGAGAACACCGTGGCGCCCTCCTTCACCTGCGCCTGGTTGCCCATGCACAGGCTGCAGCCGGGCATTTCCATACGCGCGCCGGCGCTGCCCAAGACGCCGTAATGGCCTTCTTCGGTGAGCTGTTTGGCGTCCATCTTGGTCGGTGGCGCAACCCACAGTTTCACCGGGATGTCGCGTTTGTTCTCCAACAGTTTGGAAGCCGCGCGGAAGTGGCCGATGTTGGTCATGCAGGAGCCGATGAAGACTTCGTCAATCTTGTTGCCGGCCACGTCGCTCAGGGTTTTCACGTCGTCCGGGTCGTTCGGGCAGGCGACGATGGGTTCGTGAATTTCAGCCAGGTCGATCTCGATCACCGCTGTGTATTCGGCATCGGCGTCGGCCTTGAGCAACACCGGGTTGGCGAGCCAGTCTTCCATCGATTTGATGCGGCGTTTGATGGTGCGCACGTCTGAATAACCTGACGCGATCATTGATTTGAGCAAGGTGATGTTGCTGTTGATGTATTCAATGATCGGCTCTTTGTTCAGATGCACGGTGCAACCGCCCGCGCTGCGCTCTGCCGTGGCGTCGGAGAGTTCAAACGCTTGTTCCACTTTCAAATCAGGCAGGCCTTCAATTTCCAGAATGCGGCCGGAGAAAATGTTTTTCTTGCCTTGTTTGGCCACTGTGAGCAGCCCCGCCTTGATGGCGTACAGCGGAATGGCGTTGACCAAATCGCGCAACGTCACGCCAGGCTGCATCTTGCCTTTGAAACGCACCAACACGCTTTCGGGCATGTCCAGCGGCATCACGCCGGTGGCAGCGCCGAAGGCGACCAAGCCGGAGCCTGCCGGGAAGCTGATGCCAATGGGGAAACGCGTGTGGCTGTCGCCGCCCGTGCCCACGGTGTCGGGCAACAACATGCGGTTGAGCCAGCTGTGGATGATGCCGTCGCCTGGGCGCAGGGAGATGCCGCCACGGGTGCTGATGAAATCGGGCAACTCGTGGTGCATCTTCACATCCACCGGCTTGGGGTACGCCGCCGTGTGGCAGAAGGACTGCATGACCAGATCAGAACTGAAACCCAGGCAGGCCAAGTCTTTGAGTTCGTCGCGGGTCATCGGGCCGGTGGTGTCTTGGGAGCCGACGGATGTCATCTTCGGCTCGCAATACGTGCCAGGACGCACGCCTTGCTGGTTGCCGTTGACGATGGGCAGGCCAATCGCCTTGCCGACCATTTTCTGCGCCAGGGTGAAACCTTTGTGGGTGTCTACTGGGCTGGTGGGCAGGCGGAACAGGGTCGAGACCGGCAGACCCAGCGCCTCGCGCGCTTTGGTGGTGAGGCCACGCCCGATGATCAGCGGAATGCGGCCACCGGCGCGCACTTCGTCAAACAAGACCTCGCTTTTCACCTTGAACTCGGCGATCACTTTGCCGTCTTTGAGCGCTTTGCCTTCGTAGGGGCGCAGCTCGATCACGTCGCCCATGGCCATTTGGTCTACGTCCAACTCAATCGGCAAGGCGCCCGAGTCTTCCATGGTGTTGTAAAAAATCGGGGCGATTTTCGACCCGAGGCAAACACCGCCGAAGCGTTTGTTGGGCACAAAGGGAATGTCTTCTCCCGTCCACCACAACACTGAATTGGTGGCCGACTTTCGGCTCGAACCGGTGCCGACCACGTCACCCACGTAGGCCACCAGGTGGCCTTTGGCTTTGAGGTCGTTGATGAACTTCACCGGGCCGCGTTTGCCTTCTTCTTCGGGCGCTGCACTGGCGTGAAGGCCGGGGCGCGGGTTCTTATGCATGGCCAGCGCGTGCATGGGAATGTCGGGGCGGCTGAAGGCGTCTGGCGCAGGGGACAAGTCATCGGTGTTGATCTCACCAGGCACCTTGAACACGCTGAGCTTGATCGATTGGGGCACTTCAGGCCGGCTGGTGAACCACTCGGCGTCGGCCCAACTTTGCAACACGGTTTTGGCGTACACGTTGCCGTGGTCGGCTTTTTCTTTGACGTCGTGGAACTGGTCAAACATCAGCAAGGTTTTCTTCAGGCCGTCGGCAGCGGTTTGCGCCACCGAGGCGCTCTTGTCGCCCAGCAAATCGACCAGCGGGC
>JANOYE010000310.1:0-11250 GCA_031428695.1 Rhodoferax sp. | reverse complement strand
CTCACCCGCGATGCTGAAAAAGCTTCAGCAGGCGGTGATCGCCAACGACAACGTGTTTGAGGTGCTGATGGACGCAGTTCGCGTCTGCTCCTTGGGGCAGATCACGAATGCGCTGTTTGAAGTGGGCGGGCAATACCGCCGCAATATGTGAGGTCGTTACCGGCCTTGTTGCTCTTCTTGACGGCGCTGTTCGATGGCGCGACGCTCCATACACACCGAATGTCTGCTGAAGGCGGGTTTGGCGCATTGCTCGGCCAGGCAGTTTTGCAAGGCTAACAACCAACGACCCTCGCATACCTGGTTCGGGTTGGAAGGTGCCGCCGGTGGCGGTGGTGCAACCGGCGCGGGAGGTGCTTCAACCCGGGGCGCAGCGACAGGCGCTGGCGCGGGTGCCGGAGCCGGTGCTGCCTGAACAGGTGGCGGCGGAGCTTGGGTCACCACGGGTGGGCTGGCTTGCGCTTGTTTGGCCAAGCGCTCTTTTTCTAGAGCCGCTTTTTTGGCCGCTGCCGCTGCAGCCGCCGCCGCAGCTGTAACCGCAGCCGTAGGCGGCGCTTTGGGGGCGTTTGCCGCGTTTGGCGTGCCGGGCATTGTCTGTGTTACGTTTGGCGCTGGTGCCGCGGCAACGACTGGCGGCGCCTGGGGCGTTGGTGGTGGAGGCGCGACGACGGCTGCCGGCGCTGCTGGTGCAGGTTCAGGCGCAACAGGCGCGACCGCTTGAGCCGCTGGAGGCGGCGCTGCTAGGGGCGACTCGGGCGCAACTGCCGGTAGTACGGCCGGTACGGCCGGTACGGCCCCGGAGGGTTGGGCCGGTTCGATCAACGTGCCCTGCTTGAGGATGGTTACTTTCGGCGCGGCCAGTTCGTTGGATCCGAGCAGATACGCCACGCCAAGAATGATGACCACAATGGCTGCAGCGCCGCCCAGGATCCACTTGAGGATGCCGCCGCCCTTGGCGGGGGTTGCCTCAGACGCTGTTGGGGCCAAAGGGGGCGATTGGCTCGCAGCAGACCCCGGTTTTCGCTTTGCCAGCGGGTCTGCCGCTGACGCAGGCATCTCGCGCGCAGAAGCCACCTTGACGGTCGCCTCCAGGTCATTGGCCCCCGCGTTGGCCCCAGCGTTGGCTTCAGGATGGTCAAAACTCATCGAGAAGCCCTTGGGTTTGGGCGTAATCGGCTCAGCTGCAGGCGTTTTGCGAACCACCGTTTTGTCTGAATCAAAAGGGTCTGGTGCGCTGCCGACAACGGGTGTTTTCAGGATCACGGTCTCGTCGTGATCGTTGGAGGGTGCAGGTGGTTTGGTAGCCATGTTTTATCCTATCCTTCCTTTGGCAAACTCGCAAATTCCGAGCAGATCGGGCGAGCAGATCGACAGTGAAATTAACGGAGAAACTGCGGTGGCGCTAACCACCCAGAGCGCCCACTGGCCGCAGCCGGGCTGCGTGGCCAAGGGCAACCGAAAGTCAACCGCCTTGGTGCGGGCGTTTTCCGGGGTTTTTCTTGTTGTTGGTGGCGACACCGCGCTCCAGGCTGATCTTCTGGCCTTTGGGGCTGGTGTAGGTGACGCCTTTGGGGGCGATGGGGCGGGGCGTTGCTTTGCGCTCGGCTTCGGTGCGGGGGGCTTTTGCCATTGTGTTTCTCCGTGGGCTTTGGTAAAACCCTGCATTATCCCGCAGTCTCACCCCTTTCACCGAATAGGCCTGACCCGATCCCGCCATGGCAACACTTTCCCCCGCTGAAATCACCCAATACCGCGAGCAGGGCTACCTGATCCCGAACTGGACGCTGCCCGCTGAGCGCACCCGGAGCCTGCGCCAATCGCTGGACCAGCTGATCCGCGACAACCCTGGCGTGCGGCCCGAAAAGCTGGTCAGCGCGCACACGGTTGGCAAAGGCGGTGGCAAAAACGACGAGGGCGTGTTGGGCAGCCGCGCGTTTTTGGAATTGGCGATGGAGCCGCAAATTCTCGACATGGTGGCGCAGCTCATCGGGCCCGACATCATCTTGTGGGGCTGCCACGTGTTTTGCAAACCGGCCGGTGACGGGCAAGAGACGCCCTGGCACCAAGACGGCCACTACTGGCCGATGCGCCCATTGGCCACCTGCACAGTGTGGGTGGCGCTGGATGAATCAACCGTGGAAAACGGCTGCCTGCGGGTGATTCCGCAGTCTCACGCGGCGAAATTCACCCACCCGCATTTGTTGGAAGACCGCAGCGACTTGGTGTTGAACCTGCGCACGCAAGACGACGCGTTTGACGAATCAAACGCCGTTGATTTGCAATTGCAGCCGGGACAAATGTCGATGCACGATGTTTTCATGATCCACGGCGCGGCGGTGAACCGCTCAAGCAAACGCCGGGCCGGAGCCGCCCTGCGTTACATGCCCGGCACGTCGGTGTTTGAGCGCGGCTTGAACCCGGTGGACGGCAAATCAGGCGTCACCACCGCTTTTGCGACGCGGCCGTTGTGGCTGTTGCGTGGCGAAGACAAAACCGGGCGCAATGACTTCAAAGTCGGTCACTATTAAAACAATAGCTGACTGCGCCCATTATTCGTGACTTGGAGGGCTGAATTTCATTGTAATTTCGCCTACAGCATAAATAATTAACACCCAAGTTCATTGCATCGCCCGCAGCGGCAAGTTCAACAGCAGATTTTGCGGTTTGAGTTTGATGAGTTTGTCGGCCGTCATGGCCAGGCCCAAATAAACCGGCTTGCCCGCCACGTCGGCACGCATTTCCTGCGGATCGGCGAAGGTCAACCGAAACAGGCTTACCAGGCGCTGGGTTCGCGCGGCCTCCACCGGCCGGTCTTCGTACAGATCGTTCAGCAGGGCAGAGGATTCGGCGTCCAGGCCGACATGCCAGCGCCAGTTGGTGTCTTCAATTTTTTGCTCGGGGCGGATAGCGACCTGAACGCCCAAAAAATGTGCCACCCAGGCTTCAAGCACGCGGGCCAAGGCTTTGAGGCCCGAGCGGGCGCGCGTCATGGTGAGCACCAGGCCGTGGCTTAAATCGTTGCTGACCTCGTGCGTCAAATCAAGCAGGAAGTTGTGGCGGTCTGAATTGGGCCAATAACGCTGGGCATTGGCGTCGGTCAGCACTTCCAAACTCACCTCGCGCAAGGGCGCGTTGCTTTGGGTGAGCAGTCGGCCAATGTCGCCCAGGCCGCCGGTTTCATTCAGCAAGTCCAGCACGGTTTGGTCGCCACAAAGCACCTGGCCGTCTTGGGAGTGAATGCGCTGCGGGCGGAACATCAGCTCGCCGGCGCGCAGCACTTGCGCGTCTTGCACGCCGTCAAGGATATTGCGCACACAGGCCTCGGTGACCAGATCAAGAAACAGCGGCGGCAGGTTGACAATGCCGGCGCGCAAGGCGCCCAGGTACCAGCCTTCCAAGGTGCCCGCAGCCAACAGCGCATCCCGAAAGGCGACGAAGTGGCGGTAGTTGCTGGCAGCGTCATCGTCTTGCAAGGCCCTGATTTGCGTTTCAGAGGCACCTTTGCGCGGGTTGTCCAGCAGCGCCCCATGCAAGGCAATCTCGGCGGCGCAAGACTCGTCCACCAGCGCCAGTTCTGGCCGGGCCAGGAAGAGGCGCAGGTAGCCGTCGGTGGGGATCAGCCAGCCGCGGGGGTTGCGTTGAAGGTGGGAGAAGCCGCTGGCGGGCCAAAAATCGTCAAGGGGCAGCACAGCAGGGTGAGATTCGGTCAAATCAGGGCTTCTTCGAGTGCATTTTGCGGTTTTACTTTCGTCCAACCGCAGTGTAAAGCTCTGCCACCGGCACCACGCGACCGTGCAGCGGCATGATGCGCTCCACGTTGAGTTTCAGGCGGTCCATGTTGTCTACCAAGGCTTTGTGGTTGTCATTGATGCGGGCCGGCGTGGGCGTGTTGGGCGGGCCGGGGGTGTAAGCGTCGGCTTGGATGAGCAGTTTTTCTTGCGGCAGGTAGACCATGTTGAACCCCACGGCATGCACGCTGCCGTCGATGAAATGCACCTCGACGTTGCGTTTGCCGTCGGTGAAGACACGTTTGCCGTCCACACCGCTCACCGTGGCGCGTTTGCCGGATTTGGCCAGGGCATCGGGGGCGACGGTGTTGGGGTTGTTCATCACCCGCTCAAAGAAGGGGCGGGCGATGCCGCTGGTGACGATCTCGGCGCCTTCCGCAGCTGCTGTGCGCAGGCCGCCGGCGTGGTCGAAGTGGTGGTGCGAGTTGATGACGTATTTGATCGGTTTGTTGCTCAGCTTCTTCACCTCGGCCAGCATGGCACCGGTGCGGCCATCGTAAAGGGGCGCTTCGACGACGATCATGTGGTCAGCCATTTCGATGGCGACGCTGTGGTGCGAGCCGCCTGCCATGTACCAAATGCCGTCGGCCACTTTTTCAGGCACTGCGCGTTCGGCAAAAGCCGGCACGATGGCCGGCACGTCGATGGTGACGGCGACGTTCGGTTTGACTTCACTCACCGTGAGGTTGTAGACCTCGTAGCCGCCCATGTTCTGGCGGATGCGCATGGGGAATTTCACGCCGCCCACGTCTTTGTAGTCGCTGTACCAGGTGGTGGCGGCGGTGTCGCCCATCACCGGGCTGGGCTGCACGGAATCGACACGTTCCACCAGGTTGTTGGCGTTGATGTAGGCCGTGGCGGTGAAATAACCGCTCTGGCCAAAGGACACGGCCGTGTATTGTTTGCCGTCTTCGGTCACCGTGCGGGCGCCGCTGTTGCTTTTGAGCGCGGCCTTGACGGCGCCATGCGGCGATGTCCACAAATCGTGCACCCGGCCGCTGACGCCCAGCGGCGCTGGCTGCGGCGCGGGGCCCGCCATGTTCCAGGCCTGGTTGCCTTTGAGCAATTGCGTGGCGCGTTGTTCGCCCTGGCCCATCAGCGGGATGGCGCCGCCGCCGGTGGGTTCGGCGCGTTGCTGGGCGAAGTCAAGGCGCAAAGCGGCGCCCTCATAGTCCATCACCCGCGAAAACATGGTGACGTTGAGCTTGGGCCAAGCCATGCCGGGCTGGTAGGCCTGTCCAAAAATACCGCCACTGCCGCTGGCGTCAAACTGGATGGACTTGAGCGCCGTGCCGCCCATCGCGGCGTCAGTGCGGTTGAGCAGGGCGGTCACGTCGGACGCCGGCATCGAGCCGCAGGCCGTGAGCACCAGGGCTCCCAGCGTGATGCCGAATCGGGAAAGCGTGCTGGGCGTGGTCAGTGGGTTAAGCGGTCGACTGGTCTTCATGCTGTCTCCTTGGTTAACTTGGATGGGGTTTGTTGTTGCCTATGCCTTTGCTTTTGCCTTTGCTTTAGGGCCGAAGCGCTGTAAGCTTGATTCTGAACCGGATCAACGAAATAAGTTTCATGCCAAACTGGCGTTTTTACCCCCTGTTTTCCCTGATTTCTTTCCTGATCTTTTTCCTCATCTTTCGCCTCATTTTTTCACCCAAACCCCTGGAGACACCCCATGAATGACTTGTTTTCGCTCAAAGGCCGCACTGCCCTCATCACCGGCGGCTCGCGCGGCATTGGCCGCATGATCGCCGAGGGCTTTCTGGCCCAGGGCGCGCGTGTGTACATTTCGTCACGCAAGGCGGCGGTGTGCGACCAAACGGCGAAGGAGCTCTCTGCCCACGGGTTTTGCGCATCATTGCCGGCTGATGTATCAAATGTTGAAGGCGTGCGGGCGCTCGCCGCCGCGTTTGCCGCGCGGGAAGACAAACTCGACATCCTCGTCAACAACGCTGGCGCCGCCTGGGCGGCCGAGTTTGACGCCTTCCCCGAAAGCGGCTGGGACAAGGTGGTTGACACCAACCTCAAAGCGCCTTTTTTCCTCACCCAGGCGCTCCTGCCGCAGCTCAAAGCGGCAGCGAAATCGCGCGTGGCCAAGGTGATCAACATCGCTTCGATTGACGGCGTCTCTGTCAACCCGCTGGAAACTTATTCCTACGCCGCCAGCAAATCGGGCTTGATCCACCTGACACGCCGCATGGCGCTGCAACTGGCCAAAGACAACATTGTGTGCAGCGCGATTGCGCCCGGGCCGTTTGCCTCGGACATGAACAAAGACGCGCGCGACCACGCCGACGACGTGGCCAAACACGTGCCCGTGGGCCGCATCGGCACGCCCGACGACATGGCCGGTGCCGCCATCTACCTGGCCAGCCGCGCGGGCGACTATGTGGTGGGCTCCACGCTGATCGTGGATGGCGGCGTGACACATGCGAGGTCGTAGGTGGGTAGAATTATATTATCTGTACTAATTTATTGTTGTAATTTAAGGCTATAAGTCACGTAATTAATTAAAATTATGCTCACTTTATAGGAGTAATTTTGTGATCCATTTAAGCGGTATAGACGCCACATTCCTCTATATGGAAACCCCTGAGACACCCATGCACGTGGGTGGCCTCAACGTTTTTGAGCTGCCGGCGGGCTACGAGGGCGAGTTTCTGGACAACCTGCGCGAACACATCGCCAAACGCATGCATCTGGCGCCGGTGTTTGGGCGCAAGTTGGTGAACATGCCGTTTGAGTTGGCCAACCCGATCTGGGTGGCTGACAACGATGTTGATCTGGAATACCACATCCGCAGCACCGTGTTGCCCAAGCCCGGCAACCGCGCGCAGCTGGACAAACTGGTCGGCCGCCTGCATTCGAGCCTGCTGGACCGCAGCCGCCCGCTGTGGGAGTTTTACGTGATTGAAGGGCTGGAAACGCCGAAAGACGCTGCCCCTGGCGCGCGGCACCTGGCGTTTTACTCCAAGGTGCACCATGCGGCGGTCGATGGCGAAGCCGGTGTGGCCCTGGCCCAGGCCATCATGGACGTTGCGCCTGAGCCGCGCCATGTGCGCCCCGCGCCACGCAGGCCCGCCCTCTCCAGCGACAATTTCGGCATTGCCGAGCTGGCGCTAGGCGGCATTCGCAATTCAGCAACCCAGGCATTCAAACTCATCAAGTCTTTGCCCACGCTGCTGCGGGCAGGGGCGCAGATGCTCAAACCCGGCGCGCGCGAGGAGGGCAGCGGCTTGACAACCGGCGAAGGCAAGACGTTCGCGCGGGGCGCTCTGGCCCCCGAAAAATTCAACTGGTTCGCGCCCAAAACGCCGATCAACGTCTGCATCACCAACCAGCGCGTGTTCAGCAGCTTCTCGATTCCGATGAAGCAGCTCAAACACATCTCAAAAGGCAACGGCGTCACGCTGAACGACGTGGTGATGGCCATTTGTTCGGGCGGGCTGCGCCATTATTTGGCCGACCTCAATTGCAAACCCAAACAGCCCCTGCTCGCGGGCGTGCCGGTGAGCCTGCGCGAAGAGGGCAACACCGACATGACCACCCAGGCCTCGATGATGCGCATCAGCCTGGCCAGCCACATCAAAGACCCACTGGAGCGGCTGCAAGCCATCCGCACAGCCAGCGCTTCGGCCAAAGCCATGACCAACAGCGTCAAGTCGGTGTTGCCGATGGACTTCCCGTCACTGGGTGCGCCCTGGCTTTTGGGTGGCATGGCGTCGCTTTTTGGCCGCTCCAAACTCGCCAACAGCCTGCCGCCCATCGCCAATGTGGCCATCAGCAACGTGCCCGGCCCGAAGATCGCGTTGTACATGGCGGGCGCGAAGATGTTGACGTATTACCCGGTGAGCATCGTCATGCACAGCCTGGGCCTCAATGTGACCGTGCAAAGTTACAACGGCTCGCTTGACTGGGGCCTGATCGCCTGCCGAAAAGCCATGCCCGATTTGCCGGAGCTGGCCAAATACATGCAGGCGGCGCATGCGGAGTTGTTGAAGCTCACGCCCGAGGTCGAAATTGCGGCGACAACCAATGTTGTCGAATTGAAGTCAGCGCGGGCAACAACTTCCGCGACCGGCAAGCGGCTGGCAAACACGGCGTCCAAAAAGCCGGCGCGCAAAAAATCCGCCAAAACATCCTGACGCGGCCGGCCCAATACCAAGCGGACCAAGCCGGGCCGGCTTGACGGGCGCGCGTGCACCGGTTCCCGTAGCTGCGGGCGATCGTGACTTCAGCCGGGTGCCTGGTACACCGCCACAGAGATTTCGAAACATGAAAGCGCGCTTTCGCCCACATGCCGTCGTTTCAAAGCCTTGCCATAACCACAGCTATGTCGGCGTTTTGCGCCTAGGCCTGCGGTCGAAATCATCACTTTCATTTGTTTCGAAATCTCTGTGGCGGCGTACTAGCCGCGATTACTGCATTACTGCGGCAGCGCGCGTAAAAATTCCACAATCGCATCCGCTGCCGCCTGCTCCTTGCCGCGCCACTGCGCGTCGGCCCCGGCGATCATGACTTGCCGTGATCCCGTCGCCGCCAGCCGCAGCAGCCCGGCCCTGCGCCATGCTGCCGATACGGTGACGGGGATGTCTTGCTCGCCATACACATCCAGCACAGGAAACAGGTAGTTGCGCACAGCGAACGAATAACCACCCGTGAGCGAAATGCACACCCAGGCCTGATAGGCGTTGCTGGCTGCCTGCTGGTCAAGGTAGACATTCGCCATCCACGAGCCCATGGTGTGGCTCACTAATGCGACCTTAGCGTGGCCTTTGGCCTTCAACCACGCGCTGGCAGCTTGCAGGCGGCTGCTGGCCTCGGGGAACAGGGCGGGGAAGTAGCTGTCAACGGTTGCGTCTTTGGCAGCGACGGGCAGCTGAATCGCCAGCGTGGTGTAGCCCATGTCGTGCAGGCGCTGGCGCAGGCTGCCGGTCAAGCCTTCATCCGGATGGTTGCCCACGCCGTGCGCGAGCACCAGCGCGGGCAGATCGGCTTTGCCCTTGGCGTACAGACTCAAGAATGGACGGAAGTTTGTGGGGGAGCCGGGGGGTGGCGCAAGGGTGACCGCGTCGCCCACCACCAGTTGGGACTTGACTAGCTCCTCAAAGCGGGCTTCGCGCTCGTAGTCGGAGGCCGCTGCGGCGCTGGCTGCCGCAAAGAAGGCGCAGAAACACACCCGTCGCACCGTGGTGAGCAAGTCCAATAGATTCGCCAGTGGGTTCGTCATGATGGATAAGTGTACGATTCCCGAATGAGCGAAAGCGGTTTGAGGGAATATAATTAATATGGGTATTAATTACTATTGAAAAAACATGGAATTTTGACGAATTTGTAGAAAATTTGCCTCTAAGTCACGGATTATGTGCGTAATAAGCTATCAATAATATAGCAACTTAATTTCAACCAGAACCGAGTTTCCTGAGCTTTGGCGGCCCAAGCGCCGCCTTACCGCCCGACAAAACTGTAGGTGCCGCTCTCCAGCGCTTCGCGCGCGGCGGCCATGGAGGCCGCCATCGCCACGCGGTAAAAAACCGTGCCAAAACTGATGCGTTTCACACCGGCGGCTTGCAGCTGCGCGCGGCTGAAAGATTTGCCCGGCATGCCGACCATGAAGCTGAAGGGTTTCGAGAGCGCGCTGCACACCGTTTGCACCGCCTTGATGTCGGGCAGCGCGGGGGCGAAAAGCACGTCAGCGCCGGCAGCCTCGTAGGCCTGCAGGCGTTTGATGGTGTCTGCCAGGTCGTCAACTCCGCGCAGGTGGTTTTCGCAACGCGCGGTGAGCAGGAAGGGGAAAGGCAAAGCGCGCGCGGCGGCAGCGGCGGCTTTGACGCGTTCGACGGAAACTTCAAAGGGGTAGATGCCCATGGCCGCGTTGCCTGAATAATCTTCAATGGAGCCGCCAACCAGCCCGGTGTCGCCCGCCAGGCGGATGGTTTCGGCGGCGTCTTCTGGTGTGTCGCCAAAGCCGTTTTCCAGATCAGCGGAGACCGGCAGTCGCGTTGCCGCGCAGATCTCGCGTGCATGGGCCAGCGCCGCCTCACGGCCAATCCTGCCGTCGTGCAGGCCTTTGGCCACGGCACTGGCGCCGCTGGACGTGGCCAAGGCTTTGGCGCCGAGTTTTCCAAACTGCAGGGCCGAGCCGACGTCCCACGGGTTGGGCATCTCAAAAATGCCGGGGGCGGCGTGCAGGGCACGAAACGCCTCGCTCTTGGCGCTGAGGTCGCGAATCCATTCTGGAGAGGTCATTTGCAATTGCTCCGATGCTCTCATTTAGACGCTATTTCATGGGTCTGCGCCGGTGCCCGTCATCACCCGCACCCGCACACTCTTGCCCTTGATTTTGCCCGCATTGAGCTTGGCGCACGCGGTGTGGGCCATTGGGCGCGCCACGGCCACAAAAGTGCAAAACTCGGTCACCGAGATTTTGCCGATTTGCTCACGGCTCAAAGCGCCGCCGCCTTCGTCGCCGGTGAGGGCACCGAGCACGTCGCCAGGGCGGATTTTCTCTTTGCGGCCGCCGAGGATTTGCAGCGTCACCATCGGTGGCAGCAATTTGCCCTTGCCGGTGGGAGTGAGTTCATCGAGTTTGTGCCACACCGACGGTTGGCTCTGGTATTGCTCGATTTTCCCCACCGCGCCCATTTCGCCCATCGCGGCCAGGCTCAAAGCCAGGCCAGTGGCACCAGCGCGGGCAGTGCGGCCAATGCGGTGCACGTGCACTTCAGGGTCAGGCGTGATATCCACATTGATCACCGCTTCGAGCTCCTTGATGTCCAGCCCGCGCGAGGCCACATCGGTGGCCACCAAAACGCTGCAACTCTGGTTGGAAAACTGCGCCAGCACCTGGTCGCGCTCACGCTGCTCCAGCTCGCCGTAAAGGGCCAAGGCGCTGAAACCCTGCGCTTGCAGGAAGGCGGCGAGGTCTTTGCACTGCTGCTTGGTATTGCAAAACGCCAGTGTGCTTACCGGACGGAAGTGGTCGAGCAGCTTCGCCACGGTTTCAAATTTGGCGGCGCGCGTCACTTCGTAGAAACGCTGGTCGATCAACTCTTTGGCAAGGTGCGCCTCTACTTTGATCTGCTGCGGCTCGCGCATGAACTGCTGGGCAATTTTGCCGATGCCTTCCGGGTAGGTGGCCGAGAAGAGCAGGGTTTGCCGGGTTTTTGGCGTCTGTTTGACGACGGTGGTGATGTCGTCCAAAAAACCCATGTCGAGCATGCGGTCGGCTTCGTCCAGCACCAGGGTGTTGAGGCCTTCAAGGGTGAGCGAGCCACGCGCCAAGTGGTCCATCACGCGCCCTGGCGTGCCCACCACCACGTGGGCGCCGTGTTCGAGCGAGGCTTTTTGGCCGCGCAGGGCGACGCCGCCGCACAAGGTGACGACTTTGATGTTGTCTGCCGCACGCGCCAGGCGGCGGATTTCAACCGTGACTTGGTCCGCCAGCTCGCGTGTGGGGCACAACACCAGC
>JANOYE010000309.1:0-28645 GCA_031428695.1 Rhodoferax sp. | reverse complement strand
TGCGTGGACACCGTGCGCAAGGTGAAAGACGGCTACATGGGCCGCGAGATCGGCCCGGCCACGGTGATTCTGGATGCCGCCGCCACGCTGCCCACGCCCGAGTGGTTGTGGCACTCCACCGGCATCCGCGCGGTAGACCATGCGGTGGAAGGCCTCTGCTCGATTGCGCCCTCACCCTTGATCGACGCCGCCGCGTTGCAAGCGCTCTCGCTGCTGGCCAGTGCCATGCCGCGCGTGAAGGCGAACCCGAATGATTTGGACGCCCGCCTCCTGTGCCTGCAAGGCGCCTGGCTGGCCGGCATGGGCATTTTGCGTGTGCCCTATGGCGCGAGTCACGGCCTGGGCCACTCGCTCGGCGCCGTGACCGGCATGAGCCACGGCCACACTTCGTGCGTGATGTTGCCCCACGTGATGCGTTACAACCTGGACGCCACCCGCGCGCAACAAGCGCGTGTGGCACAGGTGATGGGCCGTGCTGACGGCGACGCCGCCGCTGCCGTGGCGCACCTGATCGACGCGCTGGGTTTGCCCTCGCGCTTGTCAGCGTTGAACGTGAAACGCGATCAGTTTGCGCAGATTGCCGAAGGCGCCAAAGACAACCTGTGGGTGCGCACCAACCCCCGGCCAATCAACAGTGCGGCGCAGTTGATGGAGCTGCTGGAGATGGCTTGGTAGAACGAATAAGTCCATGGAAAACGGCTCACAGCCCCAGTGGGTGGAACCAGTTCGCAATTCTCGCAGCTGCATTACAATTAAAAAATTAGTAAGGAGGCAGAATGTCCGAATCCACCATCACGATCAAAGGCCAGACGACAGTGCCGCAGCCGGTTCGCGACGCTATGCATGCAGAGGCAGGCGCCAAACTGGTGTGGAGTGTCATGCCAGATGGCACCGCAATTGTCCGGGCCAAAACCAAATCAATCTTAGATTTGGCGGGCATGTTGAAAGTCGCCAAGAGGAAGAGGGTTTCTGTTGAAGCCATGAACCCCTGGCGCTAATCCCTTCGCGCTGAACGTGGCCGCGCTGGACACCAATGTTTTGGTTCGTTACCTGATTCAGGACGACGCGCGCCAGGGTTACCTGGCCAAACAGTTGGTGGGTGCCGCATTGATGCGCGGCGAGTCACTCTTCATCCCCATCACCGTCTTGTTGGAGCTTGAATGGGTATTGCGCTCGAACTTTGAATTTCCCAAAGACCAGATAATTTTTACCCTGTGCAGCCTGCTCGCCGCGAAGGAGCTGGTGTTTGAATCTGAAGCATCGCTGGAAGTGGCGCTGGAGTTGTTTCGTCAAAATAAGGCTGATTTTGCGGACTGCATTCATGTGGCCCTGACCCATGCAGCGGGACAAACGCCGCTATGGACATTTGACAAAACTGCGGCAAGGCTGGAGGGCGCGAAGCTGCTCAAGACGGAATGAAATCGTGGGCTGCTGGGGTACTGCGACTCACAATCAACCCACCGAAAACGGCACACTCAAAAACCCGCGAAAGCGTGCCCGCATCCCGCGCTGTGGGGGCGCGGTGAGTTGGTAATTGGGGAAGCGTTGCAGGAAGCGCCCGATGGCGATGCGGCCTTCGAGGCGCGCAAGCGAGAGTCCGGCGCATTGGTGGATGCCTAGGCCGAAGGCGAGGTGGCGGTTCGGCGGTTTGCCTTGGGCCTCGTCGCCGCGCGTTAAATCAAGCTGATTCGGGTTGACAAATACAGCCGGGTCGCGGTTGGCGGCGCCGATGCCGAGCGTTACCAGCGAGCCTGCTGGTAGAAACTGGCCGGCCAACATCACGTCTGCCACAGCGCGGCGGTTGCCCAATTGGTTGGACGACTCAAAACGCAGGAATTCATCGACTGCAAGAGTCAAATAGGCCTCCAAGTCACGAATGTTGTGCGCAAGAAGCTCCTGTTTTAATAGCAACTCGGTTTTCACCTCTGGCTGCTCGCACAGAGCTACCAGCGAATTGGCGATGAGGTTGGTGGTGGTTTCATGCCCGGCGTTGAGGATGAAGACGCAGTTTTGCAGCAGCTCGGCTTCACCCAACTGTGTGTTGCCTTCGCCTTGAATCAGCCGCGTCAACACGTCGTGTTGCGCGTCGCCAGGGTGCTTGCGTCGTTGCGCGACCAGGCCTTTGAGGTACTCTGTGAAATCGGTCACGGCCTGGTTGCCCAGGGCTTCTTGCGCGGGCGTGAGTTTGGGTTCCAGCGCGCCCAAAATCGCCAGCGACCAAGCACGCAATGGCGCGCGCTCAGCCTGCGGCACGCCCAGCAGGTTGCCGATGACTTCGACGGGAATGGCCGAGGCGAAGTCTTCGATCAAGTCGCCGCCGCCTTGGGCTGCCATTTTGTCGAGCAACGAATCCACCAGCGTGGCAAGTGCGGGCGCCATCGCGTCAATGGCGCGGCGGGTGAGGGCGCCCATGATGAGTTTTCGCACCCGGCTGTGCAGGGGCGGGTCGTTGAAAACCAGGCTGGTGGTGTGGTGCTCGAACAATGCGGAGGTGGTGCCGTATTTGGCGCCGAACTCCACTTTTTTGTCGGCGCTGAAATGGGCTGAGTCGCGGTAGACGGCCACCAGGTCAGCGTGGCGGGTGAGGAAGTAGGAGCCGTCGGGCATGTGTTTGATGGGCTCGGTCTGGCGCAGCAGGTCGTACACCGGGTAGGGGTTGGCGTAAAAGTCCGCTGGCAAGGCGCGCAAATCAAAACTTGCCGCGATGTCCTGCGCACGGGCAGGCGTCAGGGGCGGGGTGGCAATGAAGGACATGGCGGGTGTTGCAGATCAGGCGTGAATCCGTGATTTTTGGGCATTGACTGTGTTTGCTCTGGCGTTATTATGCGGATTCCTCAACTCACTTTTCTGGAGCAGAACTATGGCTGGATGGTACGAACTCACCAAGACCGACAAAGGGCAGTACACCTTCGTTTTGAAGGCAGGCAACGCGGAAGTGATTTTGCGCAGCGAGCAGTACGAAGCCAAGGCTTCGGCCAGCAATGGCATCGCTTCGGTGCAGAAAAACAGCGCGGACGACGCGCGTTACAGCCGCGAAACGGCCAAAGACGGCCGCACCTACTTCAACCTGAAGGCCGGTAATAACCAGGTCATTGCCACCAGCCAGATGTACAAAGACGACTCCGGACGCGACAACGGCATCAAGTCTTGCCAGGCCAATGGGCCGACGACGACGATTAAAGATTTGGCTTAGCGCCCATTCAAAAACCCCCGAAGCGCCGCGAGGGTTTCCTCCGGCGCTTCGCTCATTTGGTGGTGGCCAGAATTCACCATGGCGATCTTCGTTGCCGCCGCGCGGCTTTGCGCCAGTTTGACCAAGCCCTGCGCTGCTTTGGGCGGCGTCATTTGGTCCACTGCGCCCAGGATGAACAACACCGGGCAGGCCACCTTGGCCATGGCCGCCTCGCCTCCCGCATAGTCGTTGCAGGCTTTGAAACTGGCATGAAAAACGTTGGCGTTTGTGTTGCTTGCAAACACCCGTTTGGCCAGCGCCAGTGAACCGCCATAGACCCAGGTGCCTGGCCCGAGCACCGAGGGCGGCGCGGCCAGCGTAGAGCGCGAAAACACGTTGACCATTTCCATCGCCTTGACAGGGCTGTTGATTGAGCCTTCGAGCAGCGCGTCTGACACCTTCATGGGAAATGCCGCGCCGATCAGCACCAACTGGTTCACCAGGGCGGGCTCGCGGGCGGCGACTTCCAGCGCGATCAACGAGCCAAAGCTGTGCCCAACCAATGACACCGCGCCGCCCCCGGCAGCGCGGATCAGGCCGATCACAAAATCTGCGGCTTCTTCCACCGACGCGGGCGGCGCGCCCTGGCTGCGGCAGTGGCCCGGCAAGTCGGGCGCGAGCACGTTCCAGCCGTGGTTGGCGAAGTAGCGGCTTTGCAGAATCCAGACGCTGTGGTCATGCAGGCCGCCATGGACGAAGACGACGGTGGGTTTGGCGGCGTCGGGTGCCTTGCCGCCGGTGTAGCAGTAGGTGGTGTGGCCGTTGACGGTGAGTTCCATGACGATGCTCCCGTTCAGGCCAATTTCTCAGCCGCTTTGAGGGCGCGCTTCAAGTCGTCTATCAAGTCGTCGGCGTCTTCCAGGCCAATCGACAGCCTAATCGTGCCTTGGGTGATGCCGCCGGCAGCCAAGGCCTCGTCGGTCATGCGAAAGTGCGTCGTGGAAGCCGGGTGGATCACCAAACTTCGGCAGTCACCCACATTGGCCAGGTGGCTGAATATTTTCAGGGTTTCGACAAACTTCTTGCCCTGCTCGCGGTTGCCTTTGAGGTCAAAACTGAAGACCGAGCCGGCCCCGCGCGGCAGCAGTTTTTGCGCCAGCGCGTGGCTGGGGTGCGTTGGCAACATCGGGTGGCCGACGCGCGAAACAAAGGGGTTGCTGGCCAGGAACTCCACCACTTTTTGCGTGTTGCGCATGTGTTGCGCCATGCGCAGCGGCAAGGTCTCCACGCCCTGCAAAATCAGCCACGCGGTGTGCGGGCTCATACACGCGCCAAAATCACGCAGGCCTTCGCGGCGCGCGCGCAGCAGGAAGGCGCCTACGGTGGATTCTTCGGTGAACACCATGTTGTGAAAGCCGTCGTAGGGTTCAGCCAGTTCAGCGAATTTGCCACTCTTCGCATGCGCGCCCGCCCAATCGAAACTGCCCGCATCGACAACGATCCCGCCAATGACTGTGCCATGCCCGCTCAAGAACTTGGTGGCGGAGTGGTAGACCAAATCAGCGCCGTGGTCAAAGGGTTTCATCAGCCAAGGCGAAGTGAGGGTGGAATCGACCAGCAGGGGCACACCGGCTTCGTGGGCGATGGCGCTGACCGTGGGAATGTCCAACACGTCCAGGCCGGGGTTGCCCACGGTTTCGCCGAAGAAAAGTTTGGTGTTGGGTAGAACGGCATTGCGCCAGCCGTCGATGTCGCCGGGTTTCACAAAGGTGGTGTCGATGCCAAACCGGCGCAGGGTGTAGTGCAGCAGGTTTTGCGAGCCGCCATACAGCGCGGTGGAGGCCACGATGTGCGAGCCCGCGCCCATCAGGGTGGCCACGCTCAAATGCAGGGCGGCTTGGCCGCTGGCCACGGCGATGGCGCCAATGCCGCCTTCGAGCGCCGCCACACGTTGCTCCAGCACCGCGTTGGTCGGGTTGCTGATGCGCGAATACACGTGCCCGGCGCGTTCCAGGTTGAACAAAGACTGCGCGTGTTCGCTGGATTCGAAGACGAACGAGGTGGTGAGGTGGATCGGCACGGCGCGCGCGCCGGTCGTGGGGTCAGGGGACGCGCCGGCGTGCAGCGCGAGGGTGTCAAAACCGGGGTCGGCGTAACCGGGCATGGAATCTCCAGAAAGTGCAACAAAGCAAGGGGCTTGACCCGCTGGGTGGATCGGGGTTGAATGGGCTATTGTGTTTCAGATTTGTGGGCTATATTCCCCATGACCACCGTTTGCGCCTACTGAGGAGAACACCATGAAAGTCAGCGACATTTTGCGCGTCAAGGGCAGCACCCTTTTCACGGCAACTCCGGAAGACAGCCTGGCCGACGCCATCAAGGTCATGGCCGACAACGACATCGGCTCCCTGGTGGTGATGGCGAATGGCAAAGTGGTCGGCATGCTCACGTTTCGCGAGGTGATCCAGAGCATCGTCAAAAACGACGGCTCGGTGGGCGCCACCACGGTCTACCGCGCCATGGACAACGGCCCCTTGACGTGCACCATGGAAACCGAGCTGGACGAAGTGCGCCGCATGATGCTGGAGCGCCACGCGCGGTACATGCCGGTGCTGGACAAACGCATGTTGATGGGTGTGGTGAGTTTTTACGACGTGGCAAAGGCCGTGGTGGACAGCCAGAACTTCGAGAACAAGATGCTCAAGGCCTACATCCGCGATTGGCCTGCGGGTGAAGAAGAAGCGCAAGGCTGAGGGATAATTGCCCGCATGAGCGGCAACACCTTCGGCAACCTATTCGCAGTCACCAATTTTGGGGAATCCCACGGCCCGGCCATCGGCTGCGTGATAGACGGCTGCCCGCCCGGCATGAGTTTGAGCGAGGCCGACATCCAGCCCGACCTGGACCGCCGCCGCCCCGGCACAAGCAAGTACGTAACGCAGCGCAACGAGCCCGACGCGGTGGAGATTTTGAGCGGCGTCTACGAAGGCAAAACCACCGGCACGCCGATCTGCCTGCTGATCAAAAACACCGACCAGCGCAGCAAGGATTACGGCAACATCCTGCAAACATTCCGCCCCGGCCACGCCGACTACACCTATTTGCACAAATACGGCCTGCGCGACCCGCGTGGCGGCGGCCGGGCGTCTGCGCGGCTCACGGCGCCGATGGTGGCCGCCGGTGCAGTCGCGAAGAAATGGCTGGCGGAGAAGTACGGCACGCAGTTCAAAGGCTGTATGACACAAATGGGCGAGCTGCCAATTGGCTTCGAAGCTTGGGAGCACGTGCCCAACAACCCGTTTTTCGCCCCCATCGCCAATGTGCAGGCGCTCGAAGACCACATGGACGCGCTGCGCAAATCCGGCGACTCCTGCGGCGCGCGCATCCGCGTGGTGGCTTCGAACGTGCCCGTGGGCCTGGGCGAGCCTTTGTTTGACAAGCTCGACGCCGACATCGCCTACGCCATGATGGGCGTGAACGCCGTCAAAGGCGTGGAGATTGGCGCCGGGTTTGCCAGCGTGAGCCAGCGCGGCACCACCCATGGCGATTCACCCACGCCCACTGGCTTCAAGACCAACAACGCCGGTGGCGTGTTGGGCGGCATCAGCACCGGGCAGGACCTCGAAGTGAGTGTGGCCATCAAACCCACCAGCTCGATCGTCACGCCGCGCGAGTCGATCGACATTGACGGCAATGTCGTTGACGTGGTCACCAAAGGCCGCCACGACCCCTGTGTGGGCATACGCGCCACGCCGATTCTCGAAGCCATGCTGGCACTCGTTGTGATGGAGCACGCGTTGCGCCGACGGGCGCAGTGCGGCGATGTCGTGGTAAGCACCCCCGACGTGGAAGCAGCCCGTTCCGTTGCCAAATCGACGCTGTAGGGCGTTGCAACTCCTAGCCGTGCTGAAGCACTGTCGTCGTCGCTGCGCCTGCTACAGCGTCGATTTGGCAACGGAATGTCACGGTTGAAGCCGGTCCCTCAAGACCGCCAAATGGTGCCCTTTGCGGCGCTGTCGGCGAGTTACTTCGCCCATATCGGGTTCTTCAATCCCTACCTGCCACTATGGCTGCAAGAGCAGGGCTTGAGCCTGTTCGCCATCAGCTTGCTGGCGTCGGTGCAATCGGCCACGCGCCTGGCCGCGCCGTATGGCTGGGGCTGGCTGAGCGACCACACGGGTGAACGGGTCAAGCTGCTGCGTTTTGCCGCCATCACCGCGCTGCTGTTTTCCTTCGGGCTGTGGTTCAACCCGGCCGCGCCCGCCAGCGCCGCAGGCATGGGCTGGATCGCGCTGGTGTTGTTGCTGATGTTCCTCCAAACCAGCGCCATGATGCCGATGAACGAAGCCGCGATGGCGCAATTGGTCAGCAAAGGCGGCGTGTTTGACGGAAGGTTGTATGGCCGCGTGCGCCTGTGGGGCTCACTGGGCTTCCTCGTCACTGTTTTTGCCGCAGGCGCCTGGTTTGAAACCTTTGGCATGCGCCATTTGCCACAGTGGAACACGGCGATGCTGTTGGCCGTCACCCTGAGTGTTTGGGCGATTGTCGACCACAAAGAGGCGGTGCCTGCGCACCAGGAGAAGCTGCCGATAGGGCCGATTCTGCGGCAACCAGCAGTGCGCTGGTTTTTTGCATCGCTGTTTTTCCATGTGCTCTCACACATGAGCATTTACGCGTTTTTGTCGCTGTATCTCGACGCTCTGGGTTACAGCAAAACCATGATCGGCATTTTGTGGGCGATTGGCGTGGTGGTGGAGGTCGCCTGGTTTTTCTCGCAAGGCCGCTGGCTGCCTAAATTCTCACTCACGGGTTGGCTCCTGCTGTGCGCCTTGACGATGGCCGCACGCATGGCGCTCACCGCCGGGTTGGGCGGTTTCCTGTTTATTCTGATCTTCGCGCAGGCCCTGCACGCCATCACCTTCGCCGCGCACCACAGCGTTTGCATCGCGCTGTTGTCACACCACTTTCCAGGCCGCCTGCGCGGGCGTGGGCAGGCGCTGTTCACTGTGATTGGTTATGGCTTCCCCGGTGTGCTCGGTGGTGTGTTGGGTGGGGCGTTGGTTGCAAGCTGGGGGTTAGGCGCCGTATTCTGGGCGTGCCTGCTGGTAGCGCTGGCGGCGGCGGGGTGCGCCTGGCGGGGGTGGCGATTGCAACACAGTTGACACCAGAGCGATAATAATTAATATGGGTATTAACAATTTTCCAAATTTTTGGCTTTGAACCAAAAATTTGAATCAAATCGGCACTCAAGTCACGGATTATGTTCGTAATCAGCTATTGATTGCATAGCGAATGGCAATCTCCTAAACGGCGCTTCCGCCGCGCGCGAACCAGTTGGCCGCTTCAGCGGTGCACGTCAAACAGCGCCGCGCCTTTGCGCATCACGCTTTTGGCAATCACCGTGCGGTGGATTTCGCTGGTGCCGTCGAAGATGCGGTAGATGCGGGCGTCGCGGTAATAACGCTCGATGGGCAGCTCTTTGCAAAAACCCATGCCGCCGAAGAGCTGCACGGCGCGGTCGACCACGCGGCCGAGCGTTTCGGCGGCGTGGACTTTGACCATGGAAATTTGCTCACGAGCGTCTTGACTCTGGTCTAACAACCAAGCTGCGTGGTAGACCATCCAGCGGGCGGCGTTGATTTCGATCACGCTGTCGGCCAGCATTTGTTGGATGAGCTGGAAGTCGGCGATCTTCTGGCCGAACTGTTGGCGTTGCCCGGCGTATTCGACCATCTTCTCCAACACATGGCTGGCCTTGCCGACAGCGCGCGCGCCCACTTGCGCCAGGCGCACCACGTTCAAGGCGGCCATGGCGAGTTTGAAGCCTTGGCCTTCTTCGCCGAGCAGAGCCACGGGTTCGAGGACTACGTTGTCGAAGAACAGCTCAACGTGCGGCGTGCCGCGAATGCCCATCATTTTTTGGTCTTTGCCGACGCTGAAACCGGGCAGGCCTTTATCAACCATGAAGATCGAGATTTCTTTCTCACTTGTCTTTGCCGAGACCAGGAAAAAATCACTCCACTCGCCGTCGCTGATGAAGTGTTTGCTGCCGTTGAGCACCCAGCCCTGCCGCCCATCCACATCTGATTTTTTCGCATGGGTTTTGATGCCTGCCGCGTCAGAGCCCGCGCCCGGCTCGGTGATGGCGATGGCGCAGGTGCGGGTGCCCGCTACAGCGGGTTGGAGCCAGCGCTCGATCTGCGCACCTTGGCAATGCAACAGGGGCTCGTAAACGTTGCCAAAGGCGCGGCGAATGAGAATGTCAGAGGTGTGTCCGAACTGCTCTTCACACAGGATGCGATCCAGGTTGGTGAGCCCGCCGCCACCGAATTCCTCGGGCATGTTCAGGCCATGCAGACCCAGCGCTTTTGCCTTGGAATGGATGGCGCGGGCCAGCCCGGCATCCAGCTCGCCACTGGCTTCGACGCTGTCTTCAAGCGGTTGGAGTTCTTCAGCAATGAAACGGCGCACCGTGTCAATCAACAACTTTTGTTCGGTGGAAAGCGAAAAATCCATGGTTTGCCTCTAGGGTTCGAGTGTGGCGACAGCATTGGCGAGACAAATTTGTGTCCACGCCTGTTGGCCGTGTTGTGCCATGCGTTCAAAGTGCACCACTTCCACACTCACCGGCAAGTCTTGCGGCAAGGCCGCAAACAGGCCTTTCACGTCGATATTGCCCTCACCCGCCAGCAGGCGTTCCGAGCGCGCGGTGTGGATCATCTCTTCAGTGGTGAAGTTCAGGCCCGCCTGTGCATCGCAAATTTGCGCGTAGTGCAGCAGCTCGCGCGGAATCGCGCGGATGTCGTCCAGCGTCGTCGTGGAGCGCCCGAAATGCAGGGCGTCTACCAAGATGCCCGCGTTGGCCGGCTGGCCTGCGGCGGCGATCACACGGCGTGCGGCGTTCACATCTTTCACGGCCGTCCAGGGCATGAATTCGAGGTCAGCCGTGAGCTTGTAGGGCCGCATCAGTTCACACAATCGGGCGTAACTTTCCGCCAGGCGCGCCTCGTTCGTGTCGTCACCGGCGATCAACACCGCTTGCGCGCCCAGGGCTGCGCCAACTTCAAACAGCGGCAGATACTGCTGCGGCTCAAAACCGTCGCCGATGCGGATGATCTCCAGATCAAGCACCTGCACACCGGTGGCTTTTTGGATGGCCAGTGTTTCGCGCAAGACTTCAGGTTTGCCGATCATGAACTGTTGCGGCGCACCGGGCAGGTTGGGCAGCAGGCGCAAGCCCACCTGTTGGTAACCCTGGTCGGCAGCGAGTTGCATCGCTTCGGGCGGTGAAACCTGGCAGGAGGTGAGGTAGGCGAGTGAATAGATGCGTTCCGTCATTTTTTCCTCTGGGTGTGATTGCCCGGTCAACCCAGGCGCTGGCTTTTTCCGCTCAACGCGGCGTCACGCACGGCGAGGGTGGCTGCCAAAGTGCCCAGGCCATCCAACGCGCTGCACAGTGGCGCTTCAAGGCCGTCAATCACGGCCTTGAAATGTTGCAGTTGCAGCGTGTAGGCGTCTTGTTTGTGGACAAAGGTTTTCTCAAGGGTCATCTCTTTGTGCCAATGGCGCTCGCCCTTGTAGCTGAACACTTCGAGGTTGGGCAATGACATGGAGCCGTGTGTGCCCATGATGAAGTGTGATTGCACCTCCTGCCTTGGGTACTGGTCTTGCTCGTTGGCGGTAAAGTCCCAGCAAAACGGGCCAGCGGCGCTGTCTGACACCACCACCGTGCCGAGCGCGCCGTTGGCGAATTTCAATATGGCGGCGGCCGAGTCTTCAATCTCGAAGCCGCGCACTTTGTTGCTGGTGAACGCCTGCACTTCCACGATGTCGCCGACGATGAAGCGCAACATGTCGATGTCGTGAATCAGGTTGATCAAGATCGGGCCGCCGCCGGCCGCGCGCCGCCACGCTGCGTCATAGTAAGAATCCGGCTTGTACATGCTGGCCATGGCGTTCACGTTGACGATCTGACCGAGTTTGCCCGCCTGCACAATCTCGCGCGCGCGCCGGTTGATGGGGTTGTGGCGGCGGTGGTGGCCCACCAGCACCGGCACCTTCAGGCGCTCCACGGCTGCGGCGAGGTTTTTAGCGGCGGCCAGGTCGTCGGCCACGGGTTTCTCCACCAAGGCGGCGATGCCCCGCTCCAGGCAATCGATGGCAAATTCCACATGGGTCTGGTTGGGCGTGGCGACGATGGCGCCTTGCGGCCGGGCGGCATCAAGCAGGCTGCGGTGGTCGGCAAACCAGGGCACACCCACCGACTGGGCCAAGGTTTTGCCAGCGTCAGAAGGGTCGGCGATGCCCGCGAGCGAAAGGTTGTCGCTCAAGCCGATGCGGTTGACATGGGTGCGGCCGATCACGCCGGCGCCAATGAGGGCTATGGAAGTTTTTGTCATGTGAACAGACTAAAGGGTTAAATCAAATTGCGCATGGCCCGCGCGGTTTCCTGCAAGATCGGCAACACCCGGCGTGTGGCGTTTTCGGTGGACTCCTTGCCGATGGGCATGGTGACATTGAGCGCGCCGACCAGGGCGCCTCGCAGGTCAATCAGCGGCACGGCGATGCCGCGCATGTCGAGCTCCAACTGTTGCTCGGAGACGCACCAGCGCTGAGCTTTGATGTGCTGCATCTCTTTGCGCAAAAGCGCGGGGTCGGTCACGGTATGGGTGGTGTAAGGTTTGAGCGGGTGGGCGTCGAACCATTGCGCCAGCCAGGCTGGGTCGCTCAGCGCCAGCAGCAACATGCCGGCCGACGTCACCTGCGCCTGCACGCGGGCGCCCACCACGTAGCCGGTGTTCATGTAGACATTGGAGCCATTGCGGGCGATGAAAACGATGTCACCACCGTCCAGCACACTCATGAACGAGGTCTCCGACGTGCCAACCGTCACGCGCTGCAAAAACGGCTGCACGATGCGCGGCAGACGGGCCGATTCGAGGTAGGAATGCCCCAGGCGCAACACGGCCGGTGTGAGCCAGAAGAGTTTGCCGTCGGTGGCGACATAACCGAGGTGCGCGAGTGTGAGCAAATGCCGCCGCGCTGCGGTGCGGGTCAGGGCCGTGCGCGCACCGACCTGGGCGGCTGTCATGCGCGGGTTGGTGTAGTCAAAGGCCTCGATGATCGACAGGCCTTTTTGCAGCCCGGCGATCCAGTCGCGCCGCGCAAGTGGGGGCCGGTCTGTCAAGCCAGCCCCAGGGCTGTTGGCGGCTGGCGTTTCGGTCGGAGTCGGGTTGGCGGCCATCACAGGCGCGATGTTGGCATGAGCGGGTTCAGTGATAACCCGTTAAACGGTTGATAATCGCATAGTTTTGTGCGATTATCGTTCAATTCAGTGGTTTCGCCAGTCGGTTTAAGTCACCCAAACCGATACAGTGCACGTTGTCAAATCGTGGGTGGCCTTTCACCTGCCGAGTTCCATTCAATCCCTATTGCCCCCAGGAGACACGCCCCATGAAAAAACGATTCGCTCTTAAGTTGGCAGCTGCTTGCGCAATTGCCTTAAGTGCCACGACTACATTTGCACAAGACACCATCAAACTGGCCGCCATTGTCGAACTCTCTGGCGGCGGCGTTGTCTCTGGCACCAACTTCCGTGATGGCCTGAAGCTGGCCGTCAATGAGATCAACGCGGCTGGCGGCATTCTGGGTAAAAAGATCGCCCTGTCTGAAATGGACACGCAGACCAACCCCGGCGTGGCCAAGGGTTTGGCGCAAAAAGCCATTGACGATGGCGCCTTCGCCATCTTCGGCCCCGTGTTCTCCGGCTCGATCCTGGTCTCGATGGCTGAAAGCCGCAAGGCCGAAGTGCCCAACTGGACAGGCGGCGAAGCCAGCGCCATCACCGCCCAAGGCAACCCCTATATCTTCCGCACCAGCTTCGGCCAGGCGACCTCGTTCCCCAAGATCGCCAAACACATCACCAGCAAATACAAGACCATTGTGGTGATCTACCAGAACAACGATTTCGGCAAAGGCGGCCGCGACGCCATCGTGGCCAACCTGAAAGACAGCCCGACCAAGATCGTCGCCGAGATTGCCACCGAGCCGAACCAGCTTGACTTCTCCTCCGCCGTGATCCGCGCCAAAAACGCCAATGCCGACGCCACCTTCGTCTACGTGACGGAAGAAGAATCCGCCCGTGCATTGCGCGAATTCAAAAAGCAGGGTTACAACAAACCACTGGTGGGTGAAACCACCTTGACGGGCCAAAAAGTGATTGAGCTGGCCGGCGATTCCGCCAACGGCGCCTTCGCCCACGTGGGCCTGACGGTGGATGCGCCCATCCCTGAGATGCTGGCGTTCAAAGCGAAGTTTTACCAAGCCTACAAATACATCACCGACCACAACGGCATCAAAGGTTACACGGGGGTGTACACCATGAAAGCCGCGATCGAAAAAGCTGGCAAGCTGGATCGCAAGGCCGTGGCCCAGGCAATGAAAGGCTTCAAAATCAGCGCCAAGAAGCACCCCGGCGTCATCATGGACACCCAGTTTGACGACAAAGGCGACATCGACCGCGAGAGTTTCTTGGTCGAAGTGCGCAATGGCCGCCAGGAAGTGGTGGCGACCTTGCCGCCCTTGAACGCTGCGAAGAAGTAATTCCAAAGCCCCCCTTCATGCCCTGCCTCGCTTGCGCGCCATGCTGGTTGCGCAGTAGAGTCAGGGCATTGTTGTATGCGGCGATCGGGCCGCACATGGGCACACCGCCACACCCGCCACACCCGCCACTCCTGTCATGACAGATTTCTTTCAACTGCTCTTCAGCGGCATGGCCGTGGGTTGCATTTATGGCTTGGCTGCGCTGGGTTTCACCCTGTTGTGGCAGGCGGCCGGCACCATCAATTTCGCGCAGGGCGAGTTCGTCATGTTGCCGGCCTTCGCCATGCTGGGTTTCATGGCGATGGGCGCGCCCTTCACGCTCAGCATCTTCCTGGCGGCGTTGGTCTCGGTGGCGGTGTTGGGCTGGGTCTTCAAACGCGGCCTGGTGGACCCCTTGTTCAAATTCGGCATGATGCCGATTGTGGTGGCGACCATTGGCCTGTCCATTGTCATGCGCAATTCGGTGAAGGCGGCCTACAGCGCCGAGCCGCACCCGTTTCCGAGCTTGTTTTCGGAAACGCTGTTTAAATTTGGCGGCGTCACGGTCAGCATGTCTGACGTGGGCACCTTGGTGGTGGCGCTGTTGATTGTTTTCGGCACGCAGGCCTTCCTGGCCAAAACCGTCACGGGCCGCGCCATGCAGGCGGTGGCGCAAAACACCGAAAGCGCCACGGTGCTGGGCATCAATGTGCCGCGCATGATTTTTTACACCTTCGCCATCAATGCGGTGTTGGCCACGGCAGCGGCGGTGCTGGTCACGCCAACCTACCTCGCGAAGTTCGACATGGGTGATGGCCTGGGCACGAAGGCGTTTTTCGCCGCGATCATCGGCGGTTTCAACAACTCGCGCGGCGCGCTTTTAGGCGGCTTGCTGGTGGGCGTGAGTGAAAACCTGGCCGCCGCCTACATATCGCCGGCCTACAAAGACGCCGTGGCCCTCATCATCTTCATGGTGGTGATCCTCTTCAAGCCGCAAGGATTGCTCGGGCGCAAAGAGGAGCGCAAGGTATGAAACGCTCGCATCTGGCCATGGCCTTGCTGGCAGCGGTTTTTCTGCTGGTGACGCCCCAGTTCCTGAAAAACTACGGCATTTATTTGATGAGTTATTGGCTCATCTTTGTATTGGCAACCATGGGGTTGAACCTCACGGTCGGTTACGCTGGGCAGAAATCACTCGGGCATGCGGCGTTTTTCGGCCTGGGCGCTTATGCGGTGGCGATCTTGATGAAAGCCGGGTTCAGCTGGTGGCTCGGGTTGCCGGTTGGCATGCTGATTTGTTTCGTGACCGGCATCATTTTGGGCTTCCCGGCGCTGCGGGTGCAAACCATTTACCTGGCCTTTGCCACGCTGGGGTTCAACACCGCCATCTACCTGGTGATGCGCAATGAAGAGTGGCTGACGGGCGGCACCTTCGGCATCAACAACATCGCGCGGCCGGGCTTCCTGGGTTTGTCGCTGGACAAAAACCTGGCCTATTACTACTTCGTGCTGGCCGTGGTGCTGGTCTTTGCGCTGTTGTTGGCCGGCTTGCTGCGCTCTCCTTGGGGCAAGGCCTTTACGGCGTTGCGCGACAACCCGATCCGCGCAGAGAGCTTGGGCGTGGACACCCGCACCTACACGCTGCTGGCATTTGCCATCGGCGCGGTGTATGCCGGTGTGGCCGGGGCCTTGTTTGCGCCGTTGGTGGAATACATTGAGCCCGCGCCATTTGCGGTGGGCATTTCCATCATGATGTACCTGATGGTCGTGGTGGGCGGGCCGGGTTACTTCCTAGGGCCTGTGCTTGGCGCGGTGGTCGGCGTGATCGTGCCGGAGTGGATGCGCGACGTGCCCAAAATGTCAGACTGGTATTTGCCGTTGTTCGGCGGCGTGGTGGTTCTGATGATGGTCTGGTTGCCCGATGGTTTGTTGAGCCTGCCAGATCGCATCCGGGCCAAACGCGATTCGAAACTCGCCAGTGAAAAGCGCGCTGCCGCCGTCTCGACGATGGGGGTTCAGCCATGAATGCCTCGACAGTGGCCCCGATTCTCAAAGTGACCGGCCTGAAAAAAGCCTACGGCGCCATCCAGGCCGTGGGCGGTGTGAGTTTTGAGGTGATGCCGGGCGAGATTTTTGGTGTGATCGGCCCCAATGGTTCCGGCAAAACTACGCTGTTCAATTCCATGCTCGGGCAGATCACGCCAGACGCCGGCATGATCGAGCTCAAAGGGGAAGACGTCACCCACCACGGCCCGCTCGACCTGAGCCGCCGCGGCGTGGGCCGCACGTTTCAAACGCTGCAGGTGTTTGGCAAGATGACCGTGCGCGACAACCTTATCGTCGCCGCGCAAGAGCACAAAGGCAGCATGTTCAGCCGCATCTTCGGCCCGCCAGATTCTGGCCTGGGCGACCGGGCGGACGCCCTCATCAAGCAGTTCCGCATCGAACATGTGGCGCACCTGAAAGCCGGCACGCTCAGTTACGGCCAGCAAAAGCTGGTGGACATCGCCATGGCCTTCATGAGCGAGCCAGATCTGGTGCTGCTTGACGAGCCCTGCGCGGGTGTCAACCCCAGCCTGGTCGGCGGCATCTCCACGCTGCTCAAAGACTTGAACCAAAACCCGCGCTTCGGCAAAAAAAGCTCGTTTGTCGTGATCGAGCACAACATGGACTTTGTGATGGATTTGTGCCACCGCATCATGGTCCTGGTCGAGGGCCAGGTGATGGCCATTGGCACGCCAGCGGAAATTCGCGGCAACAAACAGGTGCTGGACGCCTACCTGGGGGCCTGACGATGACATCCAATTTGTCTACTATTGACGCGTCCTCGCACTCCAGCGCCACGGGCGACATCTGCATTGAATTCGACAACGTGGTGGCGGGCTACAAAGAGTTCATGATCCTGAACAACCTGAGCCTCAAGGCCAAACGCGGCAAGATCACACTGCTGCTGGGCCCCAATGGCGCGGGCAAATCGACCGTGCTCAAAACCCTGTTTGGCCTGCTGCAGCCGCGACAGGGCCGGGTGCTGCTCAATGGTGAAGACATCGGCGGCGCTGATCCGAAAACCCTGCTGGCCAAAGGTGTGGCCTTCGTGCCCCAGGGCCGAAACCTGTTCCCGCAACTCACGGTGATGGAAAACCTGGAGCTGGGCGGCATCACCATCGGCCAGAAGTTGACCAAGGAGCGCATTCCTGAGGTGCTGGATTTGTTCCCAAGGGTCAAGCAGCGCATCAACAGCCAGGCCAGCGCGCTTTCGGGCGGCGAACAAAAGCAGCTCGAAGTGGGCCGCGCTTTGCTTCTGCGCCCCAAGGTGTTGTTGATCGACGAGCCTTCCATCGGCCTCTCGCCCATCGTGGTGCAAGACGTGTTCAAACTGCTGCGCAAACTTGCCACCGAAGGCACAACCATCTTGATGGTGGAGCAAAACGTCAAGAGCGCGCTGAAGATGGCCGACGAGGCCATCGCGTTGGAGTCGGGCCGCCTGGTGCTGCACAAACGGGCCGGCGAACTGCTGGCCGACCCGAACATCGAGCGGCTGTTCCTCGGCGGCGGCCATTTGCCGGGTGGGGTGGCGGCCGTGGCACAAACCGAGCCTGCATAATCAGGCCGCACCGAGTCTGGAGGACAACATGCTTAATTCTGTCGGCACGGCTGCGGCGAGTGCCTCGGCTCGCGAAGAGATCAACGAAGGCAGCAACCCGCTGGGGCTGGACGGCATTGAGTTCATCGAATACGCCACCTCCAAACCGCAGGCCTTGGGCCAGGTGCTTGAAGGCATGGGGTTCCGGCCAATCGCGCGGCACCGCTCGCGCGAGGTGCTGCTGTACCGCCAAGGCGGCATCAACATCATCGTCAATGCCCACAGCAGTGGCGCAGCGTTGTCTGAAAAGCCAGTAATCGCCGCCATCGCGCTGCGTGTGCGCGACGCCGGCGCCGCCTACCGGCGCGCGCTGGACCGGGGCGCCTGGGCCGTGCCGGTGCAAGTCGAGGTGATGGAGCTGAACATTCCGGCAGTGCATGGCGTAGGCGCCAGCCGCATTTATTTTGTCGACCGCCACAAAGAGTTCTCGATTTACGACGTGGACTTCACGCCGATTCCCACGGTAGAGCAGCGCCCGCCTGCCGTGGCCGGCCTGCATTTCTTTGGCGTGGTTCAATACATCGGCAACGACCGCACCGACGACTGGACCGAGTTTTACGGCGCGCTGTTTGGCTTCACCGCGCTGCCCAGCGAGGAGCGCTTCGGCATCTTGCCCAAAGGCCGCATTCTGCGAAGCCCCTGCCTGAGTTTCTATTTGCAGTTGATCGAGCCTGAGCCAACCGTGCTGGATGTGGAAGACGACGAGTGCCTGCAGCGCCTGGGCCTGGGCACACCCGATGTGCCATCTACCGTGGCGCAGCTGCAGCAACGCGGCGTTGAGTTTTTGGCGGCCAAAAGCAAAGGGTCTGAGGCCCGTGGCGCGTTGACGCGCACGCTCATGGGCAGTGTGATGTTTGAACTCGTGCACGACGACCGCGCTGCAGCGCAGGGCTGAACCGCCATGAGCCACTTCGAAGGCAACATCGATGATTTCGGCATGGACACCATCACCCTGGCCGGGCCGCTCAAGGCCAAGCTCGACGCGATCAGGGGCGCAGGGTTCACGCAAGTGATGCTGCTCGCGCGCGACCTGGTGGGCCACCCTGAAGGCTGGCGTGCTGCGGTGCAAGAAGTCAAAGACAGTGGCTTGCGCGTCACCGGTTTTCAGGTGCTGCGCGATTTCGAGGGCTTGAGCGGGCACTTGCACGACTACAAAATCGATATCGCCAAGTCCATGCTGGAGATGTGCCATGCGCTGGGTTGCGGCCTGATGCTGGCGTGTTCATCGACTTCAACCCATGCCACCGGCGAGACTTCGGCCATCATCAAAGACTTGCGCAAACTGGCGATGCTGGCCATCCCCAAAGACATCAAGATCGCCTTTGAAGGCCTCTCCTGGGGGCGCACCATCAATGAGTTTCCGCAGGCTTGGGACGTGGTCTCGCAGGCCGACATGCCCAACCTGGGCCTGGGTTTTGACTCTTTCCATATGCTGGCGGCGAAAACGCCGCTGGACGAGTTAGAACTGGTTGACCCGAACAAAATCTTCCTCGTGCAATTGGCGGATTTCATGTGGAACGAAATCAAATCGGTGGAAGAGCGCATCAGCACGGCGCGCACCTTTCGGGTGTTCCCCGGCGAAGGCGTGCACAGCGAAGCCGTGGCCGCGCTCACGCTCAAACTGCACCAGATGGGATACCGGGGCGACTACAGCTTTGAGGTCTTCAATGACGACTACCAGGGCATGCCGCTCGAGACAGTTGCCGCGCGTGCCCGCAAATCGGCGCTGTGGCTGGGCGAGGGCGTGTTGCGCCGCTCGGTGCCGCTGCCGAACCAAATGCGTTTGCGGCGGCGGTAGGGCATGAGTCGTACCCAATTTGGGTATTATAACCGTTCTTTCACCTTGGTTTGATAAAAAACGGCACTCCAAGTCACGTATTTAATGGCTCTATTGCTACTAAATGAATAGCGTTCCAAATTCCATCGAAGTCCGCGAAACTGAAGTCGAGGTAACGGCCATCCGCGCGCAGGGCGCGGGCGGGCAAAACGTCAACAAAGTCTCCAGCGCCATCCACCTGCGTTTTGACATTCCGGCCTCGAGCCTGCCCGAAGGCGTGAAAGAGCGGCTGCTGGCGCTTCGTGATTCGCGCATCACCACCGAAGGCGTACTGGTTTTGAAGGCGCAAAGCCACCGCACGCAAGACGCCAACCGGCTCGACGCCTTTGCCCGCCTGCACGAGCTGGTCAACAGCGTGGCCGTGCCACCCAAACCGCGCCGTGCCACCAAACCCACATTCGCTTCCAAACAGCGGCGGCTCGAAGGCAAGAGCCAGCGCTCAGTGACCAAGACACAGCGGTCTAAAGTACCCGGAGATTTTCATGGCTGAATCCAATGCACCCAGCAATGGCCGCGTCGCTCTGATCACCGGCGCCAATACTGGCATTGGCCTGGTCACAGCGCGGGAGCTTTGCGCCAAGGGATTTCACGTTTTCATCGCTTGTCGTTCAGCGGGCGCAGGGCAGGCTGCTATCGAAGGCATTAAGAAAGCTGTGGCGGGCGCGCAGCTGGAGCTTCTGTCGCTTGATTTGGGCGATTTTGATTCTGTGCGGCGCTGCGCCGAAGTGTTTTTGCAGCGCAATTTGCCGCTGCACCTGCTTATCAACAACGCCGGCCTTGCGGGCGCGCGCGGCATGACGAAATCAGGCTTCGAACTGGCCTTTGGCACCAACCACCTGGGCCATTTTCTGCTGACCCAATTGCTGCTGGAGCGCATCAAAGCGTCTGCCAAGGAGGCCGCGCCCGCGCGCATCGTCACGCTCTCCAGCCGCGCCCACTACCGGGCCGCTGCAATCGGCTGGGCGGCGCTGCAACAACCCAGCGTGTCGCGAACTGGCCTGACTGAATACAGCGTGTCGAAACTCGCCAACGCCCTCTTCAGCGCCGAGTTGTCGCGCCGTCTGGCGGGCACTGGCGTCGCGACCTACGCGCTGCACCCCGGCGTGGTTGCCAGCGACGTGTGGCGCTCGGTGCCGTGGCCGTTGCGCTCACTCATCAAACGCTGGATGATCACCGTGGAAGACGGCGCGTTGACCACGCTGCACTGCGCCACCTCGCCTAAAGCTGCAAACGAGACTGGCCTGTATTACGACAAGTGCCAAGTGAAAACGCCCAGCCGCCTGGCCCAGGATGCGGCGCTGGCAGCTGAACTTTGGCAGCGCAGCGAGACTTGGGTCGCTTGAGCGCGAACCTGTGGGGCGTGCCGTTTATGCCGGCGTGAGGCGCAACGGCAAGTTCGCCAAAGCCCGCAGCGTGTTGTTCAGCCGACGTGTCGGCGCACCCGCCAGTTCAATGCGTTTGAAGCGTTTGGCCAGGCCAGCCAATATCAATTCACCTTCGAGCCGCGCCACCACTTGGCCGACGCAGCCGTGGATGCCGGTGCCAAAGGCCATGTGGCCGATGTTTTTGCGCTCGATGTTGAAGCGGTTCGGCTCGGCCCATTGGCGGGCGTCACGGTTGGCGCCGCCGAGGTAGGCGACGATTTTGTTGTTCTCGGGAATCTTCGCGCCGGCCAGTTCAACATCGCGCGACGTGGTGCGAAAGAAGGTTTGCACGGCGGATTCATACCGCAACACTTCTTCAAACGCCTGGCGCGCCAGGCTGGGGTTCGCGCGGAGTTTGTCAAACTCGGTCGGGTGCTCTGCAAAACATAAAAGCGCGTTGCCAATGCCGTTGACGGTGGTGTCCACGCCGGCTGAAAGAAACGAGCGCACCAGCATCGGCGCTTCATCCTGGGTGATTTCACCCGCGTCGGCGGCCTGGTAAATCTGGTCGCCAAAGCCGCCTGGTCGCAACATCGTGCGCTGGCAGTGCTCCATGATCCAGGCGGTGACGGGTTTCACACGTTGGGCGGCGTTCAGGAACAAGTCATTGGGCGGGCCAAATGAGTTGAAGATCATGTCGCCGTAAAGCAGCAGGTTTTCGCGGCCGATCTCTTCCAGCCCGACCGCGTCGGGGAACACTTTGAGCGGGTAGGGTTCGGCCAACGCTTTGATGCCGTCCACCGCATTGCCGGCGGCGGCGCTGGCGAGCAAGGCATCGAGCATGACGTCCGCTGCTTTGGCGAAGTCTTCGCGGATTTGCGGAATCACACGGGGCGACAGAATCCGCGCCAGGATGTTGCGTGATTTGGTGTGATGCGGCGGGTCGGCCTCCAAAATCAAACTCTTAGGACGAAACGGCGCTTCTTTGTTGAAGTTTGCGATGCCCACGCCGGCTGAAGAGATGTAGTTGACGTGGTCGCTCAGCACGGCGCGCACCTGTTCGTGGCGCGCCGTCGCGTAAATCCCATACTTGGCCAGCCACACCACCGGCCCGGCCTCGCGCATGCGTTCGTGGTCTGGGTAGGGGTTGGCGAGAAATTCTTCGCTGAAGGGGTCGATCTCCAGGATGGGAACGTCTGCAGGGGCAAATGAGGACATCAAGGGAATCCTTAGGCGTGTTCGACGGGGGGTGCTTCGGCGGGTTCGTGGGCGTCGGTGTATTCGCTGATCGGCACACAACTGCAAAACAGGTTGCGGTCGCCATAGACATTGTCTACACGGCCAATGGGCGGCCAGTATTTGACGTGTTTCAAGCTTACCAAAGGAAAGCCGCCGGTTTCACGTGAGTAGGGTCGATCCCACTGGCTGGCCATCAAACTCGCCGCGGTGTGCGGGGCATGCACCAGCGGGTTGTTGTCGCGCGGCCAGGCGCCGTTTTCCACCTGGCGAATCTCTTCGCGGATGGCGATCATGGCGTTGATGAAACGGTCCAACTCATCCAGCGTTTCACTCTCTGTCGGTTCCACCATCAAGGTGCCCGGCACGGGGAAGCTCAATGTGGGCGCGTGAAAACCGTAGTCAGCCAGGCGCTTGGCCACGTCTTCAGCGCTGATGCCGCTGGACTCTTTAAGCGGGCGCAGGTCGAGGATGCACTCGTGGGCGACGTGGCCATTGTCACTCGCGTACAGCGTCGGGTAATGCGCTTGGAGGCGGCTGCTGATGTAGTTGGCGCTCAAGATGGCGACCTCCGTGGCCTGCGTCAAACCCTCGGGGCCCATCATGCGGCAGTACATCCAACTGATGGGCAATACCGCAGCGTTGCCCAAAGACGCTGCGCTGATGGCTCCAACGCCACCAGAAATGCCGCTGCTTGCGTGCCCCGGCAAATAAGGCACCAGGTCGGCCACCACACACACCGGCCCCACGCCGGGCCCGCCGCCACCGTGCGGGATGCAAAAAGTCTTGTGCAAGTTGAGGTGGCTCACGTCGCCGCCAAACTCACCGGGCGCGGCCACACCCACCAGCGCGTTCATGTTCGCGCCGTCCACATACACCCGCCCGCCGTGGCTGTGCACGAGGGCGCAGAGTTCTTTCACGGCGGTTTCAAACACGCCATGGGTGCTGGGGTAGGTGATCATCACGCAACTAAGGTTGGCGCTGTGTTGTTCGCATTTGGCTTGCAAGTCGGCCATATCGACATTGCCCTGCGCATCACACGCGGTGACGACCACACTCAGGCCTGCCATGTGCGCGCTGGCAGGGTTGGTGCCGTGCGCGCTGCTGGGGATGAGGCAGATGTTGCGGTGGCCTTGGCTCTGTGCTTTTTGAAAAGCGCGAATCGCCAGCAGGCCGGCGTATTCGCCCTGAGAGCCCGCGTTGGGCTGCAGGCTGATGCCGGCATAACCCGTGGCCTCGCACAACCAGGCACGCAGTTGCTCGTCGAGTTCCCGGTAACCTTCGCGTTGGTCGGCGGGCGCGAACGGGTGGATGTTGGCGAACTCTGGCCAGGTGACGGGGATCATCTCGCTGGTGGCGTTGAGCTTCATGGTGCAGCTGCCCAGTGGAATCATGCTGCGGTCCAGCGCCAGGTCTTTGTCGCTCAATTGGCGGATGTAGCGCAACATGCCGGTCTCAGAGTGGTGCGTGTTGAAGACCGGGTGGGTGAGGAAGCTGCGGGTGCGGCGCAATGCTTGAGGAATCAACGGTTCGACGTCAGCCGCAAGCGCGTCAACGCTGGGCAAGGGCTGCCCCGGCTTGGCGAAGAACGACCAGATCAGGGCAATGTCGTCACGCGTGGTGGTTTCGTCCAGGCTGATGCAAATGTAGGTTTCAAAATAAACTCTGACATTGGCTCCCGCTGAACGTGCATTTGCAGCTATTGATTGCGTAGCAGCCTCCGTTTGAATGGAGAGCGTGTCAAAGGCGCTGTCGCCGCGCGGCGCATGGCCCAGCGCCGTCAACCCGCGTGCGAGGATGGCCGTGTACGCGGCCACGCGTTGCGCGATGCGGGTGAGGCCTTGCGGCCCGTGGTAGACAGCGTACATGCTGGCGACCACGGCGGGCAACACCTGCGCCGTGCAAATGTTCGATGTCGCTTTTTCGCGGCGGATGTGTTGCTCTCGGGTTTGCAGCGCCAGGCGATACGCCGGGTTGCCATGCACGTCAACACTCACACCAACCAGACGGCCCGGCATCGAGCGTTTGAACTCATCCCGGCAGGCAAGGAATGCCGCGTGCGGGCCGCCGTTGCACAGTGGCATGCCAAATCGTTGCGTGGTGCCGACAACAATGTCGGCGTTGAACTCACCCGGCGGCACGATCAGCGTGAGCGCCAACAAGTCAGCGGCGACGATGAAGGCGGCTTGTTTGCCATGAACCTTGGCAACGTCGGCCCGCAAGTCGTCGATGCGACCAGAAGTCGAAGGGTATTGCGCCAACACGGCGAAATAGTCCCCGGCCAACATCGCCTCCCACTCTTCGGCGGAATTGGCAAGCACGACCTCAAGCCCCAAGGGTCCAGCGCGGGTTTGGATGACTTCAATGGTTTGCGGATGGCAATCACCCGCAACCACAAACACATTCGATTTGCTTTTGACGCTGCGTTTGGCCAGCGTCATCGCTTCCGCCGCGGCGGTGGCTTCGTCGAGCATCGACGCATTGGCAATCGCCATGCCGGTGAGGTCACACACCATGGTTTGGAAGTTGACCAGCGCTTCCATGCGGCCCTGTGAAATCTCGGCCTGGTAGGGCGTGTACGCGGTGTACCAAGCCGGGTTCTCCAGGATGTTGCGCAAGATCACGCCGGGTGTGTGGGTGCCGTAATAGCCTTGGCCAATGAAACTCTTGAAGACCTTGTTTTTCGCCGCCATGGCCTTGATTTCAGCCAGCGCAGCGGCCTCGGAGATGGCCTGGGGAATGGCCATGGCGTGGGTGCGCGCGATGCTGCGCGGCACGATGCCGTCGATCAGTTCGCGGCGCGACGTTGAATCCACTACCGCCAGCATCTTGCGCTCATCTTGGGCGTCGATGCCAATGTGGCGGGCGACGAATTCAGACGGATTTTCCAGCTCGGCCAAGGTCTTTTTTTCGGACGTTGCGGCGAACGTTGCAGCCGACATCGAAGCGGGTGGTTTGGCGTGCATCAACATGGCTGTAAATCCTCAGGCGTTCTCAGAAAACTTGGTGTAACTCGTTTCGTCCATCAGCCCGTCAAGCTCTGAAGGGTTCGATAATTTCACTTTGAAAAACCAGCCTGCGCCGAGCGGGTCGGAGTTGGCCAGGGCTGGGTCGGCCCGCAGGGCCTCGTTCACTTCGACCACTTCGCCGGTGACTGGCATGTAGACATCGGCCGCCGCCTTGACGGACTCGACCACGCCCGCCACCGCCTTGGCCGCAATGGTGGCGCCCACTTCGGGCAGCTCCACAAACACCACATCGCCCAGCGCATCTTGCGCATGGTGTGTGATGCCCACGGTGGCAACGCCCGCCTCAACGGCAAGCCACTCATGCTCTTCGGTGTATTTGATCGACATTCAATTTGCTCCTGTAAAAAAACTTGAAATGAAATTTGGCGGGCAATCCTTGGTTGACGGATCAGCCCCTGAAATAACGGTTTGGAACAAACGGCATCGCCGTGACCCGCATCGGCACCGGTTTGCTGCGCACGATGGCGTTGACGATGGTGCCCAATTCTGCGCAACTGGAATCAACGTAACCCATCGCAATCGGTTTGTCGATGCTGGGCCCCAGCAAGCCGCTGGTGACTTCGCCAATACGTTGCCCTGAATGGTTTTGCAGCTCGGTGTAGTCACGCACAGGAATACGTTCCAACGCCACCAGTCCTACGCGTTTTCTTAAGCCAGTTAACCCCTCAGGTCTCGAATATTGTGCGTAGGCTGCTAGTATTCTGGTAGCGCCTGGGAACCCGCCCTCGCGCGCGCCACCAACCCGCCGCACCTTTTGCATGGCCCAGCCCAAGCCCGCTTCGACTGGCGTTGTGGTGGTGTCGATGTCATGGCCGTACAGACACAGGCCCGCCTCGAGTCGCAGCGAATTACGCGCGCCCAGGCCAACCGGTTTCACTTCAGGCTGCGCCAAGAGCGCGTGGGCCAGTGCCTCCGCCTTCATTTCGTGCACTGAAATTTCAAACCCGTCTTCGCCGGTGTAGCCGCTGCGGGTGACAAAACATTCGATGGTTTGGTGCGGGCCGTGACTGTCGCAGGCAATGTTGAAGGTGCCGCCGGTCATGAAGACCAGTTTGTCGATGCCAGGGCACAGGCGTTTCATCGCATCAACGGCCTTGGGGCCTTGCAATGCCATCAGCGCCATTTGCGGCATGGGAATGACCTGGCAGCGGTGGCCGATCTTCGCCTGGATATGCGCCATGTCGACCGCCTTGCCGGCACCGTTGACGATGACGAAGATGTCGCCCTCTCGTTTGAAAAACATCAAATCGTCGATGATGCCGCCTTCGTCATTGAGCAGGAGCCCATAACGCTGTTTGCCTACGGGCAAGTCGATCACATCCACTGGCATGAGGGTTTCAAACGCGGCCGCAGCGTCCGGCCCGACCAGGCGCAATTGGCCCATGTGCGAGACATCAAACAAACCCGCCGACGCACGCGTGTGCAGGTGTTCGGCCATCAGGCCAGCAGGGAATTGCACGGGCATCGAGTAGCCAGCAAACGGCACCATGCGCGCGCCCAAAGACACGTGCAGATCGTGCAGCGGGGTTTTCAACAAAGATTCAGTGGGTGGCACGGCAGGCTCCAGGGCAACAATCGATTCATGGCCATCCCAATGGGATGAACCACGAGCTGCCCCCGCTGTCCGCTTTACCTGAGAGATTCACCGGCGCGGTTGATGGCCTCTAGATGGGCTCAACCGGCGCGGTTTGCTCCTTCGGTGGGCCAGGCAAGCCTGGCCTCTCTCCAGTGGGGAATCGCTTTGCGCATTGGGTGCCACAAAGCGTTTGTCAGTCCTTTTTGCCTGAGCGTTCAGACTACTGCGATCAGCAATCCTGCGCCTTCGGCGGCGTCCCCAAGGGAACGCGCTCTCCTGACAGATCAAATTCTAGCGTGCGCGCGGGAGTTTGTTTTCCCGCCGGGCCGCCCCAAGGGGAAATGCGCCCCCTTAGGGGGCAGAGAGCTGCACGCAGTGAGCGAACGCGGGGGCCACATCACTTTGTGTAAACAAGATCTCTCAATGTCAACGATACGGCCGGCACGTAGGTGGTCACCATCAAACATGCCAACACACCCAGCACAAATGGCAATAGCTGGCCGACGATGCGATCCAGCGATATTTTGGCCACAGTGCAGGCGGCAAACCAGTTGACACCGAAGGGCGGCGTGATCATGCCCAGCGCCAGGTTGACGACCATCACCAGGCCAAAGTGGATCGGGTCAATGCCAAACTTCATCGCAAGCGCGTGCGGCGGATAAACGCTATTCGTTTCACCCATGATCGGTTTGGCGTGCAAGAGGTTCGGGACAAGTGAACTTGTTAAATTGCCTAGCGGAGAATGTCTGTGTCTAGTTTGCTTTCTGAGTTGTCTGAGCGAGCCCGTCACCTTCTGCCGGAACAGCGGGCGCAGCTTGCGCAAGGGCTCCTTGAGTCGTTGCAGGAATGGTCGTCGCCAGAAGTCGAAGCCGCTTGGGATACCGAGATTCTCAAACGGATTGGCGAGTACGAGCGCGAAGAAGCAGCGCTTTCACCCGCAGCCGATGTATTTGCGGAAGCTCGTCGCCTGACCCAGTGACCAATGCGCGCTTTCATGGCGAGGCGCGTCTTGAGTTCCTGGACAGTGTTGCCTATTGCGAAGCTATCCAAGCTGGACTCGGGGAACGATTCCGGCGGTTCGTTGAAGCCGCCGTGGAATTGGCGGCGTCGTTGCCGTTTGCAGGAGCTCCGCACAAACATTGAACTCGGCGCGTGTTTCCAAAAAAGCTTCCGTTTTCGGTTGTCTACTTGGTTGGGGAGGACGAAATTGTCATTTTCGCGGTCGCGCATTTCAAACCCAGGCCGGGATATTTGAAAAGTCGGGGTCGGTCATAGGGTCATGCGCGGTCATAGGGTTGGGCCTGACCGTCGTCGAATGCACAAAATTTCTATTTACTACTTTATAGATAGCAAACTATCTATGTAATACGAGACTTAGAGGCCAAAAATATTTACTTTTCGGTAATTTCAGCGGTCAAATGACTCAATATTAACCTGTAGGTTAATATTTTATGGCTACAGTCTCTTCAACGCACTGGCACCCCACTGGCACCCTACGGGCGCGCCACTACTGAGCCATTACCGCGCCACCCAGCCTCCACAGACCGGGAATACCTGGCCGACGAAGCAGTTGGCCGACTCGCTGCACAGGTAGGCTGCGAACTGCGCATCTTCCCGCGCGCCGACCAGGCGACCCAGCGGCACTTCACGCTTCAATCGCTCCTGGAATCGCGGGTTAGCCAGGACTTCAGGCGGGAAGTAGGTCGGGTTCTCGACGAAATTCTGGGCGATCACATTCACCTGAATATTGTGGACAGCCACTTCAACGCCGACCGATTGAACATAAGAGAGTTGAGCCCCGCGGGCTGCGCTGTAGCTGGAGGCACGCTTCATCCCGCGCAGGGCAGAGGCGCTGCCCATCACCAGGATTTTCCCGGCGCCACGCTCGATCATCTGGGGCAGAGCTGCGCGAAACAGCCTCTGCAGGGGATGCACAAGCGCTGCAAAAGTGTCGTGCCACTCGGCCTCGGAAACCTCGGCGGCTTGCGTCGAAGGCGCTGGCAGAGCCAGGTTGGCGACCAGAACATCGATTCGGCCCGCTGCCGCGACAACCTCAGCCGGGGCTTGCGCGTCGATGAGCGATTGCGTGCTCGCGATCACGAGGGCGCCGTGCTCGGCGAAGACTTCGCACAGCACCGGGCCCATGAATGCATCGGCCTGAGTGATCAGTATGCGTTTGCCTTGGAGAATAGAACTTGACATGGAAC
>JANOYE010000308.1:0-3952 GCA_031428695.1 Rhodoferax sp. | reverse complement strand
CGGGTAACGTGGTCACTGCGGGAACTGCAGCAATAGCGGCTGTTATGGCAAATGGGCGCGTATCAAGGCGCTGGCCACCGAGATGCCGTGCGGAATCGGTGGCAATTCGTCGCCGGGGCCAAACCAGCGCGCTTCGGCGATTTCGGCTTCGTCGATGCGGATGTCGCCGCTTTCGTATTCGGCGGTGTAGGCGACCATCAGCGAATGCGGGAAGGGCCAGGGCTGGCTGGCGAAATAGTCGTGCCGGCCCACCTTCAACCCGACCTCTTCAAACACCTCGCGGTGGATGGTGTCTTCAATCGATTCGCCAGCCTCCACAAACCCGGCCAGCGCGGTGAAAAAGCCGGTGGGCGAGGCGCTGTGGCGGGCCAGCAAGATCGACCCTTGCCGCTTGACCAGCACCATCATGGCAGGCGAAATGCGTGGGTAGGCCACGTGTCCGCAGGCTGGGCATTTCATGCAGCGCTCGCCGTCCATTTGTGTGGTCGGCGCTGCGCAGGCACCGCAGAAACGGTGCGTGCGCGCCCATTCGCTGATCTGGTAGGCGCGCCCCGCCACCGACAAATGCGCCTCGTTCAAGGCACCAAACAGCGAGCGCATTTTGCGGAACACAAAGCCGTCTGGCGCGGCGACTGATTTGGCCGCCGATGCGGTTTGGCAATAGTCGTCGCCCAAGCGGCCGACCGGCTGAAAGGCGCTGAGTGAAAGGGCGGCAATCTCCGAAAGCGCCGCCTCGTCGGGCAACCCTAGGTCGGCTTCGCGCACCAGGAGTTCATCGCCTCGAAAGACAAAGTTCAGCGCGCAGGGGTGGTTGTGCGCGCTGTGCAGCGCGGTGAAGTGAGTTGGGGTTTTCAGCATGGTGGGTGATGCTACAGCGAATATGATGCACCTCATTTCAACGGAGATTTTCATGACCTTGCAACGCCGCCAAATTCTTCACGCCACAGTCGCAGGCACGGCCGCTCTGGCCCTGCCGGGCCTGGTGTACGCCCAGGCTTACCCCGCGCGTGCGATCAAATACATCTGCCCCTGGCCGGCAGGCGGCTCCACTGATGTGGTGATGCGCGCCATCGCCGAGAGCGCCGGCAAGGCCTTGGGTGCCACCGTCGTCATCGAGAACAAACCCGGCGCGGGCGGCATGATGGCGCCGAATGAATTGGTCAACGCCAAGCCCGACGGCTACACCCTGGCGCAGTTGCCGCACGGTGTGTTTCGCATCCCGCACATGCAGAAAACGCAGTTCGACACCCTGAAAGACTTTACCTGGATCGCTTGCCTCACCGGCTACACCTTCGGCCTGGTGGTGCCCGCCGCGTCGCCCATTCAGAACATCAAAGACTATGTGGATTTCGCCCGCGCCAATCCGGAAAAAATGACCTATGGCCATACTGGCCTGGGCACCAGCCCGCACCTGGCGATCGAAGAATTTGCGCAGAAAGCCGGCATCAAACTCACCAATGTGCCCTTCAAAGGCAATGCCGAAAACATGCAGGCGATTTTGGGCGGCCACATCATGTCCGCCAGCGACGCCACTGGCTGGGGCGTGCATGTGGACGCCGGCAAATTGCGCCTCTTGGCCACCTACGGCAGCAAACGCACCAAACGCTGGCCCACCGTGCCCACCCTCACCGAGCTGGGTTACGCCACTGTGTCCGATTCACCCTTCGGCGTGGGCGGCCCCAAAGGCATGGATCCGGCGATTGTCAAAACCATTCACGACGCCTTCAAAAAGACGCTGGAAGACCCAGCCGTGCTCGCCGTGTTCGACAAATACGACCAATCCGTGATCTACATGAACACCGAGGACTACACCAAGTTCGCCCGCGACAGTTTCGCCTCGGAGCGGGCGGTGATTGAGAAGCTGGGGATGTTGAACAAGGGGTGAGGTGGCTAGCATCGGCCCGGTCGCGGCGACCAGGCAAGCGGCGTGCGGTTTTGGTTCGGAAGCACGCGCGGTTGCGAAAAATGGGTCAAGCTGGCGCTTGGCCATTTTTTATGGATGACCGACAAGCCGCTCCCACGCACTTTCCGAACCAAAGCCCGGTCCCCTTGCCTTATCACCACGACCTGCATTGTTGGATGGGGGGGCATCGGGTGGCGGTAACCGGGAGAAAGCGGACTTACCGCTTATTGATTGATCGTCTCGAATGCGGCCAGGAGCCGACATTGATCCAGTGCTGTCCAACTGACCATTTCAGGCTGCTTGTAGTCATCCAATTTCGAGTGAACCGCCCACTGCGGAGCCGAATCGTGTTTGCTGTATGACGGTCGTTGCCAACCATTGACTAGAGCCCATCGTCATTAGGCTCTCTTACTCCAAATATGACCTCAACGATCGGCCGCGCATCCTCAAAGTCAGCCGCTGTCAATGCGAAAGACACTTCAACACTTTTGTGATCGCGCCTGGCAATTACACACGCCAAACGTGTTGGGCTGAACTCAACTAGCTGAAGCTTAAAGTGACCAATGTACTCCTCGTCGTGCGACTCGATGTAGCACTTGCCGCCATCGAAAGACTCAAATTGACGTTGAACCAGCACGTATGGCGCTGGTGGGTCAAATGGGTCGGCCTGCTCGTCATCTTGATCGTTGGATTCGAAAAGAGCCTGATAGTAGTCACCAGTCGCAACGGTCGATACTCGTTTTACATCAATTTTCATGATGGAAGACCTGGTGCTTTAACGTTCGCGCTCAGCGGGCGGCGAAGCCGTCCGCTGCAGCAAAAGGTTCAACAGCACTCGCCTATCCACGACGGAACACCATCCAGGCAATAGCGCCAACAACTGATGCCTTTGACAAAAGTGCCAAGTAGACAGACAAGATGTGACCCAAAGGTGCGTCGGCGAATGGGACGAACGTGATGGCGCTCCAGTACTGCTGAGGGCTCTGGCCCTGGTCGACGTACATAAAGAGGAAATTCCAGATAAGTCCACTGGTGCCGGCCACTATTAGCAGCACGCCAGCAATCCGTTGGCCGGACCACGCGAATCCGCCAAGCGCAAGCCAGACCACTGGCAGCAGCCAGAGCGAGTACTTCGTCAATTGATGGGCAAGCTGATCCATCATTCCATCCGCCGAAATGCTGTTGAACGTAGGGTTAGGCATCACTCGCCAGGCTCTTAGAAGACTAGCTTGTGAAACGGCTTAGCAACTTCGATTGACGCATCCTCTGGTCCGACCTCTGTGACCTTGCTGCCGTCATCCTTGATTCGAATGTATCCAGTACGGCCCGCAATGTCTGCAGCAATATGCATCCTTGACGCGAAGAGCGATCGCTGAAGCTTCAAGGCATACGGCTTATCGCCGATTGCAGTTCCGCAGCTTGCCAGATGTATATAGCCGACTTCACTTAAACCACTTGATATCAAAAACTCCGCAAGCTGGTCTGGGTCCATGCCTGCAACTTTGTGCTCGTCCCCGTGTCCGCAAACATATAACCTAGATTTAGTCGTGCACTCCCGAAGTCGGTATAACTCCGCGTGTTTTCGTATCAGCGTGCCGCCACTCTTCACTACCAATCCATCTATGAATGGCAGAAACCGACGGTCCTTCTGCTGTCCGCCGGGCAACTGTCCGTCAAACCAATAGAGATCTAACACAATCGTTCTGTCCCAAGCCATCTGAATTCTCCTAGTTGGGTAGAGGCCAGTCTCTGGCGCACTCTTCAAGCATAACCTGGACTGCGCTATGAGTGCGGGGCGTACGGGAGTCTTGTGAGGCCTAACGTTCGAGCTGAGGCGGGGCCGACAGCAAAACGCCAGGCCCGCGCGGTGGAAAATGCGCCAGCCCACTGCGCGGGCCTGGCGTTTTCATGTTGGGCCTCGCCTCGAGCGAGGGGTTAGGCCACGCTCGCGGCGAGTAGTTCAGCGCTGACATCATAGGAGGTACGCCACTCCAGCGGGGCACGAGGTGTCGTATTGGCGGCCATGATGACAGCGTCAAAATTGGCCCT
>JANOYE010000307.1:0-9198 GCA_031428695.1 Rhodoferax sp. | reverse complement strand
GACGCTTCGCAGGCCAGCTTCTGGACGGGCCTGCGCCCGGCCACGCCGAGCAACGTGCCGCTCATCGGCAAAACCAAGTTGCCCAACCTGTTTCTCAACACTGGCCACGGCACGCTAGGCTGGACGCACGCCTGCGGCTCCGGCAAAAGCATCGCGCGGATCGTCAGCGGCCTTGCCCCAGAGGTTGACTTCGCGTTTTGCGGATTGAATGCTTGATGTCCTTTGCCGCCGCCCATTGATTTTCACAACGCCCGCCGCCTGGTCAGCAGCGAAGCGTTCCAATCTGACCTGCCTAGCCTGGCAATCCCCCTTCAATTCTTGAGGAGCAACACGATGAAATCCTGGATCAAAAACCTGCTGACAACTGGCGCAGCCACCGGCGCCGCCCTTGGCATGCTGACGCTGGCATCCACAGCCACCGCGCAAACATTCCCCAACAAACCTGTGACGATGATCGTCGCCTTCCCTCCGGGCGGTGGCTCGGACGTGTTGGGCCGCTCGGTCGGCAAAGGCATGGCGGAGGCCCTGGGCCAGCCGGTCATTGTTGAAAACGTGGTGGGCGTCGGTGGCTCGCTGGGCGTGCTTAAAGCCGCCAACGCCACGCCCGACGGCTACACCATCCTGGCCGGCTCGCCGCTGGAGTTGATCTACACCCCGCTGGGCATTGCCGCTGCCAAAAACAAGCCCGACGACATGCGCATGGCCGCTTTGGCGGGCCACACCAACATCGCCATTGCCGTCAGAAAAGACCTGCCGGTCAATACACTCGAAGAGTTTGTGGCGTTCGCCAAAAAGGCCGACAAACCTTTGAGCTTCGGCTCCACCGGCGTTGGCTCGCTGTACCACCTGATGGCCGAGAAAGCCCTGCAAAGCGCCGGTGCCAAAGGCCTGCACGCGCCCTACAACGGCTTGGCGCCCTACCTCAAAGACCTGATGGGCGGCGTGATCGACTTTGCGGTGGTGCCCCTGGTAGGCCCCGTGCTCGGCGCGATTGACGGCGGCCAGATCAAAGCGCTGGCAATTGCCTCGAACCAATCCATCGCGCGCCTGCCCAAGCTCGTGCCCGCGAGTGGCACCAAAGGTTTTGAAGACTACCAATTCAGCATCTGGATCGGCGTCCAGGCCAGCGCCAAAACGCCCGACGCCCAGATCGCCGCCATCCACAAAGCCACCTACGCGGCCTTGGCCAACCCCGAGATCCGCAAGATCATCGAAGGCGCCGGCACCGTGATCGCCGAGCCGATGAGCCTGACCCAGCTCGACAGCTTCTACAAAAAAGAAGCCACTGCAGGCGCGGCGATGGCCAAATCCATCAACCTGCAGGCTCAATAGGCGGCGCTGCGCTGCGCGGGCAGCGGCCTTCCGCCAAGCGGCCTGGCCCGCAGCCAGCCGGCGGCGTTTCTGCTGCAATTCTCAGATGGAGCGGTGATTGACGAGGCGCAAAATGCGCCCGAACTGTTTTCACAATTGCAAGGTGTGGTGGATGCGGACGGCCGCATGGGCCTGTTTGTCTTGACAGGCTCGAAGAACCTGTCTTTGCTCTCCAACGTGACACAAAGCCTGGCAGGGCGGACGGCGCTGGTGGCGCTGCATCCGCTGTCCGTGGCGGAGCTGCGCCAGGCGGGGCGTTTGGCGCCGGACTGCGCCAGCCTGCTGGTGAAGGGCTTCTTTCCAGCGCTTCATTCACGCGATATGGATCGCTTCTGCTGGGCATCCAGACCGCGCAACAAGCCCAGACGCATCCGCTGCGCGGCGCGCTTTTTGAAACCTTGGTGGTCAACGAATTCCTCAAAAACCGCTGCAACGCGGGCATCCGGGATCCGCTGTACTTCTGGCGCGGCAACGTGGGCACCGAGGTTGACCTGATTTTGGAGCGGGGCAACGAGATTGCGGCCGTTGAGATCAAATCCGGCATCAATGTGGCGGGGGATTCATTTGCGAATCTGCACAGATGGCGCAGATATGCCGCCGAACGAGGCAATTTCTCCGCCATTTACAGCGGCTTGGTTTATGGCGGGGCCGACGGTTTCATGCGCGAAGGCGTGGATGTGCTGCCGTGGTCGAATTTGTAGCCAACGCCTGTTGTTTTTACAATTTCGGAGTGTGGCTCCGAAATTGTAAAACCCGTTTCTGGATGAGGCTTTCCGGGGGGTTTTCGGTTGCAGCGCAAGCCGTTCGCGCCACTCAATCGGCGGGCCAGGCAAACCTCAATCCGCCGTGATGCCCGCCCCTTTGATGGTTTGGGCCCAAAACGCCGTGTCTTTTTGCACCAGCGCCTCCAGCGCGGCGGGCGGCAAATAACGCAGCTCAATGCCCGCTGTATCGGCGCGGGTTTTGGTTTCAGGCAGTTCCAGCGCGGCCTTGATTTGGCCTGAGAGTTTGGCCACCACATCCGGCGGCGTGCCGGCGGGCGCGAAGATGCCAATCCAGGCTTCCAGCTCAAACCCCTTCATGCCCGCCTCGGTGGTGGTGGGCACAGTGGGCATGCTGGGATGGCGCGTTTTGCTGGTCACTGCCAAACCTTTGAGTTTGCCCGCCTGCACGTGGCCCATCACCGAAGGCGGTGTGGTGATGAACACCTGCACCTGGCCCGAAAGCACGTCTTGCACGGCGGGGCCCGAGCCGCGGTAGGGGATGTGCACGATGCTGCTTTGCGTCTGCTGTTTGAACATCTCGGTGCCGATGTGCGAGAGCGAGCCGTTGCCCTGTGAGGCGTAACTGAGTTTGGCCGGGTTCTTCTTCACGTAGGCGATGAACTCGGCCAAGTTGTTGGCGGGCACAGACGGGTGAATGGCAATCACGTTGGTAGCCACGGTGATCAATGCGACTGGCGCAAAGTCTTTCTGCGCCCACGGCAGTTTGGGGCTGAGGTTGGGGTTGCCGACGTGGTAGGCCGAGTAGGAGTTCAGCAAGGTGTAGCCGTCTGGCGCGGCGCGCGCGGCGAACTGGTAGGCCACGTTGCCGCTGCCGCCGCCTTTGTTGTCGATCACCACCGGTTGGCCAACCACTTTGGCGAGTGAGTCCGAGAGGATGCGCGCCGACGCGTCAACAAAACCGCCGGGCGGGTTGGGCACCACCAGGGTGATCGGTTTGGCAGGGAAACTTTGCGACATGGCGGCGCTGGCGGAGATTGCCAGCGCGCAGGCCAGAATGTGTTGAGTGAAAAATAGTTTGTTCATGGTGCATTTTCGCTGTTTCAATACGCGCCCGACAAAAGCGCTCCGGCACCCGGCACGCGCCGCTCCAGCCCGAGGCTCTTGAGAATCGAGTAAGTGGTGCATGCCGAGCTGGAAACCACCGGCAAACCACTGGCCGCCTGAATCAGCTCAATCGACGCCAGTGACGGCATCTGCACGCAGGCCGAGGCGACGATGGCGTCTGCCCCTTTCAGGTTGAGCTGTTTCCACAGTTCTGAAGGCGCTTTGGGGTCGCGTGCGCCCACGGCCAGGTTGTCGTGGATCTCCAAAGACACGCTATCGACCACTTCAATGCCTTCGTGTTCAATGTAGTCAATCACCAGCCGGGTCAGCGGCTTCATATAGGGCGCGATGATCGAGACGCGTTTGGCACCTATCGCCTTCAAACCTTCCACCAAGGCGCCCGCGCTGGTGATGACGGGCGTGGGCGCGCCGTTGGCGGCTGTCACCTCATGCAGGCGGCGTTGCGATTCGCGGTGGTAACCCTTGCCCATGCTCATGATCGCCACCAGGCAGGCGTAACCCATCACGTCCATGCGCGCGTCTGACAGCTCCAGCGCGCAGCGGTCAGAGTCTTTGTCCATCGCAGCAAGTTCCTCCTTGGTCACCGATTTCATGCGCATGCGGCTGGAGTGGAAGGTGAAGCGTTCGGGCAAGACGCCCTCTCGCCCGCGCAACATGGCCGGAATCTCAGTCTCCATGGTGGTGTTGGAGCTTGGCACGATCAGGCCGACACGGTAGTTGGCTTTTGCGGGTGGGTTGGGGTTTGAATTGGCAGTCATTTCAGGTCTATTTCCGGGTTTGAGCGAGCCACAGTTGTCTTGCGGTGCCGCATTGTTGCTTTTAACATTCATGCACACAAATACATTTTCAAGATCATTTCATACCGGAGCGAGATGAATCAGATCAAGGGCAACAGGAACAACCCCATGGAACTGCGACAACTGAGGTATTTCAACGCGTTGGCAACGGATTTGAGCTTCACGCGGGCGGCGAAAAACCTGAATGTTTCGCAGCCACCCTTGAGCCATCAGATCGCCCAACTCGAAGGCGAGCTGGGCGCCCGTCTGTTTGACCGCACCAGCCGCAGCGTGTCGCTCACCGATGCCGGTCGTGCCCTGCAGCCGCATGCCAAGGCGATTCTGGCGCGCATTGAGGAGGCGCGCGGCCACGTTGCCCGCGTCGCCAGCGGCCTCGAAGGCCGCGTGCAGATTGGCCTGGCGGGCTCCCACTTCATGGGGCCGTTTCCAAAATTCATCAATGAATTTCGCCAGATGCGGCCCAAGGTTGAGATCGCCCTGAGGGAGATGAAACCGGCAGACCACCTGCATGCGCTGCGCGGCGATCAACTCGACATTTGCCTCTCGCGAACACCAGCGCAAGACGCCAAGGTCAACGCTGCGCTGTTGTGGCGAGACCCGGTGGTGGTGGCATTGCCGCCGGGGCACCGTCTGGCCAAACGCAACCGAATCAGCTTGGCGGATTTGCGCAACGAAGATTTCGTGTTCTTGCAGCAAGACTCATCCGCCTTTGCCAAGCGCTTGTATGACGCCTGCCTGCGTGAAGGCTTCGCGCCGCGCATCGTTCAGGAAGTTGTGGAAATTCCGGCGGCGCTGAATTTGGTGGCCGCTGGCATGGGTGTGACCTTGGCGCCGGCGTCAATGGCGTTGCTGCGCAAAGACGCGATTCAGCTGTGCACGTTGACGCAATCGCAAATCTCAGTGACCGCGCAAGAGGTCAAAAGCGTCAATGGCGGCGACGGCGCGCCAGCTTCAGCACTGGCGCCCGAGCAACTCAATGGCGATGTGTATGTGTTGTGGCGCAACAAAGACGACAGTCCGGCCGTGACGGAGTTCAGAAAGTCACTGCTGAGCTGGGCGCACGAACATGTTTTTGATTGACCGGGCTTAGGCGGTGAACCGGCGGGCACTAAACTCTGTGCCTATGAAAACCTACAAAATCGGCTGCATTCCCGGCGACGGCATCGGCAAAGAAGTCATCCCTGCGGGCCAAACGGTGCTTGAGGCCTTGGCCGCCACAAGGTCTTTCATCGGCAATTTCAAATTTGAATTCGAGTCATTCGGCTGGGGCGGCGACTGGTACCGCGCCCACGGCGAGATGATGCCCAAAGACGGCCTGGACGCCATCCGCCACAAAGACGCGCTCTTGTTCGGCTCGGCGGGCGACCCGAACATCCCCGACCACATCACGCTGTGGGGCCTGCGCCTCAAAATTTGCCAAGGTTTCGACCAATACGCCAATGTGCGCCCAACCCGCATCCTGCCCGGCATCGACGCGCCATTGAAGCGCTGCAAACCCGAGGATCTCAATTGGGTCATCGTGCGGGAAAACTCCGAAGGTGAATACGCCGGTGTGGGCGGGCGCGCGCACCAGGGCCACCCGATTGAAGTGGCCACCGACATGAGCATCATGACGCGCGTGGGCGTGGAGCGCATCATGCGTTTCGCTTTCAAGCTGGCGCAGTCGCGGCCGCGCAAATTTCTCACCGTCGTCACCAAGTCCAATGCCCAGCGCCACGCCATGGTGATGTGGGATGAGATCGCGGTGCAAATCAGCAAAGAGTTCCCCGATGTGGCGTGGGACAAAGAACTGGTAGACGCCATGACCGCGCGCATGGTGAACAAACCAGCGACCATTGACACCGTGGTCGCCACCAATTTGCATGCCGACGTTTTAAGCGACTTGGCCGCTGCGCTGGCGGGCAGCTTAGGCATCGCCCCCACCGGCAACATCGACCCCGAGCGGCGTTACCCCAGCATGTTCGAGCCGATCCATGGCTCGGCTTTTGACATCATGGGCAAAGGCCTGGCGAATCCCGTGGGCACCTTTTGGAGCTGCGTGATGTTGCTGGAACACCTGGGTGAGGCCGCAGCCGCCGCGAAACTGATGGCGGTGATTGAACAAGTGACGGCAGACTTGAGCCTGCACACCAGCGATTTGGGCGGCAAGGCGACGACTGCGCAGGTGACACAAGCCGTGTGCGCGGCCCTTGCTGCGGCATAGGAAAATCAACCCGATACTCCAGGAGACCCGAATGAAACGATTGCTGATAGCCGCAGCCTTAAGCTTGCTGGCACCCATCGCGCTGGCCCAAGCCTGCCCAGACAAAAACGTCCAATACTTCCAAGCCTTCCCGCCGGGCGGCGAGTCTGATTTGTCGGCACGGCACCAGCAAATGGTGCTGAAGAAAAAATGCGCGGCGATTGAAACCATCATCCAGTACAAAGCCGGCGCGGGCGGCGCGCTGATGTGGAGCCAGATGAACCAGTTGCCCGGCGACGGCGTCAACATCGTCGGCGTGAACCTGCCCCATATCGTGTTCCAGCCGATTGAAGGCCAGGTGCAGTACAAAACAGCCGACATCACGCCGGTGTTCTGGTTCCACTACACGCCCGATATTTTGGTGGTGCCGGAGCAAAGCGCGATCAAGAATTTTGCCGATTTCATCAAGGCCGCCAAGGCCAGCCCCGGCAAGTTGAGCCTGGGCGGCAGCGGCCAAAACTCCGCCAACCACGCCGCACATGAGCGTTTCAACGCGGCGTTTGACGTGAAAACAATCTACGTGCCCTTCAAAGGCACCGGCGACATGGCCACCTCGGTGATGGGCGCGCAGGTCGATGGCGCGATGACCTACACCGCCTTTGCCATCAACAACAAAACCCGCATCCGCCCCTTGGCCGTGGCGATGGACAAACGCCACCCGCTGATGCCCGATGTGCCAACGTTCAAAGAGCTGGGCGTGAACTGGGTGGATGGCGCCTACCGAGGCATCGGCGTGCCAAAATCTACGCCGCCTGAAGCCCGTAAGAAAATCTCCGACATGTGGGCCGCGTTGAACAACGACCCCGAGATGAAGGAGCTAGCCGCCAAAAGCGGCTTCGAACTGGTCAACGTGGGCGTGAACGAAATGGACGCCTTCATGACGGAAAAAGTCAAGCTGTACACCGAAGGCGCGGGGCGGCTGGGATTGGGCAAGAAACCCTGAGTCAAAGCCGGCCCATTGGTCTGGGATTCGGCAGAATTACCAATTGTTAACCTCCATGTTAACAATTGACCGATTTTGATCGATTTCGGAAAAATTCAAGCCAAATTGGCTTCCAAGTCACGTGAAATGGACTGATGTTGCTATATATATGATAGCATTCGCGATAACGCCATTTGTTTACGCCATCCAGCCCCTGAATGACTACGCCACCGCGCTGGGGCTTCCCATAGGCGTCAATTGCGGGATTCCAGCCAATTCTCTGTAGAAACGCCGGGGTATTTGGCAAAGTCCTTCAGGTTGTTTGTCACCACCGCCACACCCAGCGCCACTGCGTGGGCGGCGATCAGCTTGTCCAGGTGGTCGGTTTTGCTGCTGCGGGTGGCTTGTCGGATGGGGCCGTAAGCATTGCCCGCCTCTTCGTCAAAGGGCATGACGGGGATGTCTTCAATCAGGCTGGCCAGATTGGCCTGCTCGCGCGCCGAATTGGCCGCCACCGACACGCCGTATGCCAGCTCGGCGTAAGTGATGGCTGACATCACCACGTCGCCCACCTGGCACAGGGCAAAGCGCTCTGCCACTTCGGGGGGCTGGTGCTTCATCAGGTAGATGCACAGGTTGGTGTCGAGCAAATAGCGCGGCATCAGAGAGCATCCCGCTCGGTTTGACCATGGCTGCCCCGGCCTTCGGCCATGAAGGCGGGCGAAAAGCGGGCGAACTTGCCCAACACGCCGGCCAGCGACCGCCCGGCAGGCCGGATGCGGATTTCATCGCCATGGCGTTCGATCAGCAGTTCCATGTCGGTGCGCTCGTAGGCCAGACTGGCCGGGATGCGGACGGCTTGGGAATTGCCGTTTTTGAAGGCTCGGGTGGTGGTGTGCATGGTGTGTCAACCAGGGATGTACATCGGGTGTACTTTACGCCTTTTGACTGTCAATGTAAATCCATGGATGTACAAAATCTGAAACGCGCCCAAATCAAATGGCCCGAATCCGCAATCGCCGCCAGCGCCACGGCGGTGTCGCAACTGGCCTGCGCGGCTCGGTCAATGGCGGCATGGGCTTGGGTGTGGAATCAGCTGGCAATCGCCTTGGCCACGCCAAGCGCCGTTAAACCCTCGATGGTCACACAAGCTGTCGGAATTCTTTACACTTTTCCGTTCCACTCACAGCAGCGGGGGGGGGGATGTCTAAGTATTTGTTTTAAAAGAATATTTTTCAGGCGTGGAATTTGCTTGCAGCTTCATCGGACGCATGCAATACCGCCAACAACAAGGAGCTTCAAATGAACAGTCAATGGCAAGTGCTGGCAAAACGCTGGGCCACGGCAGTGCTGGTGGCGGGGATGGCATGGGCGGGCAGCGCATCGGCAACGTTGATATCGCGCGGGGCGGATCTGGTCTACGACGATGTGCTCGACATCACTTGGACGCGCAATGCCAATCTGCCGGGCAGTTCAAACCTGTCATGGGCGCAGGCGAACACCTGGGCCGCCAATCTGGTATTTGCAGGGTTTGACGACTGGCGGCTGCCGACGATCAACCTGACCTCGCCCACCCGTACAGATACCCGTTGCGACGCAGTGGCCGCTGCCGCCTGCGCGGCCAGCGGCAACGAACTGGGCTACATGTTCTATCAAAACCTGGCTGGGCAATTTGGCAATAACAAGACCGGCACGCAGACTGCGGTGGGTGGCGAAGGCCTCACTGACATCCAGCAAATCTACTGGTCCGGCACGGAGTTGTTTCCCGGCTTAAACGCGTGGTTCTTCTTCTTTGCCAATGGTTCCCAGGACGGCGTCACCGAGAGCGGCACGTTGTCGGCGTGGGCTGTTCGTTCGGGCGATGTGGTAGCCGCCGTAGCCGCCGTGCCTGAGCCGTCGACGCTTGCGCTGCTGCTGGCCGGGCTGGGGCTGCTGGGCTGGCGCAACCGGCGGCGTTGATGCTTCGGCGATTTGGGTGGCTGGACAATGTGATGTTTTCTCCCGCCGAAGCTTCCT
>JANOYE010000306.1:0-2702 GCA_031428695.1 Rhodoferax sp. | reverse complement strand
CAGAGCCTGTTTATTGGCCAGCGGGCTTTGTGGCAGCAGGCGCAGCTTGTCCTGTTCGGCCACGCCTTGCTTGAAAAGCTGGTGTCGCCGAGAAAAGCGATCACAGCGCACGTTTACCGGGTGTGGCCAACTACAGAATCAATGACGAGTCTTGACGACTTCGTGGCCGCTGATTTGAGCGCGGAAAAACTGGCGACCAAACCGTTTGCGCACCTGCCGGTGCTGGGCGTTCCGGGCTGGTGGCCAGAAAATGAAAACCCGGATTTTTACGATGACGCGAGCGTTTTTCGCAGCCTGCGCGCGGGTTCCAGCCTGTCATAACCTGACGATTCATGGGGTGAACTCTTGAAATCGGCCCATTTGCCCCTAACATTCGCGCCATCGGCCCAATGGATTGGGCCACTTTAGAAGGAAACCATGAAACGCATCTTGTTGTTTGTTTTGACCAATGTCATGGTCGTGGCCGTGTTGGGCATCGTCGGCAGCCTGTTGGGCGTGAACCGTTACCTCACCGGCACGGGGCTGGACCTCACCAAACTGATGGGTTTTTCGCTGCTCATGGGTTTTGGCGGCGCGATCATTTCGCTGTTGATCAGCAAGCCCATGGCCAAGTGGACCTCGGGCGTGCGCGTCATCAACCAGCCTGCCAACGCCGACGAAGCGTGGATTGTGGAAACCGTGCGCAAACTCGCTGAAAAGGCGAATATCGGCATGCCGGAAGTCGGCATTTTTGAAGGCGCACCCAATGCGTTTGCCACCGGGGCGTTCAAAAACTCGGCGCTGGTCGCTGTCTCCACCGGCTTGCTGCAAGGCATGACGCATGAAGAGATTGAAGCCGTGATCGGCCATGAAGTGGCCCACATCGCCAATGGCGACATGGTGACGATGACGCTGATTCAGGGTGTGATGAACACCTTTGTGGTCTTCCTCTCCCGCGTCATCAGTTACGCCATTGACAGCTTTTTGCGCAAAGGCAACGACAACAGTGGCCCCGGCATCGGCTACATGGTCAGCACCATCGTGCTCGACATCATCCTGGGCTTCGCCGCCGCCATGGTGGTGGCCTGGTTCTCGCGCCACCGCGAGTTCCGTGCTGACGCAGGCGCCGCGCAACTCATGGGCCGCAAGCAGCCCATGATCAATGCCTTGGCCCGCTTGGGTGGCATGGTTCCGGGCGAGTTGCCCAAGAGTGTGGCGGCTTTTGGCATTGCGGGCGGCATCGGCAAGTTGTTTTCAACCCACCCGCCGATGGAAGAGCGCATTGCGGCTTTGCAGCAGTCGGCGTAAGCAACTGCTTAGCAGCTGTTTTGCTACTATTTATATAGCAAACTATTGAGTAAATTCGTGACTTGATTGTTCTTTTTATTCAATAGCCGGTCATGCAGGCCTGAATTTCGGAAGTAATTAACAACCAAGTTAATTTCTTCCTTTTCTATGTTCGAAGCCTTATTTGGGGCGGAACATCTTGAAGTATTCGCCCAGCTCAAAATAGTCTGCCGGGCCGCCGCCACGCAGCACCGGGTGGGCAGCGGCGGTTTGGTAGACGCCGTCTTTGAGCAGGCGTTTGGCGATGTGCACGGCGACCACTTCGCCAAACGTCACCCAGGCATCCACTGGCGCGCCCTGCGCGTTTTGCAGGCGCACCACTTGGGTCACCTTGCATTCAAACGACACCGGGCTTTCACCCACACGCGGCGGCGCCACCACGCGTGAAGGCACCGGCGTGAGGCCGGCCAATTCAAACTCGTTCACATCGGGCGGCACATGCGCACTGGTGGCGCTCATGGCTTCGGCATTGGGGCGCGTCACCAGGTTCCACACAAATTCGCGCGTTTCTTCAATGTGGCGAATCGAGTCTTTGTAACTCGTGCTGGAGAAGCCGATGATCGGCGGCGTGTAGTTGAAGCCGTTGAAAAAGCTGTAGGGCGCAAGGTTCACCAGGCCGGATTTGCTCTGGGTGGAGACCCAGCCAATCGGCCGGGGGCCAACGATGGCGTTGAACGGGTCGTGCGGCAGGCCGTGGCCTTGTGCGGGGATGTAGGTGTGCATGGTTTGATCAATCATCCAATGATTCTCCGCCAGATCGGAAGATGATTGCAGATTGATACGTTTTAGTTCCATATTGGTGAAAGTCCTAGTGAATAGATGCATCAAAGTATTGAACATCGGGTTGTCAGTACCTGTTTGAACGCCATTCGGTTCTATCGTCAGCATGTCGGCGCAAAAATCATTCCCGTGCCGCACATTTTTCAACCCTTGCAAGTTTTCAGGAGACAACCATGAAATTGAAAGCAACTTTGGTACTGGCGAGCGCGTTCGCACTGAGCGGCCCATTCGGTAGTGCGCACGCGGCGACCGAGCTGGTGGTAGCAACGGTGAACAACGGCCACATGATCGAGATGCAAAAGCTCACCAAGAACTTTGAAGCGGCCAACCCCGACATCAAGGTCAAGTGGGTGACGCTCGAAGAAGGCGTGCTGCGCCAGCGCGTCACCACCGACATTGCCACCAAAGGCGGCCAGTTTGACGTGATGACCATTGGCATGTACGAGACCCCCATCTGGGGCAAAAAAGGCTGGCTCACGGAGTTGAAGGGCGACGCGAAATACGATGCCGACGACATCCTGCCCGCGATGAAAAACGGCCTGTCGGTCGACGGGAAAATGTACGCCGCCCCGTTCTACGGCGAAAGCTCAATGCTG
>JANOYE010000305.1:0-3250 GCA_031428695.1 Rhodoferax sp. | reverse complement strand
CCAGCGCTGGGTCGTGGTTGCAGATCAAGAATTTCTGGGGGAAGCTATCGTGTCAGAACCATTGGCCCACTCGGGAGGGCATCTGTTGGCGGCGCACTTGCAGTCTGTGGCTGCGATGGCGGCTGAGTTTTCAGAAGCGTTTGAACCTGCAACCACGACCCAGCGCTGGGCTTATATTGCCGGGCTTTGGCATGATTTGGGTAAGTATCGTCCGGGGTTTCAGCGCTACGTGCGGCTGGGCGACAACCCGGACGCCCACATTGAAAACAAAGTGGGCGGGCGCGAAAAGACCCACTCTGCCGCTGGCGCGCTGTGGGCCATACAGCAGCTCAACCAACCAAACCGTCCCTACGGCAACATCCTCGCCTACCTAATCGCAGGGCACCACGCAGGCCTGGATGATTGGGATGGCGGGCTTACAGAGCGGCTGCAAAGCGATGATTCCGCGCTGGAACTGAAGGAAGCCTTGGCCGCCGATCCCCCCGCCAGTATCCTGGCGCATAGCGATCTAGAGGTACAGATTCCAGGTGGATCTCTCGGCTTTGCCCTATGGGTGCGTATGCTGTTCTCGTGCTTGGTGGATGCCGACTTTCTCGATACCGAAGCGCACTTCGACGCAGGCAAACCCGCTCGCCGCGAAGGCTTCCCGTCGCTTGCCCAAATGCGGGTGGCGTTTGACGCCCACATGGCTGCGCTGCCGGTGGCTGACACATTGGTCAACACCTTGCGTGCCGACATCCTGCGCCAGTGCCGTGCCAAGGCGGCATTGCCTGCGGGCTTCTTCTCGCTCACCGTGCCCACTGGCGGCGGCAAGACGTTGTCCAGTCTTGCTTTCGCGCTGGAGCACGCTCGTGCGCATGGCAAACGCCGCGTCATTTACGCCATCCCTTACACCAGCATCATTGAGCAAACTGCCGACGTGTTCCGTGGCGTATTCAAGTCGCTGGGTGACGAGGTGTTGATCGAGCACCACAGCCAGGCCGATGCTGCTGAAAAAGACGAAACCATGCGCAGCCGCCTGGCCTGCGAAAACTGGGATGCCCCGCTCGTAGTCACCACCAACGTGCAATTGTTCGAGTCGCTGTTTGCCGCCAAAACCTCTCGCTGCCGCAAGCTGCATAACCTGGTGGGCAGCGTCATCGTGCTGGACGAAGCGCAGCAACTGCCGCCCGCGTTTCTGCAGCCGATTCTCGATGTGCTCAATCTGCTGGTTAAGCACTATGGCGTGACCATGGTGCTGTGTACAGCCACCCAGCCTGCGCTCAACAGCACCACCTATTTCGACCCTGAAAAAGGACTGCGCGGTTTAGAAGGCGTACGCGAGATCATTGACGAGCCCGACAAGCTGTTTGATGCGCTGCAACGTGTCAAGGTTGAGTTGCCGCCAGACTGGACGATATCGATACCGTGGGCCAGCACCGCAACCCAACTCGCTCAAGAGGATTGCGTGCTGGCCATTGTCAACACTCGCAAAGCCGCCCGCGAACTACAGTGCCTGATGCCACCTGACACCTTGCACCTGTCCGCACTGATGTGTGGCGCACACCGCAAAGTTGTGATTGCACAGATAAAAGACCGGTTGAAGGCCAAACGAGACGGGCTTGACACGCAGCCACTTCGAGTGGTCAGCACGCAGTTGGTTGAAGCCGGTGTGGACATTGACTTCCCCGTGGTGTACCGCGCCCTGGCCGGGCTGGACTCCATCGCCCAGGCGGCTGGCCGCTGCAACCGGGAGGGGCAGTTGGCAGGCAAGGGGCGTGTCGTGGTCTTCGTACCGCCAGAGCGCCCACCCGCTGGGCATCTGCGAAAAGGGGCTGAAGCCTGCATTTCCACCTTGGACGGCCAGTCCAACGACCCGCTGGCGCGCAAGCTATTTGCCAAGTACTTCAAAGAGTTTTATTACTCGGTTGACCTAGACAGCAAGCAAGTTTGCCCCCTACTCAAGGTCGAGCCCAAAACCCTGAGCGTCAAGTTTCGCTCTGCCGCCCAGGCGTTTCGATTGATCGAGGACGAGGACATTGCCATGGTCGTAGTTCGTTATGCGAATGCCAAAGACGACATGGATAAATTGCTGGCCACTTTGGCCGCCGACGGCCCCAAACGCTGGCTGATGCGCGAACTTCAGCGCTACACCGTCAGTATCCGCAAGCGGGTGGCAGACAGGATGCTGGCGCAGGGCAGTTTGACCCTGCCGATGCCGGGTTTGTATGTTCAGTTGAATGCTGACAATCTCTACCATCCCATCCTGGGCTTTATGCCCGAAGACGATGTTTACAACCCCTCAGCCTTCGCGGTATGAATATTCATGGAATGAGCCTATGACCACGTTTTGCCTCGAAGTCGCAGGCCCCTTCGCCTGTTTCACCCGCCCGGAGATGAAGGTCGAACGCGTCTCTTACGATGTGATGACACCTTCAGCAGCCCGGTCAATTTTTGAATCCGTGCTTTGGAAGCCTGCCATTCGTTGGCGGGTGAATCGCATTGAAGTGCTTAAGCCGATCCGCTGGATCAACCTGCGGCGTAATGAGGTCAGTGCGGTGGTGTCTACCCGCAACGTGCAGCAGGCCATGACGGCAGGCAGCGGCACGCTGGGCCTTTACATCGAAGACGAACGCCAGCAACGTGCGGGCTACTTCTTGCGCGATGTGGCCTACCGCATCCATGCCGACTTGTCTCTGGCACCAGGCTGCACCGATCCCTTGATGAAATACATCGAAATGTTCACCCGCCGTGCTAGCAAGGGGCAGTGCGTGAACCAGCCGTATCTGGGCTGCCGTGAGTTTGCGGCAAGCTTCTCGCTGGTCACCGCCGACACCCCGCCAGCTACGCCGATTGGCGAAACCCGCGAGCTGGGCTGGATGCTGCACGACCTGGACTTTACCCACCCCGCTGATCCGCAACCCCGATTCTTCAACGCAAAAATGATCAACGGCGAGGTGCAAGTCCCGCCGTTCGAGGAGGCACGCGGATGATTTTGCAAGCTCTGAACGACTACTACCGTCGCAAGTGCGATGACCCTGACCCAGCGCAGCGTCTGCCCATGTTTGGGTTGGAGCAAAAAGAAATCCCTTACCTGCTGGAGATTAATGCACAGGGACAATTGCTACAGATACGCGACACGCGTGAGCATCAAGGCAAGAAGAAAGTTGCGCAAAACTTTCGCGTGCCGCTTGGCACCAAAAAGACATCGGGTGTAGCGGCCAATTTGCTCTGGGATACCTTGGAGTATGTGCTGGGTGTTGACACCAAA